>NZ_DGNK01000037.1:0-64298 GCF_002388935.1 Hyphomonas sp. UBA4494
CGCGCGCCACCAGCGCCTCGATCGCGTCGGCGAGATGCACGGCGGCGATGTTGTAGTCGCCGCGCGCGACCCGGATTTCATGCGCGGCCATCAGCACGTCGGCATGGCAGAAACCCTGCGGCGGCTCGAACCGGTAGCAGGCCAGTTCGATCAACAGCCCGAGTGGGTCCTTGAAATAGATCGAGTCCATGAAGCCGCGATCCTTGACCCCGCTATGGTCGATCTTGCGGTCGTCGAGCCGGTCCACCGCTTGCAGAAAAGTGGCGCGCGACACCGAAAAGGCGATGTGGTGCACGCAGCCGGGCTCGGTCGGCGTGCGATCCGGGTCGGGTTTGCGGCTTTCGTCGGTGAAGATGGTGATCAGCCGGCCGTCGCCCGGATCGAAATAGAGATGGCTCTCGCTCGCCCTGTCGAGATTCGGCTGTTCGAAAACGAACGGCATGCCGAGCACGCCCTCCCAAAAGTCGATCGAGGTTTGCCGGTCCGCACCCACCAGCGTGATGTGGTGCACGCCCTGCGACTGAAGTTTCTGCATCCGCGCCTCCCTTTCCGGTCATCGCCCTGCGGCGTTCTTGCGGCCACAGACGCCGCCCCAGGCCGCTTCTCGCCGCATCCCTAACACAGAGCCGGCGAACCGTGCCGGACTGTCGCACAGGATATGAAAACCGGTCTATATTGAGCACGCGCCCCGTCAGGCCACAACCACCGCAGGAGCATCCCATGCAATGGTCCTTCCCGATTGGCCGGCTGGCCGGCAGCGAGATTCGCATCCACCTCACCTTCTTCCTGCTGCTTTTGTGGATCGGGATCGCGCATTTCCAGCATGGCGGCTCGGCAGCGGCCCTGGAAGGCATCACCTTCGTGGTTGCGATCTTCGCCTGCGTGGTCCTGCACGAGCTCGGCCACGCGGTCGCGGCCCGACGCTATGGCATCGCCACACCGCGCATCACGCTGTTGCCGATCGGCGGCGTCGCCGAACTGGAGCGCATGCCCGAAAAACCGTCTGAAGAGATCGTCGTCGCACTCGCCGGACCGATGGTCAATGTCGTGATCGCGGCGGTGTTGTTCCTGATTCTCGGCGCCCGCGTCGATACGGGCACGTTGGCGGCGATGGAGGACCCCGCCGGCGGGTTTGTGGCCCGGCTGGCGGCGGTCAACGTCGTGCTTGTCCTGTTCAACCTGATTCCCGCCTTCCCGATGGATGGCGGCCGGGTGCTGCGGGCGTTGCTGGCCACGCGCTATCCGCGTGTGCGCGCCACCCAAATCGCCGGCACGGTCGGCCAGTTCGCGGCCTTTGCGTTCGGGTTTCTCGGCCTTGTCGGCGGCAATCCGCTTTTGATCTTTGTCGCGATCTTCGTTTATCTCGCCGCGACCGCGGAAACCCAGGTCGTCGGGCTGCAGGACGCGGCGCGTTCGGTCGCGATCCGCGACGCCATGATCACCTCTTACGAGGCGCTGGGCCCGACCGCGACCTTGTCGCATGCCGCCGAACTGTTGTTGCGCACCACCCAGCACGAATTTCCGGTGCTGGACGGCGGCGGCAGGCTGCGCGGCGTGCTTACCCGCGCCGGGCTTGTCGAAGGCATGCGCGACGGCGGCGGCGACGCACCGGCGATCGAGGCGATGGTGCGCGACATCCCGTCCCTGCGCGACGATGGCGGGCTCGACGCTGCGCTCGAGGCGCTGCAGAAAAGCGGTGCGCCGGCGGTCGCGATCGTCGACGGCGATGAGCGTTTTCTCGGCTATGTCACGATGGAGAATATCGGCGAACTGATGATGCTGCGCGCGGCGACGGCCGCGGCATGATCATGGGACCGGCAGGCCCGGCTCCTGTTTCACGTGAGACAGGCTCACCCCTTTCAGGGCGGCAGAAGAGCCGGGCGGCAGCGTGCGCGTTTCGAAGACCAGGCCTTGTCGGCTTCTGGCTGGCACGCAGCCCGGATCTGGAGCAGAATCGACTTAATCGGGGAAACAGGCTTTCGGAATATCGGGCCACACCGCGTCGTCGCAGCCCGACGCCGCGCGGCGGCGCCTGAAATCGTCGGAAACCGGCCCGGTTACGACCGGATCGACCCAGGCGACCGACGCCTCCATCTCCTCGGGCATCCCGCCCGGGTAATCCAACGCGATATCGCCCCCGTCGCGCGGCGAAGGCGGGCTGGCCGCCAGCATGCCCGGTATGCCGAGCGCAACGACGAGCGCCGTTATCATGGCCACGCCCCGCCTTGTGTGGCGGGTTTGCACGGGTGGTTGATTATTCATGAACGCATGACGCGCGAAATTCGTAAATGTTCCGTAAATTTCTTCATATCTCCGACGAGAGCGATATTTGGCAGCCAGACGGAACGGCTGGAGCGGGAAGCCCCTTTCGCAGATGCGAAAAAGCCTGTAAGAGCGCCGCACCGAAACGGGCGCGGCAAAAGGAAGCGTCCCCGAAGCCCCCGAGAGACACATGAACATCCGCAATATCGCGATCATCGCGCACGTCGACCATGGCAAGACCACGTTGGTCGACGCGCTGCTGAAACAATCCGGCGCCTTGCGCGAACACCAGCGCGTCAGCGAACGCGCCATGGACTCCAACGACCTGGAGAAGGAACGCGGCATCACCATCCTCGCCAAGGCCACCTCGGTCGAGTGGAAGGAGACGCGCATTAACATCGTTGACACGCCCGGCCATGCCGATTTCGGCGGCGAGGTGGAACGCATCCTGTCGATGGTCGACGGCGCCATCGTGCTGGTCGATGCGGCCGAAGGGCCGATGCCGCAAACCAAGTTCGTCGTCGGCAAGGCGCTCAAGGTCGGTCTTCGCCCGATCGTCGCCGTCAACAAAATCGACCGACCCGACGCGCGCGCCGACGAGGTGATCAACGAGGTATTCGATCTGTTCGCCGCGCTCGACGCCAATGACGAGCAGCTCGACTTCCCGATCCTCTACGGCTCGGCCAAGCAGGGCTGGATGAATACCGAATATGAGAACCAGACCGAGAACATGGATTCCCTGTTCCAGATGGTTGTTGATCATGTGCCCGTACCAAAAGTGGAAGAGGGACCGTTCCGCTTCCTCGCCACAACGATTTCTTCCGATCCGTTTCTCGGCCGCATCCTGACGGGCCGCGTCTCGTCCGGCACGATCAAGCCGAACCAGTCCATCAAGGTGCTGAACCGTGACGGCGAACTGGTCGAGCAGACCCGCGTCTCCAAAGTGCTGGCGTTCCGCGGCCTGGACCGTGTGCCGGTCGACGAAGCGCAAGCTGGCGATATTGTGTCCCTTGCGGGTACGACGAAGGCCAACGTGGCCGACACATTCTGTGATCCTTCCGTCAGCGAGCCGATCGAAGCGCAACCTATCGATCCGCCAACCATCTCCATGACGTTCCGCGTCAATGATTCTCCGCTGGCCGGTACCGAAGGTACGAAAGTCACCAGCCGGATGATCTGGGACCGCCTGCTGAAAGAGGCCGAAGGCAATGTGGCCCTCAAGGTCGAGCGTGCGACCGACGCCGAGGCGTTCACCGTCTCCGGGCGCGGCGAGCTCCAACTGGCCGTCTTGATCGAAACGATGCGCCGCGAAGGCTTTGAACTGGGCGTCTCACGTCCGCAAGTCGTGATGCAGGAAGGCCCGAACGGCGAGAAGCTTGAGCCGATCGAGGAAGTCGTCATCGATGTGGATGACGAGCATTCCGGCGTGGTCGTGCAGAAACTGTCTGAGCGCAAGGCCGACATGCTGGACATGCGCCCGTCGGGTGTCGGTCGTACGCGCATGATTTTCCATGCGCCGACACGCGGCCTGATCGGTTATCAGGGCGAGTTGCTGTCCGACACGCGCGGCACCGCGATCATGAACCGCGTCTTCCACGAATACGCCCCGCACAAGGGCAAGATCCAGGGGCGCCATACGGGCGTTCTGATCGCCATGGAGCAGGGTGAAGCAGTCGCCTTCGCGCTTTGGAACCTGGAAGATCGTGGTCCAATGATGATCCATCCGGGCAACAAGGTGTATGGCGGGATGATTGTTGGCGAGCACAATCGCGACAATGATCTCGAAGTGAACGTGCTGAAGGGCAAGAAGCTATCCAACGTCCGCGCGTCCGGTACTGATGAGGCTGTGCGTTTGACGCCGCCACTGCAGATGACGCTGGAAAAGTCGCTGGCTTATATCGCCGATGACGAACTCGTTGAGGTGACGCCGGAGAACATCCGGCTGCGCAAGGTCTATCTTGACCCGCATGAGCGCAAGCGCGCGGCCAAGAAGGGCGACTAAGTCAGATTGCTGATGCGGGCCGGGGAACCGGTCTGCATTGGCTACGTTGTGTCTCCAGATGTTTTAGAAGCACTGGAGCGCGCAATGTCGTCTTTCGGAATTTACCTGATCGGTTTCCTGATCCTCGTATCAGGGCTTGCTTATGCTGCCTTTCTGCTTGGTGCCCCGCCGGTCTGGATCGGCACAGGTGCCATTGTGCTGATTGGCTTCGGTATTATTACCGGCGTTGCCAAGACACGTCGTCGGGATGAGACCGCGACAAGCGAGTAAGAGCAAACCCTACACGACCGTCGGCCGCATATTCGCCGCCTCGCCCCGCGCTGATTTTGGCGGAAGCTTTGACAGGTGGAACGCCTTGCGCAGCCATGTATTTGTCGGCGTCTCGAAATAGCGGAAGCTGAGATAAGCCAGAACGGAAGTAAGGGGCAGCACGGTTGCGAACAGGAGAATGGTCGCGACCCAGTCATTGCTGGTAAGGCGGAACAACGCGACACCAAATGCTGTCATTAGCAAGGGGTGGATCAGGAAGATCCCATAGCTGATCTTGCCGCCCATCGACAGGAAGTCATTATTCAGCGGCTTGCGGAAGAGATCTTGTCCGGCGCAGGCAAACACGACGAGCGCACTGGAAACAGCATAGACACCCATCCGCCCCCAAGACGGCAAGGTGGTGTTCATGGCGATGGCAAAGCCCACGATTCCGATCAGGCCAATGGGCCACATGGGCGTTCGCTTCACAAATTCCTGGACGGCCTTCTGGCGCAAAGCGAGCCCCATGATGCAGCCCATGGCGAATTCCAGAAGGATCGGGTTTCCGTAGAATTCGCGATAGGGACCTGCGGGCAATAGTTGTGCGCCAGCGATCACGCCAATGGTCATGAGGATGGCGGCGGGAACTTGCACGCGCTCCGGCACGAATAGCGACAGTGAGAAAAGCAAGTAGAACAGCATGATATAGCCAAGCGTCCAGCCCACGAACAGGATTGGCTGGATATCGCCGCCCAGATCATAGTGTGGAAGGAACAGATAGCTGCTCACGATAGAGGACAGGGACGTATCAGCCTCGTGGAAGAGCCACGGGCGTGCCAAGGCGAGGAGCAGGGTCAATGTCGTTGCCGCCCAGTAGAGGGGCACAATTCGCACGGTGCGCTTCATCATGAAGTTCAGGGGCGTGTCATCGGGGCGCGTGATGTAGACCAGAATAAAGCCACTGATCGCAAGGAACAGGTGAAATCCAGGCGCAGCAGAAAAGGTCAGGTGCACAGTGTCCGAATGAGAATGCACGAACGCCCGTACATGGAAGATCGCAATAGCGTAGCAGGACAATGTCCTGAGCAAATTGATACTGTGCAGCATGTCCAGGCCCCCTGACCTGCTTTCGTCCCGTTAGACACGCGAGGCAATGCAAAAGGGGTGCCATCGGACTTCCCGCACGGTCGGTCGGGGCGGGAAGTCGCAAATTTCTCTCAATTTGAAGGGGTTATAGCACCAGAATACCGTTCACGATTTAACGTGAACGGTATTCTGGTTCGGGACTATTCTCCCTCCGATTCCGCATCGATTTTGGCCGGATCATATTTGGCGAACCACCCCATGATATTGTCGGTTTTTGCAATCAGGCGGCTCGGTCGACCTGCAATATAGTGCGAGGACCCGGGCACGCGGATGAGCGCGGTGTCTACGTCATTCATCTTGAGGGCGGTGTAGAACTGCTCTGCTTCCCAGGTCGGGGTTCGCCAGTCTTCTTCGCCAACCATGACCAGAGTCGGCGTGACGACTTGATCGACATACGAGATTGGAGAAAGCTTCAGGAAGGCGTCCGGATTGGACCACGGATCTTCACGTATCCAGTGACGCCGGACAAATTGCGCAATGTCACCGGCAAGCGCCATCGTCATCCAGTTGATCACCGGTTTGATGGAGGCAGCCGCGGCAAAGCGGTCCGTCTTGGTGACGATCCACGCCGTCAGGATGCCGCCTCCAGAACCACCGGTTACAAACAGACGATCAGGATCCGCATATTTACGTGCGACGAGTTCGTCGACCACGCTCATGAGGTCATCATAGTCATAACCCGGATAGGCTTGGTCGATGGCCTGGGCGAATTCTTCTCCGTATCCGGTCGACCCGCGTGGGTTCACATAGACGGTGACATATCCCTCGGCAGCATAGCGCTGAATCTCGCTGGCGAAGAAGGGGCCGTACATGGAGAACGGTCCGCCATGGATTTCGAGGATGAGCGGGAAGCTGCCATCCGCCGTGAAATTCGGGGGCAGGGCAACCCAGGCCTCGATCTCGAGGCCGTCATGGCTGGACGCAACTTTCAGTTCTTCAATGGGTGCCATGTCGAGATAAGGCAGCACATCGGAATTCAATTCCGTCAGGATGCGTCCATTCTTTCCATCCGACCGGATCGTGGCGACTTCAGCGGGCCGATCTGTAAATCCTGCTGTATAAGCAATCTGTTCGCGCCGACCCGATTTTGCCACCGAAAAACTGCCACCTGCATAGGGGCGGCCGATGGATGTGCCGCCGATCCCCGTGACCACCTGGGTAAGGCGACCCTGAAGATCCAGCTCGTTCAGCGTAAGGACGCCATGGTCCTCAAACAGCATGAAGAGGCTTTTGCCATCCGGTGCCCATTCGATCTGGCCAGGCGATCCGGGAAAGCCTGACAGGAGTTCACGAACGCCCGAGCCATCCGGGCCCATCACATAAAGGTGGTTCTGCTGGTAGGATTTCAGCTCGTCATCGTAGCCGAGAAAGGCAATGGCGCGTCCGTCCGGTGAGGGCGTGGCGGCAAAATCCGGCCCGTCGCGTGAGGTGAGGGGCGTGATCTGGAGGTTGGACAGTTCGACCGAATATATCTCGCTCTCAATGGGGTCCATGTCGCGGTCGTCAGCCAGATTGCCCGTGACGAGCAGCGTATCATTGTCGAGCCAGGCTTGACCGCCCATGTCGGCTTCGCCTGTCGTCACTTGTCGCGGTGTTCCGCCTTCTGCAGGCAGTACGAAGACCTGGTCCGCGCCATCTTCAAGATAGCCGGCACCGTCAAACCGGAAGGTCAGATCGTCAATCACCTTTACCGGATCAGCCCATTTCGCGCCCTCGGGCTGTTTCGGCGGCGTCGCGAAGCCCGGCTTGTCGCCTGGTACGAACATGGAGAAGGCGATGTTGCGGCCGTCGGGAGACCAAGTGGCGCCTGATGGGCTCTCCGTGAACTGTGCAAGCGAATAGGACAAGCCGGTGTCCATATAAACGAGTTTCAACTCGGGCTTTCCGTTCGCTGTGCTCGTGTAGAGGACGCGGGAGCCATCGGGCGACCAGCTTGGCGCCCCTGCACTGCCGCCCGCACCGAGCAGGGGACGCTGGGCACCACTCTCAATATCAATAATCCATAGATGACCCGTGTCGCGGTCTGTCATCCGGTCCATGCTGTGGCGGACATAGATAATGGTCTTGCCGTCTGGCGAGATCTGCGGGTTGGTCGCATACTCGATGTCGAAGACGCGCTCTGCGGTGAAGCGCTTGCTGTCTTCAGCCGTTTCTTCCTGAGCAATTGCCGAAGTGACGGCCAAAGCCGCCGTCAGGCCTGCAGCGGCGCAAATTTGGTGAAGTTTCATTGAGTATCCCTCCAAGAACCCTGTGCCGAAAGGCTAACACGATATTGGAGGAGGGGTTAAGTGTTTCGGGGTGGACGCTGGCCCTTGCACCGAGCGGCCGCTCGGCGCATATAACCGGCAGGAGGCAGGCGGCGGACGGGTCGCTCGCCAATCGGGTCAGGTCGGGAACGAAGCAGCCCCAACGAGTTTTTTCGCCCGGGTCGCTCGTCTGTCTCCGCCTTACCCATGAAATTCAATCAATTGATGTTGCGCAGGTCTGTGCCCAGCTCGAGGTGCAGCCTCAGGCGCGCCAATGTCCGGAACACAGAGAAGTTCAGCTTCGCGCGCTCCAGAATGTATTGATTGCGGTCGAGCCCCGGGGTCAGTGTGCTGGTCTCCTGAAGGTGCAACAGATGCCGACCATCCTTTTGCGGGACGATTGTGAACTCGCAAGATGATTCAAGCACCGCACAGTGCTCGTCCGACGACCGCGCGGTCGTGCGATAGCAATAGCGTTTGCGCGGGCGGGATTCGGTAACTTCGAAGACGAGCGTGACATCGGGCTGGTCTGGGTCGCTGGCCTCGAAAATGTCGTAGGCAGGGTTGCCGGCACCGAAGACAAAGCCGCGCTGGCGCAGGGCATTGCTTGGTGAGGCGAGGTCCAGTCGCTCAAAGATCTCTGCGGCGGGGGCGTCGATTACCGTTTCCCCGTCATTCACGATGGGCGCGTTGGCCCAGTTCTCCAGGGTCTGATTCTTTAGCCAGTTCAGCATGGTATCCTCTCGCAGGTCAGAATTGGACCAATGAGACCATAATGCACGGTGGTAGTTAGTGATTGTCTCAACAGGTCGAACCAATCGGTTGAGGAATCGTCACTCCGCGTTAACTGAATCTCTGTCGATTGATCTTCCAAGAGGTAAAATTGGACCAATCTGAAAAGAGGTTTGTGGTGCAGATTTGTGCAGTCCCTGAAAGGCCAATACTGGCGGGCCATCGGTGGGTGTGTTAATCATTGATTAACCAGAATTCCACGGCAAATTTGACGTTTTAGAGACACGGCCCGTTGACCCGATATTAACCTTCAGACACTATATCTTGTGTCAGGAACGGGGTTGAGAGCAATATCTGGCTTTCAGGGGCTTCCGGACCTATATGTATCTATCGATTCTGAAGGGCTGCTCTTATGTCTGCGACCGAGGCAAAAACTGTGTCTAAATCTGCGCTCCGCAAGGGTAAGCCCAAGGCTGGAGTGGAAGGCCTGCTGCGCGTTGTTGAAGGCAGCCCCATCGTGATGGATCCGTCGCGTGATTCCCTTCTGACCGAATTCGGCAAGAAGACGCTCCAGGATCGCTATTTGCTGCCCGGCGAATCCTATCAGGACATGTTCGCCCGCGTTTCGCTGGCCTTCGCCGACGACACCGAGCACGCTCAGCGCCTGTACGATTATATGTCCAAGCTCTGGTTCATGCCTGCGACGCCTGTTCTTTCGAACGGTGGCGCGGCACGCGGCCTCCCCATTTCCTGCTTCCTGAACCAGGTTGGCGACTCGCTGGACGATATCGTTGAGACCTGGACCGAGAATGTCTGGCTCGCATCAAATGGCGGCGGCATCGGAACCTATTGGGGCAATGTCCGCTCGATTGGCGAGAAGGTTGGTCAGAACGGTCAGACCTCCGGAATCATCCCATTCATTCGTGTCATGGATTCCTTGACGCTGGCGATCAGCCAAGGCTCGCTGCGCCGTGGCTCGGCCGCTTGTTACATTGATGTCCACCACCCGGAAATCGAAGAGTTTCTCGAAATCCGCAAGGCGTCCGGTGACTTCAACCGGAAGTCCCTGAATCTGCATCATGGTATCAACATCACCGACGACTTCATGGAAGCGGTGAAAAATGACGAGGACTACGGCCTGATCAGTCCGAAGTCGAAGGAAGTTATCCGGACGATCAATGCTCGCAAATTGTGGCAGAAAATTCTTGAGCTGCGCATGCAGACTGGTGAGCCATACCTGTTATTCACCGACACCGTGAACAACGCCATGCCTGCTCACCAGCGCAAGCTTGGCCTGAAGGTCACGCAGTCCAATCTCTGCTCCGAGATTACCTTGCCAACCGGTGTCGACCATGCCGGCCAGGATCGCACCGCTGTGTGCTGCCTGTCTTCGGTCAATGCCGAGAAGTATCTCGAATGGTCCAAGGATGAGACCTTCATCGAAGACATCTTCCGCTTCCTCGACAATGTGCTTGAAGACTTCATCGAGCGCGCGCCGCCGGAAATGGCCCGAGCTGTCTACTCCGCGAAGCGTGAGCGTTCGGTCGGTCTCGGCCTGATGGGTTTCCACTCCTTCCTGCAGACAATGAATGTGCCGCTGGAAAGCGCCATGTCGAAAGTCTGGAACGAGAAGATGTTCAAGCACATCCGGCAGGGTGCCGATGCGGCTTCTGTCAAGCTCGCCAAAGAACGGGGGCCCTGTGAGGATGCCCGTGACGTCGGCATGATGGCCCGTTTCAGCCACAAGATGGCCGTGGCCCCAACAGCATCGATCTCGATCATCTGTGGTGGAACGTCGGCTGGCATTGAGCCAATCCCGGCAAACGTCTACACCCACAAAACGCTGTCAGGTTCCTTCACCGTGAAGAACCAACAGCTCCAGCGTCTTCTGGCCAGCAAGGATATGGACACGGACGAGGTCTGGACCTCAATTCTCGAGCATGAAGGCTCCATCCAGCATCTCGAATGCCTGGACGAACATGAGAAATCTGTGTTCAAGACGGCGTTCGAAATCGACCAGCGCTGGATCATCGAACTGGCGGCCGACCGCACGCCTTATATCTGCCAGTCGCAGTCCCTGAACCTGTTCCTTCCGGGCGACATCGCCAAATGGGACCTTCACATGCTGCACTGGACGGCGTGGGAGCGCGGGCTCAAATCGCTTTATTATTGCCGCTCCAAATCGGTACAGCGCGCGGCATTTGCCGGGTCTGAGAAGTCTGAAGTTCAGAAAATGGACACCCCGAATACCGATTATGACGAGTGTCTTGCCTGCCAATAAGGCTGCGACTCGAAATAGGCATATAACAAAAGGCCGGTGCCTCGTGGGGCCCCGGCCTTTTTTGCATGGAACTGGCTGAAGGCAGAGATTAAGGCATTTGTGATCGAATAAGCCGAACAATTTCATGAAATTTTACAGCTGGTTAACGGCGCCGATGACCCGGAAATCAGTCAAATGACACCGAAAAAACACAATTTTACCGGGTTCTGGAACAAACACTACACAGGCGAGTTATGACGAGAAGAATTAATGGAATTCGGCCCATTGGCGTTTGAGACGGACGAGTTCTTTATGCTAAGTTAATCGTCAAACGGTCTAATCCTTGAATAGACGAGTTCTCAGGGATGAAGGCATGAGAGGTATAAGGCAGATGGCATTTGCAATTTCTTCCGCAGTCATCACGATGGCGTGCCAGGGATGCGTATCGACGTCTCCACATGAGCAAGTACGCTCCGAACCTGTTGCGCCTCCAACACTCGGCATGCAGATGGCCGCGCCAGCCAATTATGCGCCCAACTCCGTCCCCAATGCAGCTTCCGTCCACGTATTTAGCGCACCCTCGGCCCGGTTTAGTGGCGTACCGCTTGAAGCGACGAATACAGTCGCGGCGCAGATGATTGCCGACCAGCCCATTGACTACCGCTCTCACCCCAATGCCGAGTTTGGAGTGCCAAACAATACGCGCGTCGACTGGGGGACCAGTGAGACGCTCGTCGCTGTGGCCGCCGAGCGCAGCCGGGCTGCACTCTCGCGTCCGGGCCAGCTGGAAAAGAATATCGCCGCCGAGATCGCTATTTCCGCGCCGAAGGAGGTGACTGGCCTCAGTTTTGATGTCGGCCTTGCGCCACGTATTGCGGTCCGGGAAGAGGGCGAAGTCCTTACGCGCCGGGTTGGCGGTGAAGTTCGAATTGGTCAGGATTTTGACCTGCTTGACCGCAACGGACAGCCTCAGGGCTGGTACGTCTTCGCGGGTGCTGACGGGGAGGCGCTTGTATGGGATGCCGATGCCAACGGGTTCCGCCCAAGCCTCGGCGACATGTCGCTCACGGACCAGGTCACCGTCGGTGATCTTCAAGCAGGCGTATCCGTGCAGCGCGGCGGAGGCGAACTGTCGCTCAGTTATATTCGCCGTGAAGTGAAGTATTCAGACCGGAATGTCAGCATCAGCGAGACTGAAGATTTCGCAGGTGTTAGTTTCACGATGCGTCGTTAGCTGCTAATCGACGCCCATGCAGGCTCGATTCCCTCTCATCCAAGCTGCGGCCCTGGTCGCAGCTTTTCTGTATGCTCCGTCGACGCACGCGCAGGAGGGTGAGCCGACTGTTCCGCGCAAACCTGCGGTAGTGTCTTTCTCGACGGAAAATGATTTCTTCGGCGGTGGCACGGATCGCAATTATTCGAACGGACTTCGCATAGAGCGCGTGTCCGGCGCCGACAATGTTCATCCTGGTCTCGAATGGGTCGCCGATCGTCTGCCGTGGATTGATCTGGATCGTACCGAACTCCGGCAAGGCTTTGCCATTTCACATGCCATATTCACTCCCGAAGACATTCAGACGTTTACACCCGACCCGACCGACCGGCCGTATGCAGCGTGGCTCGCCCTGTCATCGACCGTGGCTGCCAGCAGCGAAAACACTCAGGACACTCTGCAGGTCAATCTTGGTGTCGTCGGACCATCGGCGGCCGGCGAATTTGTGCAAAACACGTGGCACGAGATTATTGGAGTTGCGACTGCGAAAGGGTGGGATCACCAGCTGAAGGATGAGCCGGGAATCGAAGTCATTGCGCAGCGGATGCAGATGTTTGACGGGCCAAACTTGCCACTCGGGCTGGAGACTGATTTTGGAGCGCACTTAGGAGTCGCACTCGGCAATGTGCGCACATATGGATCTGCAGGCCTGACGGCGCGAATCGGATGGGACCTGAATTCGAGCTTCGGCCCCCCGCGCATCCGTCCAGCCCTCTCAGGGGCAGGGGAGTTCGTGCCCGGAACGCCGGAAGATCCGCTTGGTGGCTATTTCTTCGTGGGCGTGGACGGGCGGGCCGTGGCCCGTGACATGTTTCTGGATGGAAATCTGTGGCGGGATGGGCCGCGCGTTGAAGATCGTCGGACGGTAGTGGGGGATATTCAGGCGGGCGTGGCGGTCCATTACCGCAGCGTACAAGTTGCCTTCACTTTCGTGAACCGGACTGAAGAGTTTGTCCGCCAAGACGGCCCGCAACGGTTTGGCGCCTTGTCGATCAGTATCTCCCGCTAAATTCCTGTTTCCCTCGCGGCTGACTTGCGTGCCTTTTGGCCTCGTCGCACAGTGCGAGAAAACGGTGCGTGAACGCGTCGCTATGGGAGGAAAATATGCGAGTTCTATTTGGTGTGGCTGCAGCCATTCTGCTGGTGGCCTGTTCTCCGGGCACACAGACGAATATTCCTGAATCCATGGCCAAGGCTCCGCCGAAGGGCGAGGCGACGGATACGACCCGCGCAGCAAATGCAGCTGTGGCTGACCGCCTGCCTCTGGAAGACACTTCCGATTTTGTTGACGCAACGCGCGGTCTGCTGGCGCAGCTGAAACAGGACACGATCACCGACGCCGATGGTAATGTCGTTTGGCAGGTCAGCCGTCGGGACTTCATTGACGGGGACAGCCCCGACACAGTGAATCCATCGCTTTGGAGGCAGGAGCGTCTGAACTCCGAACATGGCCTGTTTGAAGTCATGGATGGGATCTATCAGGTTCGCGGGTATGACCTCGCGGTCATGTCGGTCATCCGGGGCGATACTGGCTGGATCATTGTAGACCCGCTGCTCAGTCAGGAGACGGCTGCGGCTGCTTTGGGACTGGTCAATGACACGCTGGGGAATCGCCCCGTCACGGGCGTGATCTATACCCATTCCCATGGTGACCATTTCGGCGGTGTGCGCGGTGTGATCGACGAAGCCGACATTGAAGCGCGCGGTGTACCCGTGCTCGCACCAGTTGGCTTTACGGAATCCGCCGTCGCCGAGAATTTGCTGGCCGGGAACTATATGAGCCGACGAGCTGTGCTGATGTTTGGCAACACGCTACCCAGCGGCCCGACCGGGCAAGTAGGCGTGGGGCTGGGGCCAGCGCTTTCCCAAGGCACGATCGGACTGATCGCGCCGACAGAGGAAGTACCAGGCCGTGGAACCGTTCGCGTGGTAGACGGAGTTACGATTGAGTTCGTCGATGCGGCGGGTACCGAAGCGCCTGCGGAATTCATGTTCTATCTGCCGGACTTCAACGCGCTCTGCACGGCCGAAGTCGCGACAGCAACGTTCCACAATGCACTCACCTTGCGAGGCGCAAAGGTTCGCGACCTGCTCGAATGGAGCCGAGTAATCGACTATGTTTTGACTGAATATGGAGGACGGTCGGACGTCGTTTTCGCATCGCACCATTGGCCGACATTCGGGCAGGAGAATGTCGAGACCTTCCTGCGGGGGCAGCGCGATATTTATCGGTATACGCATGACCAGACTGTTCGCCGGGCAAATCGCGGTGAAACCCAGTTCGAAATTGCCGAAGAACTCGCTGAACCTGCGGTGCAATCAGAGAATTTCGATACGCGTGGTTACTACGGCACGCTGAACCACAATGCGAAAGCCGTCTATCAAGGGTATTTCGGGTGGTGGGATGGTGTGCCGGCGACGTTCAATGCACATCCACTGGAAGCGAAGTCCAGTCGGTTCATCAAGGCCGTTGGCGGCGAAGAGGCGGCCATCGTCATTGGGCAGGAAGCCTTCGAGGAAGGCGACTATCGTTGGGCTGCCGAAGTTTTGAACTATGCGGTCTTTGCCAATCCTCAGAATCAGGTTGCGCGAGACTGGCTGGCTGCGAGCTATGAGCAGATGGGCTTTCAGGCAGAAAGCGGCGCGTGGCGCGATTTCTATCTAACGGGAGCGCAGGAGCTTCGTAACGGCCTTGCCGATGCCGGAGCGGTACGCACCCGAAGCCGCGAGTTCGTCGAAGGGGTGCCTACGATTGAACTATTCAATGCGCTAGCCGTTCGCTATGCGCCCGAAAAGCTCAGCAGGGAGCCGTTCGAACTGAACTTCCAGTTTACGGACATCGAGGAGGAGTTCGTCATTGATGTAGGGAACGCCACGGCCTTCCCACGCCCCGGTGTCCAGTCCGATGACGCCGTGGCAACGCTTACCCTCTCGCGCGACGCCTTCAATGACCTGATTCTGCAAACCCGCAGCTTTCGCGAGATCGCCGCTGCCGGGGAGGCGTCAATCGAGGGTGACCCCACCGCACTGCTCGCCTGGTTCTCGGCGCTCGAGACTCCGGACTTCTGGTTCAACGTCGTGGAGCCTTAGGCGGCGTCAGTCTTCCAACTGGTCACGGAAAAAGTCTGCGATCATCGGCGCGACCTTGTCACCTTTGGCGCCCAGACGATCATTCAGGCTCTTGTGATCGCGATTCTTGACGAGGCGCGCTTCGGCCTTGTGTCCGGCGCTGTTCAGCGCTTCCGCCAATTCCTTGGCGCGGCTCGGCGCGACAGCTCGGTTCACATAGAGCAGGAGGAAAGGTGGGATGTCGGTTGTTTCTTCTACCAGTAGGGTCGGGGAGGCAGCCGTCCAGACGTCTGGGTCATCGCTGGTAAAGGTGGAGTGGTAGAATTCGGGGATATCGCCATCACTGCCGGTGCGAGCCATATTGTAGGCGGCGCTATCCATGGCGACGACGCCTTTGATCACGCCTGGCGTCAGATCAAATGCGTCCAGATAGTCCGGATCGATTGCAGTGAGCGCTGCCATATGAGCCCCGGCAGAGTGACCCATCAGGAAGATACTGTTCGGGTCGCCCCCGAACTCTGTTGCGTGCTCATGGAAGTATGCGATCGCGGCGGCCGTATCCTGCTGTTGGGCAGGGAAGGGATGTGCGGGCGACAGGCGGTAATTTACGGCAATGAAGACAAACCCCTGATCGGTGAAATAACGCGCCTGGAACATGCCCAATGCGCTCAGCTTGTTGCCAANNCAAAGGTCCAAGCGCCGCCATGCATCATGAGAATCACCGGCGCATTGTCCGCATCATCAGGGATGTAGACATCAGCCCGTACGTCGCCGGGATCAAGGCCGGGCGCATCTGCATATATGACATCCCTCACCACTTTAGCTTTTGCTGATGGGGCAAACGCGAAAGCCGAAATCAGGGCAAGAAGAATGGCACTGAAGAAACGCATGAATATCTTGTCTCGTAAGGCGGGAATGGAACGCATGGGTATAGGTTTGGTGCCGATCATTCTGCACTAAACCGCAAGGCGCCACCCCTACGAGGGAAATATGCCAAAACTGTGGGCAAGCCTGTGAACAAGTGCGGTTTGCCGCAGTCAAACATCTTGCGGCAATGGCCTCAATGAGGCACTATATATGGTGTAGATTGTCCCAGAAAACGCAGTAAATGACGTAGGAGGCCCTGATGGCTGACGGAAATTCCAATGTGCCCGGACTGCTGACCCCGAGCCGGGCGTACAAGCCCTTCCGTTACCCGTGGGCGTATGACTTCTGGAAGGTCCAGCAGCAGGTGCACTGGATGCCGGAAGAAGTGCCCCTGGGCGAGGATTGCAAGGATTGGGCGGTGAAGCTCAATGATTCCGAGCGCAATCTGCTGACCCAGATCTTCCGCTTCTTCACCCAGTCTGACGTCGAAGTCGGTGCGAACTATATGGAGCATTACATGCCCCTGTTCAAACCGACCGAAGTGTCGATGATGCTGGCCTCGTTCTCCAATATGGAGACGATCCATATCGCGGCGTATGCTTTGCTGCTCGAAACCATCGGCATGCCCGACTCGGAATTCTCGGCCTTCATGGAATATGAGGAGATGGCCGCCAAGCACGACTATCTCGGCCAGTTTGGCACAGAAACGAATGAAGACATTGCTGTTTCCATGGCGGTCTTTGGCGGCTTCACGGAAGGCCTTCAGCTGTTCGCCAGTTTCGCGATGCTGATGAACTTCCCGCGCTTCAACAAGATGAAGGGCATGGGCCAGATCGTGTCCTGGTCTGTACGGGATGAGTCGCTGCACTGTGAAGGCATGATCAAGCTGTTCCACACGTTCTGTGCTGAGACCGGCGTCATGAATGACGCGCTGCGCGAGCGGATTCGCGAGTGCTGTCGCACCGTCGTGACGCTGGAAGACAAATTTATCGAACTCGCATTCGAAATGGGTCCGGTCGAAGGCATGACCGCCGACGATATCAAGCAGTACATTCGCTACATCGCGGACTGGCGTCTCGGCCAGCTGAAGCTTGAGCCGGTGTTCGGTGTGACCAAGCACCCGATCCCATGGCTGACGGAAATCCTGAACGGGGTAGAGCACGCAAACTTCTTTGAGCAGCGTGCAACCGAATATTCCAAAGGTGCGACCAGCGGTGACTGGCACGGCGATGATGGCGTGTGGTCAAAGTTCGACACGCGCAAGCCTGCGGACGCGACCGTCGGTTAGCATTTGGCCGCCGCTTTCAAGCGAGATTAAAAAGGCGCGCGGTCTGAATGGATCGTGCGCCTTTTACATTGTGGCCAAGGTTGCTTCTGAAGCAAATGCCCCGCCGAATGCAATGAGGGGCTGCCCGTGGCCCTGGGCAGCCCCTCCAACGCTATTCCGGGAGGAAAAGGTCTAGCGTTGTCCCGCGTCAGCGACGAGGGTTACAGCTTGGCGCGCAAAGACAGGCGCGGTCGGGAGGCTGGAGATTTCCTGCTTGTCCAGGATCTTCTTCAAAGCAGCCTTCTTGATATTCTTGGTACATGTACGGTCTACAACCGGTTGGCTGGTGACCGGGGAGCGTGTTGAGCAGGCTTCCTTGGCTTGCGCCTCGATGGATTCGAGAACGACAGCTGCGCCAGCGTCGGATGCCAGCAGGGCCTTGTCATAGGCAATTTCTACAGTGATGGGTTTGCCTTCTGCATTTGCAGCAGCAGGAACGATGATCGCGGCGGCCATCAGGACCGGGATGATGAACTTTTTCATGTCAAAACTACCTTCAGAGTTAGCGACGGCGTGATTGCCGACAGGGAACTCCTCCCGCCCCATGCGACGTCATTGTTCTGTTCTCCCCACAGTGACACCGAAGCGTCATGGCCTTTCCGTGCGGGATTGACGTTTCATGTTGCACTGCAACAAAAGCGCATGTTTCCGCATGGCTCAAGTGAAAGGTGCACGGCAGAAAGTCATAGCTGGGTTGCGCCTCATGTTTGCACGAAGGCTGTGCGGGTCGTGCTCATTTGTTTGTCATATGCGACCGGCTCAGGCTCGTAGATTGACAGAACGTCGCAATCCCGCCATTTGACGCCATGTCGAAATTGAACACACCCGAACACGTTATAGATGCGCTGGAAAACCTGTATTCCGACGCCGTTTCCGCCCTGTCCTCGGCCCTGGACATGTTCCTTCATTCCGGAAAGCCACCGGCGCCCGCGCTGCGCGAATCCGGCGCGTTCTGCTATCCGCAAATCAGGATCGTCTACAATCCCGACGGACCACCCCCGCCGATTTCGCGCGCCTTCGGCAAGATGTCAGAAGCTGGCACATATGTTTCCACCATCACGAGGCCGGACTTTTTCCGCGACTATCTGACAGAACAGCTCTCCCTGTTGATGCGGGACTATGACATTGATGTATATGTCGAGCAGTCGGATTCCGAAATTCCGTATGCCTATGTGTGGGAGCAGGGGCAGGCCAGTGGACTTGACGAGATCTCGCCAGCTGAACTGGCGCGTCACTTCCCCAGTCCAAACCTTGCCGATATTGGTGATGAAGTGGCCGATGGGGAGCTATACGAGCCCTATGAAACCCATCCACTGGCATTGTTCGACGCGCAGCGAGTCGATTTCTCTCTGAAGCGGCTGCAACATTATTGCGGTACGCCCGTTGAGCATTTCCAGCATTATGTGCTGTTCACGAACTATCACCGTTACGTCGATGCGTTTTGTGACTGGGCGTTGGACAAGCTGACAGAAGACAATCACTACACGTCTCTATCTGTTCCGGGCGGGTTGGAGGTCTCTGAGCCCACCGACACGTCCCGAACAGAAATCGATGCTTCACCTTGGCGCCGATTCCAGATGCCAGCCTATCATTTGCGCGCGCCGAATGGCGGCGGCATCACATTGGTGAATATCGGTGTCGGTCCGTCCAATGCCAAGACCATCACAGACCATCTCGCCGTGTTGCGGCCTGAAGTCTGGCTGATGGTTGGCCATTGTGGCGGGCTGCGCCATAGTCAGGCAATCGGAGACTATGTGTTGGCGCATGCCTATTTGCGAGAAGACCATGTGCTCGACGCTGTTCTACCGCCGGAAATTCCCGTGCCGCCAATTGCCGAAGTGCAAGTCGCGCTGCAACAGGCGGCTGCGTCTGTGACGGGTGAGGACGAGAAACAGTTGAAACGGCGGTTGCGGACCGGAACGGTTGTGACCACGGATGATCGGAACTGGGAATTGCGCTTCTCTGCGTCCGCGCGCCGGTTCAACAAATCCCGAGCAATTGCGATCGATATGGAAAGCGCGACAATTGCTGCGAATGGCTTCCGCCTGCGCGTTCCATATGGTGTGCTGCTCTGCGTATCGGACAAACCTCTCCACGGTGAGATCAAGCTGCCGGGTGCGGCCAACCGCTTTTATGAGCGGGCCATTGGCGAGCATATTCGTATCGGAATAGAAACACTGGAACGTTTGTCGGCGGACAAAGGTGCGAAGCTGCACAGCCGCAAACTGCGCGCCTTTGACGAGCCACCGTTCAGATAGGCAGAGCCGTCTGGCAACAAAAAAAGGCGCAAGGCCCGGAAAACCGAAAACCTTGCGCCTTCGCCCTGGCTCACCTGAGCCCAAGCCTGTCTACTGCAGTTTGGTAATCTTTGTGCCTTCAATGCTGATGCCAGCCATCAGGCCTTTCTGGTCGAAAACAAATGCGTACGCGTCTTCCTTCAGTGTAGACGTGGAGAGGTTTTCTGCAACGCCCGCATTCACAAGAACCACAGTTGGTCCGACGCCGATTTCCCAGCCTTCGGATTTCTTGAGGTAGTCCACCGCATCATCATTCATCAGGAAGACAGCATAACCATATGACTGTGCGCCAGCCTGCAGCCCCCAGGACCCGGTGAATGAGCTGTAGTAATCAACAGTCGATCCACCACGGATCAGCTCGCCTTCGCCATACGCTCCGCCGACCCCCAGTCCGGCCTTGACCATGGATGGGAAGACCAGAACCGCGCGAGACTGGCTGTTTATGGCGCGGGCAGCGGCGTTCTCGCTGACCAGCTTGTTGAGAGCGGCGCGGCTCCCAGCGTCAATCTGCGCGCGGTCCACTTCGTCTGGGAGGGATGAGCAGGCGCTGAGGCCGAGGGAAGTACTGGCGGCGAGGCAACCTGCAAGCAGGGCAGAACGAAACTTCATCATGGACTTTGCTCCTTCATGACATCAGTACGCTTGAACTCCGGATTCCGGGCAAGGTTCCCGGAAGCGAGACACAAGATACCGCACTTTCGTTGACTTGTATCAATCAGCTGATCGGCTTTCCACCGGTTACGCCAATGATTTCGCCGCTGATATAGCTCGACTCCTGCGAGGCGAGGAAGACAAAGGTGGGTGCTAGCTCCGCTGGCTGGCCCGGCCGACCCATGGGCGTGCCCTTTCCGAATTCCTGCACTTTTTCCTGTGTTTGTCCGCCGGAGGGCTGGAGCGGCGTCCAGAACGGGCCCGGGGCAACGCCGTTAACGCGGACGCCGCGCTCGATCGCACCCTGAGCAATGGCCTCGGTGAAACCGCGAATGGCAAACTTGCTGGTGGCGTAGTCGAGCAGATAGGGAGCTGGGCTGAAGCCCTGATTGGACGTAACATTGATGATGGCCGCGCCGGGCGGCATGAGGGGGAGCGCAGCCTTGGTCAGCCAGAACATGGCATAGACATTGGTCTTCATGGTTTCATCGAACTGTTCATCGGAAATGTCTTCGATGCCCGGTTGGCGCACCTGCTTGCCCGCATTGTTCACCAGAATGTCGAGTCCGCCCATTCTCTCATGGGCTTCCTTGATCAGAGTATTGCAGAATTCCTTGTCGGTCAGATTGCCGGGCATGCGGTGTACGGTGTGGCCTTCGCCTTCCAGCAGGTCGCAGACCCAGTCGGCGTCTTCTTTCTCTTCGGGAAGGTAGTTGATGCAGATCTCTGCCCCTTCGCGGGCATAGGCGATGGCAACTGCGCGACCGATCCCCGAATCACCACCGGTGATCAGTGCCTTGCGGTCCTTCAGGCGGCCGAAGCCCTGATAGCTGTTCTCGCCATGATCTGCTTTTGGCTCCATCTTGTGATCGAAGCCTGGCTTGTCCTGCGGTTGCTTGGGGAAGGGCGGTTGTGGGTACTGCGTTCTTGGGTCACGCATGTCATATTGGGTTTTGACGGTCTCGGTCATGGGGGCCTCTTTGAATTGGTGTGTCTCAATTCAACAGCGCCCAGGCCAACCGGTTCCGCTCATATTTCAGTCTCTGGTGGTTTCCCCTTGGACTCTCGGATTGCCGCGTCGTGAACGCAACCTGAATGACCGACCCGGCCAATATTCAGGCTGGGTCCGGCTTTTGCCAGTCATGTGGCTGAAAAGAAGGGGAATAAACCATGCAAGACTGGTTCGATCAGATTGACATAAATCAGTATCTTCCGTCGGCGCTCTCGTGGGCGACCAATATCCTGCTCGCCCTGCTCATCCTGATTATAGGGTTCTGGATCGCCGGACGGGTCGGCAAGAGTATCCGAAATGCGGGTGAACGCAATGAGCGGTTGGACGACACGCTGTTTCGCTTCATGGGGAGCGTCGCGAAGTACGTTATCCTCGCTTTTGTCATCATTGCGGTCTTGAACCGTTTTGGCGTTGAGACGACCTCCATCGTGGCGCTGCTCGGCGCGGCCAGCCTCGCGGTCGGCCTGGCTCTGCAGGGAGCGATGTCGAATCTCGCGGCGGGGGTCATGCTGATGGTGTTCCGCCCCTACAAGGTGGGCGATTTCATTGACGCGGCTGGGAAGTTTGGGAAGGTGGACGAGATCACCCTGTTCACCACAGTGCTTCAGACATTCGACAATCAGCAGATCATTATTCCCAACGGCCAGATCTGGGGCGACCAGATCATCAATCACAGCCACCACCCGGTACGCGGTGTGGATATGCATTTCGGCGTGGCCTATGGCGAAGACATCGACAAGGCCCGCGCGACCATCGACAAGGTGCTGGCCGATCATCCTCACATCCTGAAGGATCCTGCACCCTTCGTTGAGGTCGAGACCCTCAATGACAGCTCGGTAGACTTCATCGTGCGGCCATTCTGTGAGGGCGCGCATTACTTCGATGTGCGCTATTCGCTTCCCGAGCAGGTGAAGAAGGCGCTGGATGCAGCTGGCATCGAGATTCCATTTCCCCATCGCAAGGTGATTGTGGTCAACGAAAACAGCTGAGCGGAAGGGGAGGGTCACAAAACCTTCCCCGACGCCCATCTGGACGATAGCGGCGCGGCGCGGTACCTCGCATCACATGACAGAGAGAATCTACACGCTTCAAGGCGTCCGCAACTTTCGTGACTTTGGCGGCTATGCTTCCCGCCACGGTGGACAGGTAAAGCGCGGCCGGTTGTTCCGGTCCGGCCATTATGCCGAGGCGACAGAGGAGGATCTGGCCGCGCTGGGCGCGCTCGGCATCCAGTTGCAGGCAGACCTGCGGCGTCCGGACGAGCGCGAACGCAATGTGGCGCGCTGGTCGGCGCCCAACACGCTAACTCATGATGGCGGCCGCGAGCATGAAGCCCCGCACGCGCAATTCCTGAAGAAGGTCGAGGCCGACGCCCAGAAGGCTGACGACTGGATGAATGATTATTATGCGCTGGCGCCGTTCAAAGCGCACCATGCCGAATTGTTCTCGGGCTGGTTCCAGCATCTGGCCGGACTGGAAGGCGACGCCGCCGGGCTCGTGAACTGCGCTGCCGGCAAGGACCGGACGGGCATTCTCTGCGCGCTGACACATCATGTGCTGGGCGTCGAGGAAGCAGACCTCCGCGCCGATTATGAGCTGACGAATACAGCCGTGAAGGTCGATGAATTCCTTCCGCAAGCGGCCGCCTTCTTCAATGAGCAGGTCGGCAAGGTATATGAACCTGAAGTGTTCCGGCCGTTTCTCGGTGTGCGGCTGCGCTATCTCGATACCGCCTTCAACGTGATCCATGACAAACATGGCACCGTCGATGCCTACTTGGCGGAGGTGCTGGGCGTGGACGCCGCCGCGCAGGAACGCCTGCGGGCTCGGCTGATTGAATAAAACACGACGGGGGACCGAGTTGTACGGCCAAAGCGCGCAGGTGTTTGTGGCGAATCTTGTTTCGTGCGGGCGTCGTGTTTGAGCAGGCTTCTTGAGTGAACTTGACCTCTTATCAAGATGGGGGTAATTTCATCCATAGGTTTGCAGGATTGAAGGGGCGCTGCCATGAGAGGCAGTAAGTTCGGTATTGTATTCGCGTTGTCGTTCTGTCTGTTTGGTCTACCTGCTTCAGCGATTTGTTTAAGCTACTATGACAATGCCTGTCCTTTCGATATTGGCGATGAGGATTCCGTTACGTCTTATTTGGCTAACCTTCACAGCAGCGTATTTGACGACCGGTTCGACAGCTTCGATGATGAAGAAGAACCTGCGGAAGAGAAAAAGGCCTGTATTCTTAGCTGCCACCAGAATTTCGCATCATCTGAACAAGCCTGCCTTTCCATACCTGATACGCCAACGCAGTCGGGAGGCTTGCGAACCAGCTGTCTGAATGCGGCAGTGGACACATTCAACGAATGCATTCGCGACGAATGTGGTATCTTCTATTAGAGTAATGTCTTTCTGGCGGTCGTAATTATCGCATTGTAAATCTAGCGATATTCCCGAGCCCTAATGAAAGCGGAGTTGAGTATCCGGTGAGGCTGCATTTGTCAGAGTGTAGCAGATAAGTTCATCACTCCACCCATTGCCGCCGAGCCCCATGAGTCGTTAAAGTCCCGGCTGATGAGCGATTCCGAACTCCCCGAAGAACGTGATGACCAGACCTTCTCGATGTTCGGGGAGGATGAGGCGCCGAAATCGGCCGAATATCAGGTGCTCGCGCGCAAATACCGGCCCCGCCGGTTCGAGGACCTGATCGGCCAGGAAGCCATGGTCCGCACGCTTTCGAATGCATTCGAGACGGGCCGAGTGGCGCACGCCTTCATGCTGACCGGCGTGCGCGGCGTGGGAAAGACCACGACCGCCCGCCTGCTGGCGAGGGCCCTGAACTATCAGTCAGACGATCATGACGGTCCGTCGATCCGGCTCGACCCCAAGGGCGAGCATTGTGATGCGATCATGTCGAGCCGCCATCCGGACGTGCTGGAGCTTGATGCCGCCAGCCGCACCGGCGTTGCCGATATGCGTGACCTGTTGGATAGCGCGCGCTATGCACCGGTCTCGGCCCGCCACAAAGTCTACATCATCGATGAGGTTCACATGCTGTCGACGGCCGCGTTCAACGCGCTGTTGAAGACGCTGGAAGAGCCGCCGCCGCATGTGAAGTTCATCTTCGCAACTACTGAGATCCGCAAAGTGCCGATCACGGTCCTGTCGCGCTGCCAGCGGTTTGACCTGAAACGGCTCGATGCCGTGAATTTGTCTGAACATCTCGGTCGGGTCGCCACGCATGAAGGGGCGAAAGTTTCGGAAGAGGGACTCGCTTTGATCGCCAGAGCTGCCGAAGGTTCCGTTCGCGACGGCCTCTCGATTCTCGATCAGGCCATCGTGCAGACCATGGATGGCGAAGAAGTCACTGGCGCGGCGGTGCGTGACATGCTGGGCCTCGGCGACCGGGCGCGCCTGCTGGATGCGTTCGAGAAAGCGATCTCCGGCAGTGCTGCAGAGGCGCTGGCCGAGGTGAAAGACCAGATTCATGCAGGTGCTGATCCGGCGGTTATCCTGAAAGACCTGATGGATGTCTGTGCCGATGTCTCCGTGGCACAGGCTACGGGCGGTGAGTTCCAATCTGCCGGGCCCGCCGAATGGACCCAACGCACATTGGCCATGGCGCAGAAACTGACCGCTGCGCAGGCCGCGCGCTACTGGCAGATCCTGCTCTCCGGGTTTAACGACCTCCAGACGGCGCCTGACACGGCGACCGCGCTGAACATGATCATCCTGCGCCTTGCGGCGGCGGCAAACCTTCCGTCACCGGAGGAGGCTGCGCGCATGATCGCTGAGTCAGGCGGTGCGCCGGGAAAGCTTGAACAACATGGCATGGCCCCGTCTCCCGCCGGCGGGCTGGAGAGCTTTGCCCAAATTGTCACCTATCTGGGTGAGCACCGGGAAGTGAACCTGCAGGTCGAGTTGGAGCGATACATTCGGCCAGGTCCTGTGCGCTACGGCTATTTCTCATGCGAACTTGAAGACAATGCACCAAACGATTTGCTCGCCCGGCTCAAAGCGTTCCTCGAACGCGACACAGGCGATGACTGGGTCGTCGAGCAGATCCGTACCAATGCCGAAACAATGCGCCAGACGGTAATTCGGACGCGCGAGGAATTGTTTGCCTCAGCGGCGGCGCACCCGGCTGTGGCAGACGCCTTGAAGAGTATTCCCGGCATTACCATTGTGGACGTGACCGAGCCTGCCGCAAGCGACGGCAACGTTATTGACCTGAACTCCAGACGATCGGCCTGAAGGAGGCCCGCTTTCCATGAAAGACCTTGGCAAGATCATGCAACAGGCCCAGCAGATGCAGGCCAAGATGCAGGAAGCGCAGGAAAAGATCGAAACGACCGAGGCCGAAGGGGTCGCCGGGGCGGGTCTTGTGTCGGTGCGCCTCAAGGGCAAGGGCGATATGGTCAGTGTCAGGATTGACCCCTCATTGATGAATGATGATGCCGAAATCGTTGAAGACCTTATCAAGGCTGCGCATTCGGATGCGCGCAAGCGTCTGGATGAAGCCATGGAAAAGGCTATGAAGGATGCGACGCAAGGTCTTGGCGGGGGCATGTTGCCCGGCTTCAAGCTACCGTTTTAGGGGCGACTCAGTAGAGTTCCGGTTCCTTCGTGCTGAAGGCCGAGGCCAGCCAGCCACGATGGAAGATGCCGCGCATCGCCCAGAAATTCCGCTTTTGTGTGGACCAGAAGAAGATGCTAGCCATCGCGTAACAAAAAACAATCTTCGCCAGCGAAGCGAGCACAGTAATGGTCAGTGTAACCGTGTTGCGTGTGGTCAGGGAGTGGTAGCCGAAACTCATCCCTGAACGGAATTTGCGCTGGCGAATCCATTCGGAATCCAGGCGCTTCGGGTCTACCGCTTCATGCACGATGGCCGCTTCGCTGATGCCAAACTTGGCGCCTGCATACCAGAGCCTGAAAAAGAACTCGGTGTCTTCGCCACCAGTCTTGCCTTTTTCGATCAGAAAGCGCTGGCCTTTTACGATAGGGGAGCTGGCGCGCATCAGAGCGTTGCAGGTATGTCCGGTCTGCACCACGCCGCCTCGGCGTACAGGGACATTCGAATGGTAATCCTGCTGGCGCATCCAGTTGGGCGCCGTCTCAGGATAAACGGCGATGGCTGGGCCGAAGACAGCGTCCAGAGAATTCACGCGTGCCATCTGGAGCAGGGAGGCCAGCCAATCCGGTTCGGCCACTTCATCGTCATCGATGAAAGCAATCCATTGGGCGGTGGCGGCATCCAAACCGGCGTTTCTCGCGATCGAAATGTTGTTTGCGGGGGCATGAATGTATTTGACGGGCATGGACAAGTTTGCCGCGATGGCCTCGACCCGGTCGCGGGCCGATGGAGTTTCGTCATTGTCGATAACAATTGCGCGCGCCGATACGCCGTCCGGCAGGGTTTGCCGGTCGAGCGATCGCAGCGTGTCCTCAATTGAAGGCCTGCGATAGGTGCAGACGCAAATATCGATAGTCAATTCGGCGACCTCATAGGGGGCTTCATACGCGTCAAACATGTCGGGATACTTGCCAGCAAGTCCCATGCCACGCATGCGTGATTCCTCCAGATGGGAACAGTGTCAGAACTCTGTATCCTGGTTGGATGCGGCTATCAGCTCGTTTATAAGGCGTTCCGCATCATCGGGGGTGCGTGGATCCTGAGCAACAAAGGTGCGCGACCACACCAGATCATCAGTCCCTTGGGCGAACAGGGCGATTTGAGCCGTCTGGTCTATACCATCCGGACCTGGAACGCCGCCGAACATGAGGTTGAGACCGCCTTGCAACAGCTGACTGGCGGAGCTTTCCACATCGAATCTAACCTGGATAAGAGCGACCAGATGCTCTGGTGTGTCGACTTCGGAGGTCTGAACCGGACCAGAATTGACCGAAGCCTCCTCCAGCTTGATCGCAAGGAATTTTGCTCGTTCTTGTCCTTCGTCAGATTGATCGAACGCATCGGCTGGAACCGCGTTCGACAAGGCGTTGGCAAGGTTAATGCGAGCCGTTTCTGAGGAGTCCGATTGCGGTTCTCGCTGGCCAGAAGCAGTAACCAAAGTGACTTCGGCCAGTGGTGGCAGGTATGTTATTGCGCCGGTTGGTGGCAGCTCTGCTTGAGGTACTGGGCCAGATGCTGATGCACAGGCCCCCAGCGTCAAAAACAGACTCATCCATATCAGTCGCATCTCGCTGCCCTTGTGCCATCCCGGTGGAAAAGAGGATCAGCCTGAGCGGGAAGTCAAGCGGTGGGCAAACCACAGCGTTCAATAGACAATGCAGCATGTTCCTTATATGTTCTGAGCAGAATCGTGCGAGGATGCCCGTATGGACCCAATCATCATTATCGGCGGGGCCGGCTTTGACGTCGTGCACCTTGTTCTGTTCCTCCTGGCTCTCGCCTTGGCGGGCACGGCCTGGTGGCTTGCCAGCAAGTCCGGCGCGAAGGCGGAGCGGCTGACACTGGACCTTGAGCGCGCGACCGATGAGCTGGTCGAAGCGAAACAGCGCATCCGCACGCTGGAAGAGGTCTCGCGCAAGGCAGAGCTGGAGCTGGCCGAAGCGAAAGCCCGCAGCGCCGAGGATGAACGCAAGTTTGGCGAAATGGCGCAGGGTGTCCTCGAGCGCGCGAACAAGCAGTTTCTGCAGCTTGCGGATGAGAGATTCCAGCGACACAAGGAAGGCGCTGAAGGGCATCTCAAGGAGCTGATGAAGCCGATCGGCGAGAATTTCGATGCCTTTAAGAAACGGGTCGACGAAATCGAAAAAGTCCGCACCCAAGACAAGTCTCTCTTGTCGGAACAGGTCAAGGCGATCGGGGAAAGTCTGCACCGCAACACGCAGGAGACCGGCAAGCTGGTCAACGCGTTGACGGCTCCAAAAGGCGGCGGGCGCTGGGGCGAGATGACCTTGAGAAACGTCATGGAGCAGGCCGGCCTGTCTGCGCATTGCGACTTCTCCGAACAGGTGCATGACCAGACGGAGGAGGGACGCCAGCGACCGGATGCGATCATCCGTCTTCCGGGCGAGCGACAGATCGTGATCGACTCCAAAGTCTCGCTCGCCTCCTATATGGCGGCGGTAGAAGCCGAGGATCCGGCCCAGAAGGTCGTTCATCTGAAGGCTCATGCGACCAGCGTCCAGCGGCATGTGAGCACGCTGGCCTCAAAGGACTACCAGTCGAATCTGGGCAATCGCTTTGACTATATTGCGATGTTCATCCCCGGAGAGAATTTCTTCGCGGCGGCGCTTGAGCATTCTCCGGACCTGATTGAAAAGGCCATGAGCCGGCAAGTGATTGTGACGACGCCGACCACGCTGATCGCGCTGGCCCGGACGGTGGCCCATCTCTGGCGCCAGCATCACCAGAATGAAAATGCGATGGCCGCGGCGGAACTGGGTGCGGAGCTTTACAGTCGGATGGGTGTAATGCTCGGCCATATCGAGAGACTCGGAAAATCGCTGAACGGCTCGGTGGACCATTTCAACTCTGCGATGGGATCGTTCGACAAACGAGTCCTCCCGACCCTGCGCAAGTTCGAGGACATGGAGATCGCCCCGCCCGCCAAGACGCTGGCTGAGCCCAAGCAGATCGAGAACAGGGCGAATGTATCGGAGAATACAGGGGAGCTGGACTTTGGCGGCGCCAAGAAGCCGCTGGCGGCGGAATGACGGCCAAGTGTTGACCAGAGGTCCCTGCGTGCATATCTGAAAAGCATGGCTATCAGAGAAATCCTCACCGTCCCTGACCCGCGTCTGAAGGAAGTATCGAAGCCCGTCCAGGGCGGCGTCACCGACGAGATTCGCGCGCTCATGGATGACATGCTGGAAACCATGTATGACGCGCCGGGTATTGGCCTCGCGGCGATTCAGGTCGGCGTGCCGTTGCGCGTGATTGTGATGGATCTCGCAAAAGAGGGCGAAGAGCCCCAGCCGCGCTATTTCGTGAACCCGGAAATCCTGCCTCTGACTGAGGACATGGCGCCTTATGAAGAGGGCTGCCTGTCGGTGCCGGACATTTTCGATGAAGTCGAACGTCCGACCGAGTGCCGCGTCCGCTACCTCGACTATGACGGCTTCAAAGTCGATGAAGTTGCAACCGGCATGTATGCGGTTTGCATCCAGCATGAGATGGATCATCTGGAGGGAATGCTGTTCATTGACCACCTTTCGCGTTTGAAACGCCAGCGCGCGATCGACAAGGTCAAGAAGGCCAAACGCCTGCACGCACGCGAATCGGCCTGATCGTCATGAAGAAGCGCGGCAACTTCTTCGCGCGTCCTTGGGTTCGTTGGACCGCCGCTTTTCTCCTGGCTGCCCTGATCGTGATCATTGTGGGCGGCAATGGGCTCATCCCATTCAGTATGTCGGGCGCAGTGCGCTGAGCCACTTGCGAAACGTTGCTTTCAAAATGACTCCGAACAAACTATTCCCGGCATGATGACCAAACCCCTTCGCCTTGCTTTCATGGGTAGCCCGGATATCGCCGCACATGTGCTGGATGCGTTGATCACAGCCGGACATGAGATCGTCTGTGTCTATTCGCAGCCGCCACGTCCCGCTGGCCGGGGCAAGAAACTGACTCCCACGCCCGTGCATGCCTTCGCTGAGGCCAGGGGGATCGAAGTGCGTACGCCCAAATCCCTGAAGAAATTGCCGGAGCAGGAGGCGTTTGCGGCGCTGGATCTCGATGCGGCTGTGGTCGTGGCCTATGGGTTGATCCTGCCGCAGGCCGTTCTCGATGCACCACGCCTTGGCTGTCTCAACATGCATGCGTCGATCCTGCCGCGTTGGCGGGGCGCTGCGCCAATCCAGCGCGCCATCATGGCAGGGGATACGGAAACCGGCGTCGATGCGATGATGATGGAAGCCGGGCTTGATACGGGGCCGGTGCTTGCCTCGGCGCGCACGCAGACCACCGAAGAAGATACGGCCGGCAGCGTGCATGATCGGCTGGCCGCGCTCGCCGCAGAACTCGCGCCGCGTGCGCTTGAAGGCCTCGCCGATGGCAGCCTGACCCCCGTTCCGCAGACGGAAGAGGGGATGACTTATGCCGCCAAGCTTGGCCCGGATGACCAGAAGGTCGATTGGTCGCGGCCTGCGCGAGAGGTCGACTGCCATATCAGGGGCCTGTCGCCGTTCCCGGGGGCGTGGTGCTACTGGACGCCGCCGGGCAAGGACGATCCGGTGCGCCTGAAACTGCTGATGTGCCGTCGCTCCGGTCGGGAAACCACTGCGCCGGCCGGCATGGTTCTGGATGACCGCCTGCTGGTCGCTTGCGGCGATGGCGGCGCTGTGCGTATCCTCCGCCTGCAAAAGCCAGGGGGAAAGCCAATGAATGCAGACCAATTCCTGCAGGGGCAGGCGATTGCTCCGGATACGGTGCTTGGCTGATGAGCTTCTGGATTCGTCCCGCCCGTGAAGAAGACCTTGATGAGATCGTTGCGCTGAATGATCTTGCCTTTGGCGGCAAGGCTGAGGGCCGCATGGTTCGGGATCTCGCCAAGAGCGGTGAGAGCGTGCTCTCACTTGTGGCGAGCGACGATAAGGCCATTGCCGGCCATATTCAGTTTTTCCGCATGCAGCTCGATGGCGAACCGGTGGCCGTCGGTCTTGGGCCAATGTCGGTTCATCCTGATTTTCAGAAGACCGGTATCGGCAGCGGCCTGATCCAGATGGGCCTGATGGCGCTGGAAGGAGCGGGGGAGCAGATTGTCTTCGTGCTGGGGCACCCCGAATACTATCCCCGGTTTGGGTTTTCCGCTGACCTTGCCCAGCCATTCGAATGCAAATGGTCCGGCGAGGCTTTCATGGCGCTGCGTCTTGATCCGGCGGCACCAACATCCGGCCGGTTGACCTATCCGGCGGCCTTTGGCTAGGGCCGCTGAATGCCACGTTACAGACTCCTCCTCGAATACAATGGTGGCCCGTATCAGGGTTGGCAGCGCCTGCCCGGAATTCCGACCGTTCAGGGCACCCTTGAAGAAGCAGCCGCAAAGCTCGATGGTGCACCCGTTGAGGTGCATGGCGCTGGGCGCACCGATAGCGGCGTTCATGCGACAGGGCAGGTCGCGCACATGGATCTGCGAACTGACCGCGGAACCAAAGTGCCAGATGCGATGAATTTTCATCTGCGCCCACATCCGATTGCCGTCTTGAAGGCAGATAAAGTGGATGATGACTTCCACGCCCGCTTCAGCGCAACCGAGCGGCATTATCGCTTCATCATTATCAATCGACGCGCTCACCTCACGCTGGATGACGGTCGGGCCTGGCGGATATCGTCACAGTTGGACGCTGACAAGATGCATGAAGCCGCGCAGATACTTGTCGGGACGCATGACTTCACGACATTCCGCGATACGGATTGCCAAGCCAAATCGCCGGTTAAGACGCTCAATGCGATCTCTGTTTCACGTTATGGAGATCGGGTCGAGATGACCTGTCGGTCGAAGAGTTTCCTGCACAGGCAGGTTCGTTCGATCATGGGTAGCCTGGTGGATGTCGGGCGTGGCAAGCAACCTGTCGAATGGATCGCGGAGATCCTGGCGGCTGCCGAGCGGACGGCGTGCGGGCCCATATCCCCTCCGGACGGGCTCTATCTTGAAAAAGTAGACTATGAATAGTCCCGCCTGACGCGAAGTCAGTCTGTGCATATTTCCGCTTCCGCTTTAGCCTTCCTGAAAAACAATAGGGAGCGAAAAGATGGCCATCGATTTTACGATACCGGAAGAGGCAAAAGAAGTCCGCGAGCGCGTGCGCAAATGGGTGCAGGAAGAATGCATTCCTGCTGAACAGGAAATGTCCAACGGTCGCGCGTTCAAGGACGTGTTGCCAGAACTGCGCAAGAAGGCGCGCGCGCAAGGCCTTTGGTTGCCCTTCATCCCAGTCGAGCATGGCGGAATGGGCCTTGGGCCGCTGGCCAATGCGCTGGTCCAGATGGAACTTGGCCAGAGCCATCTCGGTGCGCTGTCGATGAATTCGCAAGGTCCGGATGATGCGACCATGCTCACACTGTTGGCCCACGGCACCGACTTTCAGAAAGAAAAATACCTGAAACCGCTGCTGAATGGCGAAAAGCGCATTTGCTATTCCATGACGGAGAAGGCGGCCGGCGCGGATGCCACTGGCATGCAGACGCGTGCGGAAAAGGACGGCAAGGGCAATTACGTCCTGAATGGTGAGAAATGGTTTTCCAGCGCCGCCACCGCTGCTGACATCGCGGTCGTCATGGCCAAGACCAATCCGGACGCGCCTCGCCATCAACAATTCTCCACCTTCATCGTGGAGCTGCCCAATCCGGGTTACAAGATCATCCGTGATATTCCCACCATGGCAGTGCATGGGCCCCACTATCAAGAGATGGGCGGCGGCCATGCTGAAGTGAAGATCGAGAACCTCGTCGTGCCGGAAGAAAATCTGCTCGGCGGGGAAGGGGGCGGATTTTCCATGGGCCAGCATCGCCTGGCCTATGGTCGCCTGCGTCACGGCATGCACAATGTGGCGATGGCTCAGCGCGCACTTGATCTGGCCACGGAACACGTCACGAGCCGTGAGACCTTCGGCCAACCACTGGAAGATCGCCAGGGTGTCCAGTTCATGCTGGCGGAATGTGCGAGCCAACTTTACATTGCCCGGCTGATGCTGATGCATATTGCCTACAAGGCCGAAAATGGCATGGATCTGAGACAAGAGAACGGCATCGCGAAAGTGTTCCTTGCGAACATGGTTCACAAGGTGGTCGACACCGCGATCCAGCTGCATGGCGCCCTTGGCTATTCGCTCGATACACCCCTGGCGGCTTGGTACACGCACATCCGGTCCCAACGCCTCGTAGATGGGCCGGACGAAGTGCACAAATGGATTACCGGTAAGAATGTTATTCGCGCGTTCCGGAAGGACGGCACGACCGCAGCCGCAGCGGGCGGGGATCTGCTTTGATCAAGCTGACCTTTTGCCTGCGCCGCTTGCCCCATCTGAGCCGTGAGGAATTCCAACGCTACTGGCGGGAGCAGCATGCCCCGCTGGTGGCGAAACATGTCGAAACGCTAGGCATCCTCCGCTATGTGCAATGTCACACGGGGCACGACGCATTGAACGGCGCCATGCAAGGGTCGCGTGGCGGACCGGAAGCGTATGACGGCGTTGCCGAACTGTGGTTCGAGAGCGAGGAAGCCATGGCCGCGAATACCAGCAAGGCGGCCGCGAACGCCGGTGCCGAGCTGCTGGAGGACGAGAAGAAGTTCATCGACCTTGCCAACTCGCCGCTCTGGTTTGGAAGGGAGTATGAGATCGTAGGTTAGTCGCAGCGCTCGACGTTCGCTTCGCCTGAAGTTCGCCGTGAACGACACAACTCAGTTTTTCGCGCGGACGGTTGTGCGCGCGAGCAGCCCGGATTGCCACGCATAGGGAACTTTGCCTCCTGTAGCGTGTTTTTGGAAATGTGAATTCGCTACAACTTCCGACTGGTGCTCGCTCTGCGGCGTCGAATGTCAAATACGCAGTGCTGGTTGTGCTGTGCTTGGTATGGCTCGTCCCAATCTCCGTGGCACAGACTTCGGATACGAGCGAAGATCTCAATCCGATCATCCAGACTCCTCCGGCGGTCAGCGATGGGTCCATCAAATCTCGTATTTCCGCCATCTTCGATGAGATCGAATCGCTGAATCGTGTGACGGTCGAAGTTAATCACGGTGTCGTACGGCTGGCCGGGGAAGTCCCCAGCTCCAGCGCTGTTGCCCGCGCCGAAGATCTGGCCTTGCGTGTAAATGGCGTTGTCACGGTTGAGAACGAAATCGACCGAAGCTTGTCAGTTGAAGATAGCGCGACGCCGTTTTTTGGGGACCCGTCTGGTACGTGGGGAAGTGTTGTCCGCGCTCTTCCACTTTACGGTATCGCATTGGGAGTATTTCTCACGATTGCGCTGATTGGACACTTGGTTGCCTCTTGGCGGAGTTTTTGGCGTTGGATTCTGCCAAATCCGTTTCTCGTAGAACTGGTTTCGGGTGCGTTCCGTATTGTCTTGCTGCTGGTCGCTCTCGTGGTCGCGATGAGCATTTTGGGTGCTACAACGGTAATGGGAACTATTCTCGGCGGAGCCGGCGTCATCGGCCTGGCGATCGGCATTTCTGTCCGAGACACACTGGAAAACTACATTTCTTCCATAATGCTGAGTGTGCGCCAGCCATTCAGGGCGAATGAGCATGTTCTGATTGATGAATATGAGGGAAAGGTGATGCGCTTGACCTCTCGTGCCACCGTGCTGATGACGATGGATGGCAATCATCTCCGCATCCCCAACTCGACTGTTTTCAAGGCCGTTATCCTGAACTACACGCGCAACCCTGAGCGCCGATTTGAGTTCGACCTTGGCGTCGATGCGGCCGATGACCCTGTCGCGGCAATGCAGCTTGGCCTCGATAAATTAAAATCGCTACGTTTCGTGTTGGACCATCCAGAGCCGGAAGCTTTCATCCAGACGGTGGGAGACTCAAACATCATCCTTCATTTCATGGGATGGGTGGATCAGGCACAAACAAACTTTGCGAAGGGACGCGGCCTCGCGATAGCCGCGACCAAGGATGTTCTGGAAGAGTCGGGCTTTACTCTGCCGGAGCCGATTTATCGGCTGCGTTTCGACAGCGGCGTGGAAGATGCGCTAAAAAGCGGTAAACCGGAGATTGGCACGCAGCAATCTGCAGATGTTAGACGTCCCAAGCCCCATGTTGATACGCGCGAAGCGACGGATGTCGCTGCCGACAACACCCTTGATGAAAAGGTGGCGGCTGAACGCGCCAACAACACCGAAGATGACCTGCTGGATGAACAAAGCCCCGTGGAGTGAACGAGGTGAATGTGCATCGTGACGACGGCTAAAGTGCGTTGGTCGGTAGAGCGTTTTCAAGGTCCGCGAGAATATCGACCAAATCCTCCAGCCCGACAGACAAACGGACCAGGCCGTCAGAGATACCATGCTCCAGCCGTTCTTCCTGTGAGTATGTCGAGTGGGTCATGCTGGCAGGATGCTGAATCAGGGATTCCGCGTCGCCGAGGCTGACGGCGCGCTGAATCAGGCGGAGCTGGTCCATCATGGCCGTTCCGGCTTCGAAGCCCCCCTTCAGCTCAAAAGCGATCATGCCGCCAAAGGCACTCATCTGGCAGCACGCAAGCTCATGTTGCGGATGACTTGGGAGGCCGGGATAGTAGACTTCGGAAACTGCAGGGTGGCGCTCCAGCCACTCCGCTACGGTCTGCCCGCTCTCGCAATGGCGCGCCATCCGCAGTTGCAGTGTCTTCAGGCCCCGCATAACCAGCATCGCCGTCAGTGGGGCCATCACCGAGCCGGTCATGTCCTTCACGCCAATCATTCGAATGTCATGGATAAGGTCTGCGCGGCCACAGACCACGCCCGCGACGAGATCACCATGCCCGCCAAGGTACTTTGTTGCTGAGTGAATCACGAAATCGGCGCCCAGTTCGATTGGCCGGGTCAGGAGGGGCGACGCATAGGTGTTGTCGACCACCGTCAACGCTCCGGCCTGTTTCGCGACGGCTGAAACGGCGACAATGTCGACCAGCCGCATGTTCGGATTGGCCGGGGTTTCAAAATAGACGATCCGGGTCTGCTCGCTGATCGCTTCGCGCAAATTGTCTGGATCGCGCAGGTCGACATGAGTGACCTTCACGCCGAAGCGCGAAAGGCCGTCGCGCATGAACGCAAATGTGCAACCATACAGCGTCTTGTCGGTGATGATTTCGTCGCCTGGCTTTACCAATGTCCACAAGGTAGCGGAGATGGCGCCCATACCACTGGCGGTTGCAAGCCCCGCCTCTGCACCTTCGAGATTTGCCACTCTCGATTCGAGCAAGGCGACCGTTGGATTTGAGATGCGGGAATATATGTGCCCTTCGATTTCGCCTGCAAAAAGTGCTGAACCTGTTGCAGTATCAGGGAAAACGAAGGTAGACGTCATATGCACGGGCGGAGTAAGGGAGTGCGAATGATTTGCAGGTGCGTAGCCATGGTGGATGGCGCGCGTTGCGGGTCCGTGAGAGCGAGCGGTATCGTGTGGCAACGGGAAACCTCCTGAACTGTTCGCACAATCTAGCAGCACACTTGGGACATGTGCTGTCAATTTATGCCAATAAAGAAGCAGAGATTGGCAGAAATAACCAACTGGGGGTTATATGGACAAGATTGATGCTAAAATTGTGCGCGCCTTACAAGAGGACGGCCGCCTGACCAATCAGGATCTGGCCGAAAAGGTCGGATTGTCGCCTTCGCCCTGCCTGCGCAGGGTCAGGAACCTGGAGAAAGCGGGGATCATCAAGGGCTATTGCGCCACGATTGATCAGAAGGCGTGCGGGTATCCCATTACGTGTTTCGTGCGCATTCGCTTGTCGATCCACACCGAAGACACCATCCAGAAATTCGAGCGGATCGTGCATGATACGCCCGAAGTGCTGGATTGCCATTTGATGGCGGGCGGATCGGACTATCAGTTGCGAGTGGTGACCGGCGGACTCGATGAATATGAGGAGCTAGTACGCCATACGTTTCAAAAGCTACCGGGCATCTCGTCGGTTGAAACCAGTTTTGCCTATGGCGTCGTGAAGAAGTCCCGAGTGCTGCCCGTCAAGATCCAGGCCTGAATACCCGTTTGTGGCGGGTAGCGACTGAAATTTGATGAAATTCCGGCTCTTCCTGTACTTGGGCCGTGATCCCGCATAGGCGCGGGGGAGGGACCTGCTATATAGGCAAGTGATGAGCACAGATTCCCTCGACCAGTCACCGCAAGAGCCCACTCTTGTTGAATCCCGCAATCGGACGAGCCGCCGACCGGGCAAATGGCGTATTTCGAACATCATTGATGGCCGCGCGCTTCGTGTGAAGTTGACCGCTGCGGCGCTCGACAACCTCGGCGATGCTCAGGCGATGCGTAAGGCCGCACTGGACCATTTGCACGGGGCCATGTTTCGCGGTCGAATGATTGCACAGGAGCGCTTGCAACAGGGGGCCGAAGGGCTGGACACCGCGCGCCTTCTATCTGCGGTGCAGGATGAGGTGATCCATGCACTCTATGATTTTACCACGACGCACGTTCACCGCGCTCGCAACCCGACAGAGGCCGAACGCCTGGCGATTGTTGCTACGGGTGGATACGGTCGCGGGGTGATGGCGCCGTCCTCCGACACCGATCTCTTGTTTCTGCGCGCATATAAGGCCTCTCCGCACACGGAGAGTGTCATCGAATATATGCTCTATGCCCTGTGGGATATGGGGCTCAAAGTTGGCAATGCGTTCCGTACGCCCGCCGAATGCGTGAAATTGGCGGCAGAGGATGTTACCATAAAGACATCCCTGCTGGACGCACGATTCATGTGTGGCGACCAGGCACTGTTCGACGAGATGCACGCCAAGTTCAAAAAGGACGCCGTCGAAGGCAAGGATGCTGAGTTTATCGCCGACAAACTGGCTGAGCGCGATGCGCGGCATGCGCGCCAGGGTGATGCGCGCTATGTCGTTGAGCCGAACATCAAGGAAGGCAAAGGTGGCCTTCGCGATCTGCAGACACTCTACTGGATTGTGAAGCACATTTACGGCGGTCAAACGTTGGAAGACGTGATGAAAGGCGGCCCCTTTACGCGGAGTGAATATGGCTCATTCATACGATCCGCCAAGTTCCTCTGGACGGTTAGGTGTCATCTGCACTTCGTCACTGGCCGCGCCGAAGAACGCCTGAGTTTTGACCTGCAGCCGGAAATTGCGGCGCGTATGGGTTATCGGGACAGAACGGGTCAGCTGGGTGTTGAACGGTTCATGAAGCGCTATTTTCTGGTTGCAAAAGATGTTGGCGCATTGACGCGAATTATTGCCGCCAAGCTGGAAGCGGAACAGAAGAAAAAGCCTGAAGGGTTTCGTCGCCTGCTGCCGCAAAAAACACCACAGGCGCTGGACGACCCTGGTTTTGTGATTGATTCTGGGCGGGTCGGCATCACATCAGAGGATGTGATGAAGCGTGACCCGCTGAACATGCTGCGTCTGTTCATCATCGCTCGACGGGAGAACAAGGATATTCATCCCGATGCCCTATCGGCAATTACACGCAATCTGAGGGGCATCAACGAACAAGTTCGGAGCACGGATGAAGCTCGCGCACTGATCCTCGACGCCGTCATTGGCAGCAAGGACCCTGCCTTGATTCTCCGCCGCATGAATGAAGCGGGTGTGTTGGGAAAGGCCATTCCGGAGTTTGGCGGGATTGTCGCGCAAACACAGTTCAACATGTATCATCACTACACGGTGGATGAGCATACGATCCGCGCAGTTGAGGCGATTGCCGAGATGGAGCAGGTGAACGCTGAGCGCGTGCCGCTTGCAACCGAGATATTCCCGCTGATCGAAAACCGCCGCGCGCTTTACCTCGCCATGTTGTTGCACGACACGGGCAAGGGACGGGGCGACCAGCAGATTGAAGGCATGAAAACGTCGACCCGCGCCTGTCAACGCCTTGGCATACCTGCGGACGAGACTGAACTTGTTGCCTGGCTCGTGGGCAACCATCTTGAACTCAGCGAAACGGCGCAGAAGCGCGACATTTCGGACCCGCGCACGGTGACGCAATTTGCCAATCTTGTGGGCTCATTGGAGCGATTGCGATTGCTCTACATCCTTACTGCAGCCGATATTCGAGCCGTTGGTCCCGGCGTATGGAACGCATGGAAAGGCCAGTTGATGGCCGATCTCTATCACAATACAGCCGCTGCTCTGCGCGGGGGTCGAGCTGATGAAGCGGGTGTGCAGGCGCATCTTGAGGGACGCGCCGAGTCCCGCCGCGAAGCGTTGGTTGAGGATCTGGGTAATATCCCGTCGGTCTTACTGGAAATGGAAACAGCGTATTGGACGGGCTTTGATGTGCCTGAGCTGACTTGGCATGCAACCGCCCTGAAAGGATCGGGCAACGTCGTATGCTACCGCTTTCCACCCGAAGGCGGTGCGCTCACCCTACTCGTATCAGGACAAGACCGGGCTGGGCTGTTTGCGGACCTTGCCGGCACATTGGCCAATCTCGGTGCAAACGTCGTTTCGGCGCAAGTCTTCACAAACCGCAGTGGGCGGATTGTCGATATTTTCATGGTGCAAGACGCCGCGCAAAAGCCGTTCGGTCAAAAGGACGAGACGCGACTGAGGCGTCTCGAGACGGCGTTGGCGGAAACGTTGGATGGGGCCAGCGTCAAGGATCTGGCAACCTCCCGCACTGGGCGCCGCCAGGCAGCCTTCCTTGTGCAGCCTTCTGCGCAAATCCGGAACGATGTATCGACCGAGTACACGGTGGTCGATATTGCCGGGCGAGACCGACCAGGCTTGCTCTATGATGTTGCCAGCGTACTGGCTGACAGTGGCCTGTCCATTCACTCGGCTCATGTGGGGTCTTATGGCGAGCGCATGTTTGACGCCTTTTATGTTCAGACGAGTGACGGGAAAAAGCTGACCGGCTCTGCCCAGATTGAGACATTGAAGGATCGTCTTCTTGACGCATTGGGCCAGCATGAACCGGATGCGCCGGAAACACCGGCCCGGAAGCTGAGGCGTTCGCGCGCCGTGGACAGTTTCTGAGAATGCGATCAGGAATTCCTGCATGAGCGTCGCCCGCAATACCTTGGTGCAATCGTCCCTGACTTTGGGCAGCCGTATCCTCGGCATGGTTCGCGACATTCTGCTCATCGCGAAGATTGGTGCCGGGCCGATCGGCGATGCCTGGGCGACCGCGCAGCAATTCCCGAACCTGTTCCGCCGTATCTTCGCTGAAGGCGCCTTTGCCTCGGCCTTCGTGCCAACCTATGCCCGCACCCTGGAAGCCGAGGGGGCCGAAGCCGCGCGCGATGTGGCACAGGAGGCGCTCCGCGTGCTGTTCGCCGCGACGGCGGCGCTGACTATCCTTGCGCAGATTTTCATGCCGTGGGTCCTGTTGCTGATCCATGGCGGGCAGGCGGACGATCCGGAAAGCTATGGCCTCGCGGTGCTGCTGACGCGGATCACGATGCCGTATCTGACCTTCATGGCCATCGCGGCGCTCCTGTCGGGTGTCCTGAATTCGGCTGAGCGATTCATCCTGTCGGCGGGCGCGCCGACCTTGCTGAACCTCTCCCTGATCCCGGCTGCCTTCGTGGCGCCGGATGCCAAAGGCACCGCGCTGGCGGCGGCGCTGGCCTATTTTGTTGCGGGCGTGCTGCAGGCAGGAGCACTCTGGTGGGGCGTCAACCGGCAGAAAGTACGTCTCAGCCTGATTGGCTGGCCCCGCATGACACCTGCCGTGAAGAAAGTGCTGAAGCTCGCCATTCCCGGCACGATTGCAGCGTCCGGTACGCAAATCAATATCATCGTCAGCCAGTCGTTGGCGAGTTTCGAAGTCGGCGCAAAGTCCTGGCTTTATGCTGCTGACCGGCTTTACCAGCTGCCGCTGGGGCTTGTGGGGGTGGCCGTCGGTGTCGCCATCCTTCCGCGTCTCAGCCGGGCCGCTCGGGCGAGCGATGATGGCTCCAGCCGCCAGACGATGGATGAGGGCATTGGCCTCGCCCTGGCGCTGACCCTGCCGGCGGCCGCGGCGCTGATGATTGCGCCGGTCTTCCTGATCGATGCCTTCTTCACGCGCGGCGAGTTTCTGCCGTCCGATGCCACGATGTCCGGAAATGCGCTGTTTCATTTTGCATGGGGCGTGCCTGCCTTCGTGCTGATCAAGGTGCTCGCGCCTGCCTTCTTCGCGCGGGAAGATACCAGAACACCGATGCGCTTTGCGCTGATATCGGTCGTAATCAACACAGCGCTCGGTGCGGGACTGTTCTTCTGGATGAAGTCCAATGGTCAGGCGGGCTTCATCGGTCTTGCCATCGCCACCTCGATTGCGGCCTGGGTGAACACGGCGCTGCTGGCCCTGACGCTGATGCGGCGCGGCTGGTATGTCCCCGGCGCGCGGCTCGTCTCTGGTGTCGTCCGCGCTTCGGTCGCTACGGCGATCATGTCGGGCGCGGTTTGGTTTATGCTTGATAACCTCGCTTTGATCCGGTCCGAGCTCTGGAATTCGCGCATTGTTTCGGCCGCCGCCATCGTGCTGGCTGGCGGCCTGATTTACGGAATTGCCGCCCTGCTGACTGGTGCAATCCGCATTTCTGACATTCGTCAGGCTTTGCGACGCTAGACAAACGCGCTAAAGCGCCTGCCCATGACTGATACACCTGAATCCTATAGCGGCCCGCAGCGCATTTTCTCGGGCATCCAGCCAACTGGCAATCTCCATCTGGGCAACTATCTGGGTGCCCTGAAGAAGTTCGTGGATTTGCAGGAAGATGGTTGGGACGCAGTGTACGCCGTGGTGGATCTGCACGCCATCACGATGCCGGTGGAGAAGGGGGCTCTTGTGAGCCAGACTCGCCAGATCGCAGCGGCGTTCCTTGCCTGTGGCGTGGACCCAAAGAAATCCATCATTTATGCGCAATCGTCGGTGAAGGCGCATGTCGAGCTTGCCTGGATCTTCAATTGCGTGGCGCGCATGGGATGGGTCGAGCGGATGACGCAGTTCAAGGACAAGGCAGGCAAGGATGCCGAACGGGCGTCGGTTGGCTTGTTCACATATCCTGTCCTGCAGGCAGCCGACATCCTGGCCTACAAGGCAACGCATGTGCCGGTAGGCGAGGATCAGAAGCAGCATCTGGAACTCAGCCGCGATATCGCCGACCGTTTTAACCGGGAATACGACGCGCCGGGCTTTTTCCCGCTGCCGGAGCCGCTAATCAAGGGGCCGGGCGCGCGTGTCATGAGCCTGAAGGACGGCACGAAGAAAATGTCCAAGTCTGATCCGTCTGAGCTCTCTCGGATTGCGCTGGTGGATGACGCTGACACGATTGCGAAGAAGATCAAGAAGGCCAAGACGGACCTTGAAGGAGATATGCCAAGCGACGTGGAGGGCCTGAAAGGGCGTCCGGAAGTCGAGAACCTTGTCGGCATATATGCGGCACTCGCAGGCGAGACCGTCGAGGGTGTGCTCAAGCAGTATGGCGGGCAGGGATTTGGCGTTTTCAAACCGGCCCTGGCCGAGGTGACGGTCGCCCATTTGGCGCCGATCACACAGCGCTATCGTGAGATTCTGGATGACCATGCGTTTATCGACTCCGTCTTGAAAAATGGTGCTGAGCGCGCGGATGCGATCTCGGCGCCGATTATTGAACATGTTCGAACGCGAGTTGGGTTCTGGGGGGCATAGTCTCTGAGTGCGGCGTACCCCTGCGGCGCCGCGCTCCATTGACCCCGATGACGGTCGGGCTACTTCTCGGGCAACGTTCAGTCGGTTGGAGTTCTTCTATGCGTATCATGGCACTTGTCGCATCCCTCGGTCTTGCGACCCTGGCAGCGTGTTCGCCAGCCTCTCAAGGGGGTGAAAACTCGGTCAGCGTGAGCGAGGCATACATCGTGAAGCCGACGCCCGGTCGCGATGTTGCCGGAGGCGGTCTGACCCTTACGGTGACCGGTGATGCAATGGCGCTGGTGGGCGCAGATACTGACATCGCCGATACGGTCGAACTGCACACGATGAGCATGGAAGATGGTGTCATGAGAATGCGCAAGGTCGAGCAGCTGGACGTGTCCGAGGATGCGCCACTGGTGCTGGAAAGCGGGGGTGCCCATTTGATGCTGTTCGGCGTCAGCCCTGACATCGAAATTGGCGAGACGGTTGACTTGGTCCTCACTCTGACGGGTTCGGACGGCTCCGAATCGACCCTCACCACAGAAGCCGAAATCCGCGGACTTGGCGATTAAGCTCACCAAGGCGCAGTTTTTTGCGCCCAAGTTGCCTGAAATTTATCCTCCAAAACCATGCCGTCCGGCCAATTGGCGGGCAGGCATGATGCTTGCATATATTTAACAGTAAATAGACTGTTAAAATTCGCGGAACCTCGGCATAGTGTCCTGAACGCAACAGGTTCCGCGTGAGTGTGATTGAAAACAGGGTAGAGTGAATGGCATTTGATAGTCGCCTCCCCGCGGCATACCAGGAGGAAGGTCCTGTCGTGACTGTGCTGGGTTCTGATCATCTCGTGACATTCGACTATGCTGAGCCTAGCCCCATTATGTTGTTTGCCCAGCGCTGGTGGCGCCGGACTGTGACGCTTCTGAAAGTCGGCACGGTTGTATGCGCAGTGGCGGCGTATCCCATCATGACAGTCGCCTCCAATCGGATCGATGACAGCAGTATCGAAGTTGCGGGCCAGAACTGGACCTTGCCGGAAGTTGGTGTCTCGATTGTGAAAATCGCCCGTGAGCTGGAAGGTGCTGGCTGGGCAGGGGATCGTGCAAATTGGCACCCTCAAGCGCGGCTTACCGCCATGCCCGCTTGGCAACGTGCAACCGCAGATGCTCTTTCACAACACACTGCGCTTCTGGCGGATCTAACGGTCAAGGATGGCGACGTCGATTCAGATTTGAAGGCTGCTGCACGCCTCTTGAAAGGGGTGGAAGGCGAAGACATGCGCCCGCGTCTGACTGCGGCAGCCGAGGCGTTGAACCGTTACGACTCTCGCGCAGGCCGTGGCCTGGCAGCAACGCCAGACAAGGTAGTCAAATTGGCAGCTGAAGCGACTCTGTTTGCGAACTGGGCCGGAGCAGATCGGATCGATCTGTCCGTTCAGGTCAATCAGGATGTTGTTGAGTGGCCAGCCAGCAGGGTCGATATCGAGACATTTTATGGCGCGAAAGCCCGTGCACATCTCGCACAGCAAATGTTGGCCGCAGCACGCACTGCGGAGCCCCGCCTCGCGCGCCTGCCTTCGGTCAGTACGGCCTTCGATCGCGCCGAACTGGCTTGGAGCAGGGCGGCACAGATGAAGCCATTGGTCGTTTCGAACCAGAGCGGTGACGGCCCATTCATGGCCAATCATCTGGCAAGCATCGGCTTTTATCTCAGCGAAGCTCAGGATGCGTCCCGAAACCTGGCTGAAGCATTGGGTCAGGTCCCTGAGGGCGCACTCGAGAATGTTGCTGCATTGGAAACGCAACTTGCCTCTGCGCCGTAATCTCACGCTATCCCTTGAACCTGCACCTCGCCTGAGCCATCTGGATTGGTAAGATCGCAAGCCAGAAAGGGCCCCCAAGGCCATGTTCATTCAAACAGAACCAACGCCGAATCCCGACACCGTAAAATTCCTTCCCGGCCATCCTGTGGCGGGCGATGCTGGTCCGTTTGATTTTCCCGATGTGGCCAGCGCTCGAATGAGCTTACTGGCGCGTGCGCTCTTTCAAGTCGACGGCGTGGAACGGGTTTTCCTTGGCAGCGATTTTGTGTCGATCAACAAGGAAACCGCCAAGGACTGGAAACATGTGAAGCCGATGGTGCTCGCCGCCATCATGGATCATTACATGGCCGGCTTGCCGGTGGTGGAAGAGGGCGCAGCGCCGTCGGCCGATGCTGAAGCCAATGTCAGTTATGAGGGCTCAGCTGCCGAGATCGTCGAAGAAATTCGCGAACTTATCGAGACGCGTGTTCGCCCCGCTGTTGCCCAAGATGGCGGAGACATCATTTTTCACAAATTTGAGCCGGATACCGGTATTGTGCATTTGTCGATGCGGGGCGCTTGTGCGGGCTGTCCATCGTCGACCATGACCCTCAAGCAGGGGATTGAAAACATGCTGAAGACCTATGTGCCGGAAGTCACCGCCGTTGAGGCTGTGCTGTAGGTTTCGCGACATTTGGATTGCTGCCGACCGCATTGATTGTTCAGGCGTTTCCCGGCAAGACTCAGAAGCATATTTCAGGAACAGAAGGAAACAGGTCATGTCTCATCCGGTCAACGACCATGCGCTCGACGTGATATTTCGCGATGGACGCAGCTATAACGGGTTCCAGGACAAGGATGTGCCGGAAGTACTGGTTAGAGCTGTCTATGACCTTGCCAAAATGGGGCCGACCAGCGCCAACTGTTCTCCGGCGCGTTTCGTCTTTGTATCTTCTGCGGAAGGCAAGGAGCGACTTCTACCGCTCGTCTCGCAGGGCAACCAGCAAAAGGTGAAGGAAGCCAAATGGTCCGTGATCATCGCATATGACATGGAGTTCCAGGAGAAAATCCCGAAACTGTTCCCGCACAATCCTAGCGCCAAGCACTGGTTTGATAGCAACCGTGAAGAGACAGCGTTCCGGAACGGGTCGCTGCAAAGCGCCTATTTCCTTATGGCGGCGCGCTCACTCGGCCTCGATACAGGACCGATGTCCGGCTTCGACATGGACGCCGTGAACAAAGAATTCTTCGAGAACCAGGATGGTGAAGAAAAGAGCTGGCGCGCCAACTGGATCTGCAATCTTGGATATGGCGACAAATCGACCATTTTTGCGCGTAGTCCGCGTCTGCATTTCGATGAGGCCTGTCGGATCGTTTAGCAAGCCATGCTCGTCCTTGGACTGAATACTGCCTTTTCGGCTATGGAAGCGGCCATTATACGCGATGGTGAAATTCTCGCCGATGCGCGCGAAACCATGGCGCGTGGACAAGACAAGGCGTTGCCAGGCTTCGTAGAGCGCTTGCTGGATGAGGCCGGCGTCTCGCTAGCCGAGCTTGACCGAATCGCTGTGGTGACCGGGCCGGGCAGTTTCACGGGCATTCGCATTGGCGTTGCCTATGCGCGCGGGCTGGCGCTTGTGACTGAAGTTCCCTGTATTGGCGTGACCAGCATCGAGGCCGCCATTCCCGCGGGAATGGAAGACACTGTGCTTGGCTGCATAGCCGCGCAGAAGCGCCCGCCGGAGCAGACATGGTGGGTGCAGGGCGTGTCCGGCAATCAGGGCCTCGCCGGCACGATGGAAGTGGGTTTAGACGAATTGAAGGCCATGCTGACCGGGTTTCACGCTCCCATCTTCATGCAGGGGAGAAAGGCGTTGGAGGAGATGGCAGAGGCGCTGGACATCCGCCCCCTAATTCCTTCGGCCGTGACGGCGGCCTTGAAAGCGCCCCTGTTCGACCCCGCGCAGCACCTGCCCGCGCCGGTCTATGCGCGCGAGCCAGATGCGAAGCTGCCGGAAACAAGAACCTGATGTCGGGCCTACTGGTGCTACGACCGGACGATGCGGGGCAGGTGGCCCTGTTGCATGCGAAATCCTTTAGTGAGAGCGAGGCCTGGAGCGCTGCTTCGATGCGCGATCTGCTCAAGGACCCGAACGTGCTGACCTTGGGCATTCTCTCCGATGGACAATTGGCCGCTTTTGTCATGGGCCAGACGGTGGCGGGTGAAACCGATATCCTGACCATTGCGACCGATCCGGACCAGCGCCGGAAGGGTCTGGCCGGTCGCTTGATCAGCGCGCTGGTAAAGCGTGTGGGAGAACGGGGCGTCACGCGTATCATGCTGGATGTAGCCGAAGACAACCTGCCCGCTCGTGAACTCTATCGGACGCATGGATTCGCTGAAGATGGTCGCCGTCCACGCTATTACCGCGCCGCGCGAAACGTGCCTGTGGATGCTATCCTGATGTCCCGATCCCTGAGCCTGTAGGTGTTGTTTTCAGTTTCTTTGGGCGGCGCTCGAAAATGCGTTATGTTCCTGATGACCCCGCCATTGAGGATATCCAAATGACCACAAATTCCGACCCGGCAGAGATTCCACAGGAAGTATACGAGCTCTACGACGCCTATTGTCATGGCGACATGTCGCGGCGCGCCTTCTTTTCCGGCCTCAGCAAATATGCGGTCGGCGGCCTGACGGTTTCGACGCTCGCCGCCTGTGTGATGCCGGACTACGCGAAACAGCAAACCCAACCAGGTGACGACGGCCTGTATGAGGAAATGCTGCTCTACGACTCCCCCAACGGAGCAGGCAAGATGGAAGGCTATTTCGTGCGGCCGGCGGGGGCTGAGCAAGCATTGCCCGGCATTGTTGTGATCCACGAAAACCGCGGACTGAATCCTCACATCAAGGACGTGACGCGCCGTGCCGCGCAGGCGGGTTATGTCGCCTTCGCGCCTGACGCGCTCTACCCGCTCGGCGGTTACCCCGGAAACGACGATGATGGCCGCGCGATGCAGGCAAAGCGAGATCGCGAGTCCATGTTGCAGGATTTCATCGCAGCGGCTGAGTTCCTGCGGGGCCATGTTGCCGTGAACGGCAAGGTCGGATGTGTGGGTTTCTGTTTCGGCGGGGCCGTATCAAACCTCATGGCAGTGCGTCAGCCTTGGCTCTCAGCAGCCGTGCCGTTTTACGGTGGTTGGCCAACGGTTGAGGAGGCTGCAGACGTGAAAGTGCCATTGCAGATCCACCTGGCGGGCTTGGATGAGCGTGTGAATAGCGGTTGGCCGGTTTACAAGTCGGCTCTGGATGAAGACCGTGCCGAGTACGAGGCTTATATCTATCCGGGTGTGAATCATGGTTTTCACAACGACACGACCTCCCGCTATGATGAGGAAGCTGCACAGCTGGCATGGGCCCGCACCGTGGAGTTTTTCAACCTGCATCTGGGCTGATCGGGACGGATATCGCACCACCTGTTGGTGTGTTTGACACCTTATCTGACTGGACTTCCCTGAAATGTGAGGGCAAAACATGGCTATGGATCGACTCGAAAAACTCTGTGCAGACAAAGGTCTCCGGATGACTGAGCCCCGGCGCATTATTGCGCGGGTGCTATCCTCGTCTGAGGACCACCCGGACGCCGAGGAGCTGCACCGGCGTGCGAACTCCATGGATGCGTCGATCTCTCTGGCCACCGTCTACCGGACCGTGAAGCTGTTCGAAGATGCTGGCATTATTCAGGCACATGATTTCCGCGATGGTCGCGCACGCTATGAAGAGGTGCCTGACGAACATCACGACCATCTTATCAATGTGAAGAGTGGCGAAGTGGTCGAGTTCCATTCCGAGGAAATCGAACGTCTTCAGGTAGAGATTGCCAAGAAGCTTGGCTTTAAACTGGTTGATCACCGTCTCGAACTCTATGGCATTCCACTGCAGGACGACGACCAGGCTTCATAGAAGTTTGGTTGCCCGACGCAGCCCGTTCAAGTCCCGTAAAGTATTCAGCGTCCACACTGGCTGTTCAGTTTTGACTGGTCTGGACCGGTGCGTGAATCCTTGCTGGCTGCCCAAGATCAGCCGCATTCCGGACCTAATCAGATTACGGGACGGTAATTCGACATGTTTCTGGCTTTCCTCGCGAGCTTCATCATGATGACGCAGGCGCCGCCGCTGAGTGCGGCGCTGAGCGCAACTGAGGCACCGCGCACGCTTCGCGCCGCCTTCACCGTCGAACTGCAAAGCCAGCATGCCAGCCGCGTTTATTCGTATGATCCCCGCAAAGAGAGGGATGCCCGTTGGCAAATCGTGTCATGGCAAGGCGAAGACGATGAACTGGAAGAGGTCGCCGCAAACTGGGCCAACGAAGCTGCGCCAGATGGGCGACTGTTCCCCGATGACCTCCGAGCGAGCATGGGGCAGCAGGTGCAGGTTCAGGATATGGGGCATGCTTGGCGGGTCGCGTTCAGGCATCATCCCTCGACCAATGATGGCGAGTTCGATGTCTGGGCCGCCGAGCGCTTGCAAGCTTCGGCGTGGCTCGATCCGGTGGGAGAGCGATTTTTGCGCATTGACTACCGACTCCCGCATCCGGTCGCCGGGCCAGAAGGTGGCAAGCTGACCCGCTACGAACAGAGCTATTTCATCCGAACCGAGCCGCGCTGGGGGATGAGCTATGTTTCCAGCTTCTCGATCGATCTGGAAGCCCGCGCAGCATTCCGAACCATTTCACGGCGCTATTCCGCCAATATCGTCAAAACAGAATTCTTCTTTGCGAGCGCAGAAGCAGAGGCAGATTTCGAGGTGAGACGAAAACGGCCGCAGCTCATGTCTGGATTGCCGCGCTAAGGCGGCTAGATTGGGCGCATGACGATTCACATGGTGAAGCTCTGCGTTGGCGCGGAAGACATTGACGATTTGGTGAACTGGCAAAAGCGCTTGATGAAACAGGGGCGTGAGCCGTTTCATCAGACCCGCATGATGCCTAAACAGAAAGACCAGCTGCTCGAGGGTGGTTCGATCTATTGGGTCATCAAGGGGGCCATCCGAGTACGTCAGCGTATTGTGGAGGTACGCGAAGTGATGGGCGACGGTCATACAATGTGCGAGTTGGTGTTCGATCCCAATCTTGTCCGAACCTACGCCAAACAGAAGCGCCCGTTTCAGGGCTGGCGATACCTCAAGCCTGCTGATGCACCCCGTGATCTGGGCAGCAAGGAAGCCGCGGTCGATATTCCTCCCTCATTGGATGCTGCGTTGAAACAGGCAGGCGTCTGGTAAACCCTAGTCGGCAAGCGCTTCAAGAAGGATGGCAGCCTGTAGTTCAAACGCCTCGCTGCCAGGGGCGACAAGCTCAACATGGCCTGTATTTGGGACAAGCACGAACCGCGCATCGCTGCCAGTTGCTATAGCTTTGTCGGTATAGCTCTCGCCGAGTATCGGCGGTGCGATCTGGTCTTGCTCGCCATTCACGCTGACCTGATGCGCCGCAAATGGCAGCAATTCCACGGGAGATGTATCGGAAAGCACATCCTGTCGTGCGCCTGACGGTGTGCCTGTCAGCGCTTCCATGATTGAGCTTAGGCAGGCAGCTTGTGTCACGGGCGCGGAAGCATCGAGATCCGCAAGACCACCGGAATTGACCACGAAATCTATGTGGAGTGGGTTTGAGCGCCAGAGCGTACTCGACTTCGGCAGCTTGGGCCGGGCTGCCAACCACAGCGCCAGATGGCCGCCAGCGGAGTGACCAATCGCACCGACCCGGTCGAGCTCAAGGTTGTACTGGCTCGCATGATCGCGAAGCGCGTCTGCCGCGCGGGAGACATCTTCAAACGTCCCCGGATAGCCGCCACCGGCTTCATCTACGCCACGATACTCGATGTTCCAGACCGCGAGCCCTCTTTGGCGGAGGTCCTCCGCTGCGAAATCCATCAATCTCCGGTCCGCAATCGATTTTTGCCAGCATCCACCATGCACCATGATCACGACAGGGTGCGGCCCGGCGCCATCAGGCAGCCAGAGATCAACAATGTCGGTTTCTGATGGGCCAGTGCGAATCGTGTGCGGCGTGGTTGGTCGTTCCCGCGAGAGCAGGTCTGGCCACTGCAGGAGCAGTATTGTCTCGTTTCGAGCATGCGGAGGAGTTTGCGACAATTCCGGATTTGGCGCGTCGCAGCCGACGAGACAGAGTAAGGCGAGGGTAGCGAGGGAAGGTGTGCGCATACGGGGATTGCTACTAGCGTCGGCGCATTCTGTCATGCACAAACAGGCAATGACCTTGATATCACTCCCGGAATCACGCGCCGAAGCGGAGGCGCTGGATGCGACCGACCCGCTCGCCCTTTGCCGGGATGCCTTTGCCCTGCCGGAAGGTGTGACCTATCTGGTCGGACACTCGCTTGGGCCAGCCACCATCGGTGCCCTGCGAAATCTGCGTGCAGCATCAGAGGGTGCATGGGTGAACGACCGCGTCGGCGCATGGAACTCGGCAGAGTGGATTCATTTATCCGAACATGTCGGCAATCGTCTCGCACGGCTGGTGGGCGCCAAGGCTGGCGAAGTAGTTGTTTGCGACAGCGTATCCATAAATCTGTTCAAGCTTGCTGCCTCGGCGTTGCCTTTGGCGCGCACGCGTCGCCTTGTTGTCGAAGAGGATGAGTTTCCGACCGATCAATACATTCTTGATGGCCTGTCTGGTTTGACTGGCGTGGACCTAGTCCGCGCTGCGCCGGGGAAGGGGATCTCCCAGCTTGAGGGTGGTGTGTTGGTGAAGAGCCTCGTGAATTACCGCTCTTCTCAGCTCGCCGATATGGCCGCGGACGAGGCTTCAGCTCAGTCTGGTGGTGGTGTGATCATCTGGGACCTCAGCCACGCGACTGGCGTGCTTGATGTTCAATTGAGCGCTGCCAGCGCACGGTTTGCAACGGGGTGCACCTACAAATATCTGAATGGAGGTCCCGGCGCGCCTGCCTTTGTCTATGCTAGGGCAGATGTCGCTGACCAATTGGAAACGCCATTGCCGGGCTGGATGGGACATTCTGCACCGTTTGAATTCACTTCGGCCTACGCGCCCAAAACGGGGACAGCGCGCTTCGCCTCTGGCACGCCACCCATTCTTTCACTTGCCGCGCTGAATGGCGCGCTGGATGTCTTTGACGGTGTTTCGATGGTCGAGGTTCAGTCAAAGGCGCGAGCCCTGGGCCAGATGTGTCTGATGATGGCCGAAGGTATGGGGCTCGACATTGCGTCCCCGCTCGATCCGGCCTCGCGCGGTGGGCATGTCAGCGTGTGTCATCCAGATGGCTACCCGCTTGTCCGCGCCTTGGCCGATTGGGGCATTGAGGCCGATTTCCGCACGCCGCACACGATCCGCTTTGGTCTGTCCCCGCTATTCCTAGGCTATTCTGAAATCTGGGACGCGATGTCGGAATTGGCCGAGATCATTGAAACGCGCAGTTGGGATACTGAGGCCTACCGGGAAAAGGCCATCGTGACCTGATGGAGTTGCTTGTCCAGTATGCACCCCTGTTGCTGGCGCTCGCCGCAGCAGGTATCGCGGCCGGCCTTGCCGCGGGCCTGTTCGGCATCGGAGGCGGCGCGATCATTGTGCCGGTGCTCTACTTCCTGTTCGAAGGGATGGGCTTTGGCGAGACAGCCATGCACGTCGCCGTATCGACGTCTCTGGCGACAATCATCCTCACCTCGATCCGTAGCGTGATGGCCCACAATGCTCACGGTGCCGTCGACTGGCAGATCATCCGGAGCTGGGCGCCCTGGATTGTCATCGGGGCGCAGGTTGGCATGGCGCTGAGCGGATACTTGTCCAATCGTGGCTTGCTGGCGATTTTTGGTTCATTGGCCTTCCTGCTTGCGGCACAGCTCTATTTCGGGCGTCCGACGTGGCGATTGGCAGATGAAATGCCCGGCGGCATATTGCGCGCGGGGCTCGGCGCATCTGTCGGAGCACTTTCTGCCCTGATGGGAATTGGGGGCGGGACGTTTGGCGTCAGCCTGATGACTCTGTGTGGTCGGCCGATCCATCGGGCTGTTGCGACGGCGGCGGGCTGGGGCGTAGCGATTGGCTTGCCTGGCGCGTTGGCTGCAATCTATGTGGGGTGGGGCACAGACGGGCGGCCGCCATTCTCGCTTGGAAATGTGAACCTTGCGGCGTTCGCGCTGATTTCCGCCTTCACTGTGACCATGGCGCCGATCGGCGCAAAACTGGCGCACAAGCTGGATGCGGCGAAGTTGAAACGCTGGTTTGCCATTCTGCTCGCAATCGTGGCGGCTCGCATGTTGTGGAAGGCCCTCGGCATTTAGAAAAACGTCGCGGCGATCCGTTCTATGGCCCAGAAGCTGCCAGTGATGCCGATCATGTACGCTGCGGCCGTGCGTACGAATGGTGCACCCTGGCGATAGAGGCGCTGCCCGACCCAGGCGAGGGCCAATACGAATATCACAAACGCAACTTGCCCCACTTCGACACCCAAATTGAACAGGAGCAGCGCGAAGATTTCCGCGCCTTTGGGCAAGCCAATATCAGACAGAGCGCCCGCAAATCCAAACCCGTGGATCAGACCAAATCCAAAGGCGATGATCCAGGGTTGGCTCTGTGCGAGCGTGTCTTGCCCGCGCATTCTGTATATTGCTTCAGCTCCCAATAGCGCGATGCTCATGGCAATGACAATCTCCACGGGAGGACCGGGCAGTGTCACGCCGCCCAACGCCGAGGCGGCAAGGGTGATCGAATGCGCCACGGTGAAGGCCGTCACCGTGCCAAGCAACTGGCGAGGTCTGACCAACAGGACAAGACCCAGCACAAACAGCAAATGGTCGAAACCAAGAATGATGTGCTCTACGCCGATCTTGAAATAGGCAAGTGTCGGCGCGCCCTGTGGGCCGCTCAGCTGGATGGTATTCGCACCAGGTCGCAGAAGCGCCGAAACATCGTCCTCTTCCAGCCGCTCGACGCGCACGAACACATCGGTAAGGGTCCGGTCGAGGCCCGATATTGAGAGTTCGCCATCATTGAGGTTGCACGCCATTGACCACCGGGTGACGAGCGTGGCTGCAGGGGCAGACATCCGCTCATTTTTTCGGGCGCAGTTTCCAGGAAAGACCGGGTCGAGCTTCAGTCGCCGGCCATCCAGAACTGGCTGTTTCCAGATCACATCATATTCGCCGTGAGCGGTCTCGGTAATTTCCAGGTAGGCTGGTCGCACCTCATGTGCAGCAGCGCAGAGCGCCATCAGGATCGATGCCAACACGCACAGTGCGCCACGCATCAGTTTCCGCCCTCTATCTCGACCTTGTACCGCGCAATGATCTCCTGAATGGCTTGCTCATTCTTTTCGCGACGTGTTTGCTCGAGCCAGTCCTTGCGAACTTCTGCTCTAACCTCATCAAGCGGCGAAAGCACAGCTGCTGTCGAGTGTGTAACCTGAACGAGATGGAGCCCGTAAGCAGAGGAGACGGGACCTTGCCAGTCTTCAGAGACAGGCATTGTTGAAAGGGTCTCGGCAAATGCGCCACCAAACTGCCGCGCCAACTCCCGAAGTGGCATGTCGCCATACTGGCGCTGCAGCATGAAGGGGTCACCCAGCGACGCCGCTGCTGGAGGATTGGAGGCGTTTAAGCGCTTGAGCGTCTCTTCTGCGGCAGCAGCTGTCTCTGCGCCGCGAACATCAGGGCTGAAATAGACATGGCTGAAGGTCAAGGTAGCAGGCCGCGTGAAGCGATCTGCATGCGCGGCATGCCAGTCTTCTAGCTGTTGCTCGGTCGGCATGGTATCTTCGTGCAAATCCGACACGACGAAACTCATCTTCTGCGCCAGTCGCCGCGTGATGATTGTGTCATTCTGGTCGAGGCCCAATCGTCGCGCCTCCCGTGCAAGAGCCACGTCGCGTATATGGTCGGACAGCATGGCCGCCATGTCCGCCTCGCCGGGCAGAGTGCCCGCCTCGGACGTGTACAGTGCGGCCATGCGCTCAATCTCGCTTGCGGATATCAGAATGGTGGAGTCTGCCTGGTTCGACCGCGTTTGCCAGATGGCAAACGCGGCAAAGACCAAGGCGGCCGCAGTGATGAAATGGACGAGCGGGTCTCTCAGGAACTTCAATGGGAGCGTCCCTTAATCGGCTGGTATGTACCAGATGGGCGACGTGTAGGCGCGCTCCTGAATCGTCTGGGGCACGTCGGGGCGAGGTGGCACATTTCCACGCGTTGCTTCCCAAGTCGACCAGCGGCAGCTCGGATTTTCCAAAACGCGGACATAGTATGTCGCGCGCTGGGCAACATCGAAGTCCGGGTCTTGCCAAACAGCTTTCAACTCGTTTGCGCCAGCTCCCGTGGGGGCGCAGGTCTCCATGTCAACGGCAGCGCCATTGTCTGAACAGCGATGTGTCGCCGGATCCGGCGTGCCTGTATGGCAAGCGACGTCATAGACAGCTTCTCCGACAGAGGTGACCTTGACGACTTGCACACGCTGCAGCGCACCCATGTTGGGATCGCGCTGGGCCCAGGCAAGGAAGGTTGGCGCTTCGCCAGTCCCGACCAGATCACCGCCCATCGGAACGCCGCCATCATAGGCCTGCCGGGTAAGGTCGGCATCGTCCAACATATCGTCAGAATACCGATAACCCGCGAAGAAGCGAACCTTCATGCGTGGCCCTGTTGTGGCAAACGTCTCCTTGCGCCGGAACGCATCAAAGATAGACTCACGTGTGTTCTCTTCCGCCCACACGCCAGTCAGGCCAGATGCTGCCCACCTGGAAAACCATTCCCGGGCATTGTTGACCATCTGATTGTCTGGTTGCTCATCCCAATTCTTTTTTCCGAAGAAAGGGACGGAACCTCGCGCCATCGGTGTGCCGTCAACGACTCCGACCTTTGACCAATAGTCGCTCTCGTCATAGGCTCCTCCGACGACGTGGCTGTCTGAGGCTGCGACGAGCCCGAAGCGGAATGGGTCGAAACCTTCCTCTTCCTGTAGTTTCAAGCCATTGCGATAGGCCTCACGAACATAGCCGCCTTCGGTTTTCGAGACCTGATAAGATGCCAATAGCCTGTCATAGATTTCGAAATTTGCCCACTCGTCATTGGGCGAAAGGGAGGGGTGGGTTTCGCTGGTGCCTTTGACTTGAGTTACCTCGACCAGGGGCTCATTCCTCATGCGCTGTTCAGCATAGGCCACATCGAGCGGATCTCCATTATATGTCTCTAGACGGAACATTTGCCCATCAGAGACATTCGAGTTATGTGGAATGGCAATGGCCTCATAACCTTCTGAGCGCTGTTCATCCATCCAGTCCCAGAGGTGTTCAGGGTTGGGCGAATCCAGCGTCGAGAAGGCGCGATCAGGCGCGTCCCCCTTGAAGAAAACGTTTCGGTGAAGGTTGCCTCCTGCAAAGGAGTCTTCCTCTTCATTGACGGTGACTGAGGTGAATTCATAGGCGGCGAAGGTCGTGAACTCTCCAGGCACATAGTGACGATTGGCGGCATCAATATTCTGTTCCCAAACAGACCCAATAATAGATTCATCGTACATTTCCTCGATCACTTCGCCAGAGCGAACAGATGCGCCGACGCTCTGAAATGCTGCGGTGATTTTTTCCGGATCGGTCGAAAACATGTCTTGGGCACGAGGTAATTTTGAGAGCTCTGTGCCGGGTGTATTCATGACAGGAAGGATGCCAAGATATTCGGCATGGTCGGTAACTGTGTAGAAATCGAGAGGGCCGCCCGCAATCGTCATGTCGAATCCGGAAGGGTGGGTGATCGTTTCACCACGCGCAAAGCGATACGCGTCGTCGGCTGTGCGACGAACATTGAAGATATAGGCATCGAAGCTTGATCGCGTGTGGATATGAAGATCGCCGAAATAGGCATTGCGGTCTTCACTGTATCCTGCCGTCCGCTCCGTCGCGGAAGAGGCGGGCTCCATGTGGGCGGTGTCGGTCTCCTGCATGGCAGTGCCTGGCGCAGTGCTGTCGCAGGCAGCCAAAGCGATCGCCGAAACGGCGAGGCCCAATAGTCTTTTCATGTCTTCCTCCCAAGGGGCATTTTAGCCTGCCCTCATTGGTTGGAATTCTGCGACGAACAGAACGTGCTGTCCAGCTTGACGCCCGGGAAGGATCAGACCGGGCTGATATCGGTGATCTTGTACGTCAGGGGCGTTTCACCATGGCCGGCGATTGTAACGTACTCGCCTTCCTTGAACACATGTTCGCCGAGTTTGAAGCCCGCTTCGTCATCGCCCTCCTCGTCTTCATCGTAATGGAAAAACCAATGGCTGCCTCGATGGGTCAGCAGGCCGTCGGCATGCTCCTCCGGATCGAGACTAAACCGTACAACACGACATGCGGCGCGATTTTCACGCCAAGCATCGATATCGATCTGACCCGCTGCCGTCAGTGGTGCGACCAGTGTATAGCCTTGCCCAGCGTCACCGTTCGGGAGGCCGGGGTTCCGCGCGAGCTGAAGGACGATTTTTGACAGGCTCATTTGAAGTTCTCCTTTAGTGGGCTAGCGCAAGGGCTGGGGCATTGTCAGCGGTAAGCAGGCGTCGTGTGGTGCCGCCGAAAATACGCTCAGCCAGACGGGAATGACCATAGGCACCTGCCAGGATCATGCAGGCCCCGGTGCCCTTCGCCATCGCCAGAAGGCCGGAAGAAACTTCACCTTCGATTTCCATGACACGCGAGGAAATCCCTTGCAGTACCAACCACTCCACAAGCGCTTCCGGCGCCGCGATTTCGCGTTGAGGGTCCTTGTTCAGGTCATCTGTGTTCTGTGCAATGATGACATCGCCAAATGCTCTCAGAAGCGGCAAGTGAAAGCGGACCGTGCGGGCTGCGCCATTGCTTCCATCCCACGCAATGATGACTGGCCCATCCATATCGGGCGTGGTGCCAGCGAGAACGAGCGGAAGGTGCGCATCCATGAGGACGTACTCGAATCCCACATTCAGCGGCTGTGATCCGTCTGCTGCTGTGCGTGGGAATATCACTGCCTCCGAGAGGGAGGCCGCATTGGACGCTGCACGTTCGACCGTGTTGACCTCGTGCTTGAACTCGCAGGTAACCGCGTCTTCGTCCTGAGTGGCTGTTTGATAAGCTTCGCGCGCCTTGGCGAGCACTTCTTCCTGCATGTCAAAGATCGACTGGGTGGTCGCACTGGTCAGGCCAGCAGCCTCCGGTGTGGCGATCACCATCAGAGCAGCGTTCGGATCTGGCAAGGCGCATAATGCTCGCATTGGCACATTCATGCGGCGAGCAAGGGATAGGGCGGTGCGTATGGTTGCAAGATCGGTCTCAACCGTTCCCTGCAGCATGGCGACTACGGACATGGGGGCACTCCTAGCGTCATTCAGGTTCGATTATGGTGTGTACCATTTATCGCCCCGGTTTAACTAGGTGAGACTACCTAATCCGTCCGTCCAATTCTTTGGCGCGCGATTCTGTCTGCGACGAGATTGGTCGGCTCGCTGCTTTCCATAGCCAAATCCAGCACTTCACCGAGCGTCACCATGAGGGCCTTCACCTTGGCGTCGACCCAGTCCCGCGAATAGGTGCCGGAGATTTCCGCGCAGACATTGATGATGCCACCGCCATTGATGACATAGTCCGGTGCATACAGAATACCGCGGCGACGCAACAACTCACCCATTTCAGGGACGATCAGCTGGTTGTTCGCGCCACCCGCGATAGCCTTCACACGAAAACGATTCAGCGTCTTCTCATTGATGATTGCACCCAGCGCATTTGGCGAAAAAATGTCTGCATCGACATCATAAATTTCGTCGGGCGCGACGATCCGTGCCCCAGTGCGGTTAGAGATGTCGGACAAGGCTGCCTGATCAATGTCGGTAATGATGAGGTTCGCACCGGCCTTCGCCAAGTGTTCGCACACATGTCCGCCGACAGAACCTACGCCCTGAACAGCAATCGTGCGGCCGGTAAGGTCATCAGTTCCAAGCGCGCGCTTCGCGGTTTCGAGAATGCCCAGATATATGCCCATTGCAGTTATCGGAGATGGATCTCCGCTGGCGGCATCGCCCTCATCAAGCCCGGCGACATGTGCCGTTTCCTCGCGCACGATTTGCATGTCGGAGACGCTGATGCCGACATCTTCGGCGGTGATGTACTGGCCTTTCAGGCTCTCGACCGCGCGTCCGAACGCCCGGAACAATTCTGGTGACTTGTCGGCTTTCGCATCGCCCCAGATGACCGCCTTTCCTCCGCCGAGGGGAAGGTCTGCCATGGCATTCTTGTAGCTCATTCCATGGCTGAGCCGCAGGGCATCCCGCAACATGGCTTCACCAGTGTCGTAGTTCCACATGCGGCAGCCACCTGCCGCGGGCCCCAAGGCCGATGAATGGACAGCGATAATCGCTTTCAGACCGCTGTCAGCGTCGTGAAACATGTGGACACCCTCATGGGCATCGAAGGAGGAATGATCGAACATGAGAGAGTCATCGGTTGCAAATGTAACGAAGGGGCGTTTAGGCCCTTGCGGACGATCCCGTCAACCGGCGTCTGCCCTTGGACTTGGCGCGAAAATGGCATAGTTGCCCCGGCACAGGCCACACATGGCCCGGTTCTACCGTCAGGAGTCCATGGGAAGCCCTCAGTTTCTGCCCAGATCGCATCCTTGGTGCATACTGCTTAACCACGTAACGCGTTGACACCTCAGCAGGAATTGCAGCGTATCTTGCCCTCCAGACATGCAGCTTCGTCCTCTCTTTCTTGCTCTCGGCATCATGACCATCCTTCTGGGTGCGGCGATGATCCCCTGTGCATTGATCGATTCCGCCGATGGGCGGGCGGAAACCTATGTGTTTGAGGTGTCTGCTTTCGGTTCGATCCTGATCGGATCATGCATGTGGGTCTTGTCGCGCGGCGACATTGAACGCACCGGACAGCGCGAAGGATTTCTCCTGACCGTATTGGTCTGGGTGTTCCTGCCGATGATTGCATCCATTCCATTCCTGGCGTCGGGCATGACAATGACGGATTCCCTGTTCGAGACTGTTTCCGGTCTAACAACGACCGGCGCGACTGTCTTGACGGGGCTCGACAGCATGCCGCGTGGTCTCTTGCTGTGGCGGGCCATCCTGCAATGGATTGGGGGGATTGGCATCATCGTGACGGCCATCGCCATCCTGCCCCAGCTGCGGGTCGGCGGGATGCAGTTGTTTGAATTGGAAAGCTCCGACATGTCGGGCAAATTCCTGCCGCGCATCACCGACATCGCGGCGTATCTGGGTTTCACTTACCTGCTGATCTCAATGCTCTGTGCCTTGCTCTATTATCTCACTGGTATGGATTGGTTTGACGCCATCACTCACGCGATGACGACCATGTCGGCGGGGGGGTATTCGACGCATGACGCCTCGTTCGGCTATTTCAGTGACACCAATGCGCCGTATGTCGCCACGCTCTTCATGTTCATTGCGGGCCTGCCATTCAGCCTGTTGGCGATGCTGATGCTTCAAGGTCGCATTCGGCCGATGCTCGCCGATCCGCAACCGCGCCTCTATCTGGCACTGGCATTGATCTTTTCGATCATCATTGTCGTCTACCACGAGGCCGTTGTTGATCCACCAGTGTTCGACCATATCTTTCACGGCTTTAAGGAAGCCCTGTTCAATATCATCTCGATCATGACCGGCACCGGTTATGCTTCGGCGCCTTATGACACTTGGGGGCAGCCCGTAATGGTCATATTCTTGGGGGCCACCTTTGTCGGAGGGTGTGCAGGCTCGGCGGCATGTGGGCTGAAGATGTTCCGGTTGGAAATCGCCGCCAAGACGATCGTTGCCTATTCGCAGCGCATGATCCAACCGCACCGTCGCACGCCTATCCGGTATGCCGGCAAGACGGTGGATGAAGAAGTCCTGCAGTCGGTTATGGTGTTTATCAGCCTCTACCTGCTGACTTTCCTCGTCGCGGCTGCACTGATTAGTCTGACCGGCGTGGACGCGCTGACGGCCATTTCGGGTGCCGCTACCAGCGTGTCAAATGTCGGACCGGGGCTTGACACCATGATCGGTCCATCCGGCACATTCCAGTTATTGCCTGACTTCGCCAAATGGGTTTGCGCCATTGCCATGCTGCTAGGGCGGCTCGAGTTCGTGGCTGTATTTGTGGTTCTGACCCGACGCTTCTGGCGCGGTTAGTGGTCAGTTCCAGGGATTGAACCGCTTGACCGGGCGTGGCGCTGCGTCTTCAGAGGTTTGAGTCTCTTCTTCGCTGACTAAGGTTTCAGCCGGTTCGGTCGGAGTATCCACAATGAAGTCGGGCTCTGGTGCGACCTCTACTTCGGGCTCTGCGTGCGGCTCGGGCACCTCGAAATGCGTCTCCGCGGCGGATACATGCTCGTCAGAGTCGTTCGATTCTGTTCCGGGCCAGGGCTGGTCATGAGTGGCGTCGATCACGACTCGCGGGGCGCTCACCGACCCGACTGAGTCGGTCGCGTCCAGCGGAGCTGGTGCTTCGACGGGAGCCTGCCGGTTCCCAATTCCAGAAAGGCTGAAGGATTGAGGCGGCTGCGGTGTGACCTCAGGTGCTAGAGCAGCTTCCAATTGAGGTTCAACTTCAGGTGTTTCCGAAGATTCCATTTCCGAATATGCTTGTGCAGTGTCAGACTCAGGCGCGTAGTCATCTAGCCCGCCACCATACCCACCTGTAAGGAAATTTTGGGAGGGGGGGGAGTTGTCCTGCGGGGCAGGCGACGGCTCACCCGCCGTTTCCTCGGTTCCACTCGTCGCCTCGATCGTCGCAACTTCGGGCGTGGAAGGTGCTACTTCTGGCTCCGGTTCTGGTGTGAAACTGCCAAATGGCTCAGCCTCGGCATGGTTCGGCGCACTGTCGCTGACATCCGCAAAGGCGGGTGTGTAGGTGTCGGCCTCATGCGTAACTTCGGAGTCGACTTTGCCCATGAATTGCGGTGCGTCTGCTTCCGCAGTCGAGGCATCTTCCGGTTCGATTTCCGTATAACCCGCCGGTGTATAGCCTGCGGCTGGTTCGTTTAGTGGCCCCGGTTCATCGACAGGCTCCATCGCGGCCGGCGCATCTGGTGACGAGACTCCGTAGCCCATGATTGGCGACATGGAAGTTTCGGCTTCAGGCGTGGCTTCTTCGGTGGGTTCTGCGTCTTCGACAGTATTTACCTCATGAGCCGAGTCAGCAACAGCCTCTTCGAGAGAGATGCCCGTGTTTTCATCGGTCAGGATTTCATCTTCGGACGGCATCTGTTGGTCGCCCCGTGATGCTATCAGAGACTCCAGCGAGTCTTCGCTGATTTCTTCAGGGGCTTCATGTTCAACCGGTTGGGCTTCCAAAGGTGTATTTACCTGGCTCGCAAGAGACGCGACCGCTGATGTTATGTCGGACTGACTGTCCATTTCCAGATAGGCTTCAGGTTCCAGCGGGGAGCTGTCATCCAATGGATCCTCGACCGCATCCTCTCCTGACGCCTCAGGAGATACCTCCTCGTCAGCATCGTCGATCAGGTCGGCAGGTTCATCGCTGACGCCTGTCTCTACAGCAGTCAGTCCGGCCAGCACCGCACTGATCGCCTCTTCTGCGCCGCGTGCATGGCGCTTGGCCTCCCGGTAGAGCTCCTCGACGAATATCGCGTAAGGGCGGCCGTCGGCATCAAGTTCATCATTGAAGTCGGACGGGCTGCAGGTCTCTATTTCCCTGCCTTGCGCATCTGTGAGCAAGACGCCGTAAGGGTCAGGCGTCAGCGTGACTCGATAGCCTTCAGTGTCGTGGGTCATTTGGCCGTTTTCGGCTTCCTGCCACGTTACCTTCTGTCGACGTGTCATGTCGCCGAGCTTGTCTATCAGCCGTTTGGTGGATGGATGCAGCATCAAGACCCGCCTTTCCGTTTATCCAGAACGCTTTTCCTAACAGTTACAAGCTGGCAGGCGAATGATCAAACGCCCTGTTCCATCAAAATCGATGAAATGACGCGAAATCCGGCAGGTTAGGCTTTCCGCTAAGTTAATCCATCGCGTCAGGGCGAGCTGGATAGTAGGCCATGCCAGTCAGAACCGCATCAGCTCCATCGTCCAGAGGTTCGAAAACGCGTTGAAATCGCACACCGTTATCCAAGTCATTGCAAATCAGAAGATCTGCCGACTCATCCACCCCGTCAAAGCAAGTCGATCGCGCTTGCTCCGTCAATTGGCTAAGCCGATACGTACCGATCTGTTCGCCGTCTGGCCCTGTGACGTTCGAGTGGGTGGTCGACACCCGGTAAACATGTCCCCTGGACCAGTCGGGCTCCACAGTGAACATTGGTGCCGTGTCTGACTGGGTCATCACCTGAAAGACCGGGTAGGTATCGCCTTCGGCGACCATCTCGCCTGGCACGATCTCCTGAGCTGGAAACGCGGCGCGAATGGCGTTGGTATTGAATGGCGTCGCGCCAGTTATGCCCATCACACCTTGCGGGCCGATAACGGGCTGAAACGCTGGCGGGGTCTGTCCCGCCTTGACCGAGGATTTGACCCTGGCCACGTCTTTCAGAAAGTCTTTCACCGGCTCACCATCAGCGACAGACAGATCTGTCCGGAAGCCGCGCACAATCCCGGTTGGATCAACGAGGAGATAGGAAGGTGTCCACCTGATTTCCAAAGCAGACCTGAGGCTGGCGTCTTCATCCAGCAAGGTCGGATAGGAATATCCCTTGTCGTCGAAATAGGCGCTGACCGAACCATATTTTCCGTACATGTCAGTCGGCGTCGCACGATTGGCGTTTGCCGGCGTGTGAATGGACAGGAAGCCGAGATCAGGGTCCTGGTCTATTGCGGTGACCAGCGCGGCCACATAGGGCGCGTCTGCCATACAGTCCCCGCACCATATGCCCCAGATATCAATCACGTTCCACGTACCTTCCAGCGAGGCCGGGTCAAAAACGGAGTCGTCTGCCAACTTGCCTGACAGGGCGGGCAGGGGCTGGCCCAAAAGGGCGTAATTGTAGGGGCGGCCGTCAGCGTCGCGCGCGATGGTCTCGCCTTCGCGCACCGTGGCGGTTTCCGGTGCGACCGTGTTGGAAATGATGAAGCCTGTTGCAGCGTTCGGATCCGTGCTGACGCCATGGTCGGCTTTATCTGCGCCAGGCCCACAAGCGACAAGGGCGATCAGGCTGGCGGCGGAAAAGAAGTGACGGATCATGATGGCCCCTAGTCGAATATGTCGGTGACATTCAACATAAGGTCTTGTCCCCAAAAGGAAAACGCCCCGAACCGAAGTTCGGGGCGTTCACTGCGTTCAAGTTGACGGGGATCAGCTGAAGATCTCGAAGAGACCTGCTGCGCCCATGCCGCCGCCGATACACATGGTGACGACGCCATATTTTGCTCCGCGGCGCTGGCCTTCCATGAGCAGCGAGCCTGTGCAGCGTGCGCCGGTCATGCCGAATGGGTGACCGATGGAGATCGAGCCGCCATTGACGTTGTACTTCTCTGGGTCGATGCCGAGACGATCGCGGCTGTAGAGGCACTGCGAGGCGAAGGCTTCGTTCAGTTCCCAGAGGTCGATGTCGTCGACCTTGAGGCCGTGGCGTTCGAGCAGGCGCGGCACGGCGAAGACGGGGCCGATGCCCATTTCGTCGGGCTCGCAACCGGCGACGGCAAAGCCGCGGAAGACGCCGAGAATGTCGGAGCCGTTCTTTTCGGCTTCCTTGCGCTCCATGAGCACGACGGCGGCGGCGCCGTCGGAAAGCTGCGAGGCGTTGCCGGCGGTGACGTATTTGCCTTCCTTGACCTTCTGGCCGTTCTTGAAGACCGGCTTCAGCGACGAGAGGCCTTCCAGCGTCGTTTCCGGACGGTTGCACTCGTCCTTGT
>NZ_DGNK01000014.1:0-4079 GCF_002388935.1 Hyphomonas sp. UBA4494
TGCGGATGATCCATTCGCGCGTGTTGTGGATGTTGCGGCCGGTGGACAGGTCCATGACATTGTCAGCGCCCCAGCGGATCGCCCAGACCATCTTGTCGACTTCTTCTTCCACGGAAGACGTGACCGCTGAATTGCCGATATTGGCATTGATCTTCACAAGGAAGTTGCGGCCGATGATCTGTGGCTCCAGCTCGGCATGGTTGATGTTGGACGGGATGATGGCGCGGCCGGCGGCAATTTCCTGGCGGACGAATTCCGGCGTGATGAATTCCGGGATATGCGCGCCGAAGCTTTCGCCCTGCGCGATCTGTTCCGCAGCGCCGTCCACGGCCTTGGCGCGGCCGATATTCTCGCGGGTGGCGACATAGATCATCTCTTTCGTGATGATGCCGGCCTTGGCGAATTCATATTGCGTGACCTTGTGGCCGGGCAGGCCGCGCAGCGGCTTGTGCGTGACCGGGAATTCGCGGGCGAGGTATTTGCCGGATGCGCCGCCATTGTCTTCGGGCTTCACATGGCGCCCGTCATATTCCTCGACGCCGCCGCGCTCCAGCACCCAGGCCCGCCGGTCGCGGGCGAGGCCCTTTTCCACGTCGATGGTGACCGACGGGTCGGTATAGGGGCCGGACGTGTCATAGACCGGCACGGCGGGCTCATTGGCGCTGGGGTGGAGGTCAATCTCGCGATGCGGCACGGCAATGTCCGGCGCGTCGGCGGGGTGGGAATAGACCTTGCGGCTGGCGGGCAGGGCGCCGGTGGTGACTTTGGGGGTCTCGAACTGGCTTTGGTCCGTGGGCTTGTTCATGGGGCTATTCCTTAGATGGCCGGTGTGGCGGACATGAATGTCTTGTTGAAGTCGGCGGCTGTGGCGGGCAGCTGGATGAAGCCTTTCCGGGTCCACTCCTGCACAAGATCCGCAGAAGTCGCATAGGCGTTGGCGAACAAGCAGGGATCGTCGGAGGTATAAGCCCAATCGGCGAAAGCTGCCTGACGATGGGACTGGATGGCAATACTGTTGTTGACGGCGCGTGTATCGCAAATGTGGATCGTGCGTTTCACTGCAGCGTTTTGATTCAGCTCGAACCACCGCTCTTCCGGCATTGCGGAGGCGGAGTCCTGATACTGAAGTCGTATATATTCCACGCGCTCACTCCCGTCCCTTGCGCCGGTATTAGCCGGATCAGGTTCAAAGGGTGCTGGAGCGGTGTCGGCTCCATCTCAGCGCTTGCCATGCGCGCCCCTCGGATAGGTGGGAGAATAGGCGGGTTGCGGAAGGAAGGAAAGGGGGCAGCTGGCGAGAAAAGATAGGTAATCACCTAAGTGTCTTGACAAATATCAGCCCGTCGCAATAGATAGGCGTATGCCTAACCATTCTTCTTCCGATCCTGCAGCCCTCGACCGGGCCTTCCACGCCCTCGGCGATGCGACCCGGCGCGGGGTCATCGCGCAGTTGAGCCTCGGCGAAGCGAGCATTGCCGAACTGGCCGAGCCCTATGATATGGCCCTGCCGAGCTTCCTGCAGCATGTCCGCGTGCTTGAGACAGCGGGACTGGTCTCCAGCCGCAAGGAAGGGCGTGTAAGGCGTTGCCGCCTTCAGGCTGCGCGGCTGGCCGAGCTGACATCCTGGATCACGCAATATCAGCAGGCCTGGGCGGCGCGCCTCGACCGGCTGGATACTTTCCTGAACGCGACTGACCCCAAGAAGGACACATGACATGACCCATCAGACCGTACAGCACGGCACCGCCACAATGGAGAAGCGGCTTTCGGCCTCGCCGACCCGCGTCTTTGCGGCCTGGGCCGATCCGGAGCAGCGCAAGGTCTGGGGCTCGCCCTCGGACGAGATCGACATGCGTATCGATGCGGCCGACTTTTCCGTGGGCGGAGAAGATGTGACGGCCTGTCTGGCAGGCGGTGAGGCCGTGGCCGTGGTGCGCGGGCGCTATCATGACATCGTGCCGGACAAGCGCATCGTCTATACCGAGATCATCGCCTCCATGGAGGCAACCGAAGGGGCCTGCCTTGTCTCGGCGGAGTTCCTGCCGGACGGGGAAGGGACGCGCCTGGTCATCACGCTGCAGACCGTGGCGCTGGACGGATCGGCCCTGCTGGAAGAGGCGCAAGCGGGTTGGGGCAGCGCCCTGATACGGTTGGAGGAATTGCTACAGGCAGGCTGACCCGGGCTGAGGCTGTGCTCGGTGTAGAAATAGCAGCTGATTAATCCCAGACGGCATTTTGTTAACCTTATGGCGACGTCGAATCGCGATGATGGGCGCAAACCCCGACCCCGGAGATGTGCTTCATGGCCTTTACTGCAACATTCGGCGGCGCCGAAGAGACCAAGGCAAAACCGAAATACAAGACCTTCAAGGTGGACCTCTGGGCGACCGATCTGAACCCGACCGAAATCGGGATCATGAAACAGACCCAGCATGAGGCCGCGTCTGACCAGTTCACCAAGGACATGGAGATCTTTGGCCAGATCAAGGATGGTCGCGAGCGGACGGGCATTCTCGCCTATCGCAAGGAAATGTGGAAAACCGGGGAAGGCATGAAGCGCCGGCTGGTGCTGAAATTGTTTTCCGAAGGCATGCACTGGCGCGGGACGGCAGAATTGTTGATGGGCCGGTCATTGCAACTGAGCATTGGGGCGAAGGGCACACCGGTGCCGTCCTATTCAGTCAATATCAGCCGTCATAACCAGATTATCCAGTTGGAACGGTCGGCGCAGAAGTGGCCGCTTTTCCCGGAGAAATTTTCCTTTTTTATCGACACGACGAAAGGCCCGCGCTTCTATCGCCTGCGCCGCAACGTCATAGGCATCGGTGCAGACTATAGTCTGTATGATGATCGGGGTCGCAAGATCGGCAAGCTGGATCACCGGATCATCAATCTGGGCGGATCATGGATCGTTAAAGTGGATGCGGCGGAAAGCTATGCCAAGCTGGAGGCCGTGTTGCAGATGTTCTGTGCCCTGCTGAAATTCAACGGCGCCGCCCGTCGGCATGTCGCGAAAGAGGTTGAGCAGCTGCATCTCGGGCGGGCCGTGCGCCAACTCGACACGCAGGAGCGCAATCTCTACCTGAACCCGCGCCGTCGGCGCTGATTGGTCAGGCTGCAGGCCGCTTCAGTTCGATCCACAATTGCTCCGACTGAGCCAGCAGCTGGCCGTCGCGCGTGAACAGTGCGGTGGCAGCGCCATGCTTGCGACCGTCATCATAGAGAGACCAGCCAGCCACAATGAGATCGTCGCCGGGGGCGGGGCGTGCATGCACCTGCGCGGTGATGCGGGCCAGCACCATCGGATTGTCCTGAAAGCCAATCGCAAAGGCGCCCGGACAGTCGAGCGCGGCCCATAGTATTTCCGGGCGCACCAAGCCGTCTTCGCCGGCAAGGCTTTCATCCGGTGTCCAGACATCTGTCACCCCGTCATAGCCATTCGGCTTGCCGGTGAAGAGGCAGAGGCCATCGTCGGTGCGCTCTGGTCCACAGACATAGCAGCGGGGAAACGCGTGGGTCTCGACAGGGGGGAAACTGTCCGGGCCTGTCTGTGCTGTCTCGAAACTTGGCGCAGCGGGAGGAGGGGCAAGCGGTGCGGCAGGTTGCGCGGTCATGACCAACTGGTCCCCATGCCGGACTTCGTATCCGTCGTCTGTTGGGACAACCTCCATCGCGATGTCGAGTGGGGGTGGCGCGCGCAGGGAAACTTCTGCCGGACCATCAATCTGGCTTGCGGCGAGACCTGCCGAGATGCCTCCATTGGCCGAGCCCGGGGGGCCGTTGAACATGGCGGGCACGAGCATGGTGATCGGTGTGGACATGGGCAACTCCTGTCCTGCGCGCATGCCGATAGCGGCGAGTGAGGTCAATGCGACATGCAGGCAGGATGCGCGCTAGTCGAGCAGGCCGAGTTCGCGTTGCTTTTTCTTGCTGAGGGCAGTGGCGATCAGGCGAAAGGATTCTGCGACATAGTCCTTGAGGTCGTCATCCGACAGGGTTTCGTCCGAGAAACGCTGGATCCATTTCATGCCACGTGAAGCAAGGTAAGGCGCGCCCTGGCAGCCGGGCTGGTCTTTCAG
>NZ_DGNK01000014.1:4131-48011 GCF_002388935.1 Hyphomonas sp. UBA4494
CATGGGAGCCACCCCATTGGACCACATGCGTTGTCTGGCCGAGGCCTGCGCAATAGGAATTGTAATCTTCCAGTGTCACCGCGCGAGCGCCTGCTGCGTGCCGCTGTCCCAGCCCACAAGGATTTCCGCACCGGTATCGATGACTGGACGTTTGATCAGCGTGGGATTCGCCTTCAGCAGGGCCGCGGCGCCCTCGCCCAGCGCGCCTGACTTCTCAGCCTCTGACAAGGTGCGCCATGTGGTGGAGCGGCGATTGACGAGTCTTTCCGCGCCGACGGCCTTCAGCCAGGCTGGCAGGAGCCGGTCAAGGTCGGCGTCTTCGCGAATGTCGACAAAAGCGGTCTCCCGGTCCGAGGCATCAAGTTCTTTCAGGGCTTTCTTGCAGGAATCGCAATTCTTCAATCCGTACAGCGTAACCGGGCCAGCCGACATGGGGGTCTCCTCTAAGTGTGGTGCCTCAAAGGGCTAGAACGCACCGATGGCAAACACAACCAGGCCAAGCGCGAGCGCAACAATGCCAAATCCGCGCAAATGATCATCATCCGGCATCATCCAGTGTGCCAATGCCCAGAGTGGTTTGGGCCATGCCACCAGGAGGAGACCTTCGACGAGCGCCCCTGCGATGATCAGGGTTGCGATGCCATCGGTTGCGGTGGAGAAACTGTTCTGGACTGACAAGGTTCCCCCCGCCGCAAAGATCATGACCGCGCCGCACAGAAAGCCGATCGCCGGGCTGTCTTCCAATTCGTCGATCAGACGGGCCATGCGGTCAGGGCTGGCCAACAGGCCGGCACCACACGCCATGAAGTAGAGGCCGAAGACGAGCAGGATTGTATGGGCGAGCATGACGGGCTCCTCTGGATACGCTGATCAGCATATCATGCTGGGCGGGGTTGGGCAGTCCGTATCGGAGGGGCGGACCACGCCGACAATCGGGCCCATATCGAGACCGGTCTCGTTGCGGCCGATCTCCGGCGCGTAGAGCTTTGAGACATATCCATCCAGAAAGAGGGCGTTGGGCGTGTTCAGCTTGTCGCGAAACAGGCTGGCAAAACTGTGGAAGTTCACGGGCACATCACTGATGGCGAAATAGAGCGTTGCGCCATCGGCGGTGACGCCCACGCCATTGCGACGTTTCCGGCTGGGGCCGTCCGCGTTGAATCTCGGATGCAATGCACCGTCGATTACCAGCATGGGGCCGGATTGTGTCGCAAAGCGCGCGTCCGGTGCCTCGGCCTCAAAGGCGAGACTTTCTGTGACATGGGGGGTGCCGTCTTGATCCACCCAGAATACCCCGTTGGGAAGCAGGCCGAAATTGCCCGGCCCTTCACGCGTCACGAGCGAGGCGACTTTCTCGCCCTGCTCGACATAAAGCCCGACCGGGCGGCGGTCCTGATGATACATGCCGGCGTTCATGGCAAACTCAAGCGTCTGGCCGTGATCGGCGAGATGGGCGGCCAGCCGGTCGAACTGACCGAAGGGCGCGCCATCGGGGTGAGTGAGCCAGAGGTTTACCGATGTGGGCGTCTCAAAGGAGCACACCGTATAAGGTTGGCCGAGATGCTTTACCGGGGCGCAGGGCGACGGCGTTTCCGCCTGAGCGCAAGCTTGCATCAGAACCGTGCAGACGAGAATGGCAAACCAGAGACGCATGCCGACAAATTAGCGGCTGGCTGGATCAAGCGCCATGCACAAATTCCACGAGACTGGGGATCGGTATGTTTTCGATATATCGAACCTTGAAATTTAGATATATCGAAATTATCTGAGGTTTAGATATATCGAAAGGACTTGAAATGACGTATCGAAATAGAAACATGAAACATCGTCGTGGCGCAGGTTGCGGCACACGAGAAAATGGACCCATGCATGGAGGTCGACGCGGTATGAGACATGGTAGAGCGGATGGTCATCGCGGCGGACGCCGTCGGCCCCTGAATCATGGCGATCTACGCCTGTTGATCCTCGAGCTTGTCTCGGAGGAAGCCCGCCACGGCTATGACTTGATCCGTGAGATCGAGAGCCGGACGGGCGGGGCTTATGTCCCCAGTCCCGGCGTGATCTATCCTGCGCTGGAGGCCCTCCTGGACCTCGGCCTGGTCGAGGCGGAAATGGATGGTCAGCGCCGGACGTTTCGCCTGACGAAAGACGGCAGCAAAGAGCGCGCAGAATCAGCCGAGACAATCGAGGCGATCGAGGCCCGCCTCGCCGACCTTCAGGAGAGCGATCGACCCGAAGATCCGCAGGATGTGCGCGGGGCCATGCATCGACTACGCCACGCAGTGCGAGATGCGGCCCGGTCGGCGTCGAATGATGGCGAGACGCGCAAGGCGATCGCGGATATTCTGACGGATGCCCAAGAGCAGATCACCGCGCTGAAGGGCGCCTAGCCGGTTTGACCGGGTGCACTATGGAGAAGGGGAGGCGATGCCTCTCCTTTTCTATTCGGCAGCGGCTTCCAGCGCTTCGCGGCGCTTTTCAGCGGCGGACTTCTTGACGCTCTCGGAGCGCAACTGTCCGCAGGCGGCGAGAATGTCGCGTCCGCGCGGTGTGCGGATCGGGGACGCATAGCCCGCCTGGTTCAGCACTTCGGCGAATTCCTCGATTGTGTCCCAGTCGGAGCATTCATAAGGGCTGCCCGGCCAGGGGTTGAACGGTATGAGGTTGATCTTTGCCGGCACGCCTCTCAGAAGGCGGACGAGGTCGCGCGCTTCAGCAAGACTGTCATTCACGCCCTTCAACATGACATATTCAAACGTCACCCGGCGGGAATTGCCCAGGCCGGGATAGGCGCGGATCGCCTCGAACAGTTCCTTCAGATTGTACTTGCGATTGATGGGAACAATCTCATTACGCAGATCATCATTCGTCGCGTGCAGTGAGATGGCGAGCATGGCATTTGTGCGTTCGCCAAGCTCGACGATTTTCGGCGCGACACCCGCCGTGGAAACGGTGATGCGGCGCCGGCCAATTGCTATGCCATCGCCGTCACTGATCGTGTCGATCGCTTCGGCGACATTGTCCAGATTGTAGAGCGGTTCGCCCATGCCCATGAAAACAATATTCGTCAGGCGTCGGTCTTCTTCATCACTCGGCCAGCCATCCAGCGCGTCCCGCGCGATCAATACCTGCGAGACGATTTCCTGTGCGGTCAAGTTGCGGACGAGCTTTTGTGTGCCGGTATGGCAGAAGGTGCAGTTCAGAGTGCAGCCGACCTGGCTGGACACGCAGAGTGCACCCGCCTTGCCGACATCGGGAATGTAGACGCTCTCGCCTTCGATGCCGGGGCCGAAGCGGGCCAGCCATTTCTGCGTGCCATCGCGAGAGACCTGATGATCCGCGATCTCGGGCCGGGTGAGGATGAATTTCTCGCCCAGCTCCGCGCGCAGGTCCTTGGCGACATCGGTCATGCCATCAAATTCCTGAACACCAAAATGGTGCATCCAGCGGCGCAATTGTTTTGCGCGCATACCGGCTTTCTTTGGCTCCAGGCCGAGCGCTTCCATCTCTGCTTTCAGAGCAGGCAGGGACAGGCCCGCCAATGAGCGGGGGGCAGGGGATGCAGCGTCGCCGCGCCGGGTAAGGTCAAGTTCAATTTTCATGATGCGGCGCCTATAACACGCTGAAGCGGTTGAAGGAATTGCTGGCTGCAGGCCTCACATTACGGGGAGTTAATGAGGATCGCCATTGTTTTGTCATCGATGGAACGGAAAGACTGACCCACGCGTTAATAAGCGTGCCCAATTCCGGGCTGTCCTTTCCAAAGGAGCTGATGACATGAAACGCCTTTCCTATGCGCTGCTTGCGCTTCCCCTGATTGCCCTTCCAGCCTGTGAGACCGGGCCGAGCCAACGGGTTCTGACCGGCGCTGGCGTCGGGGCCATTCTTGGCGCTGGTGCAGGTACGCTTGCAGGTGGCGACGATGGCCGCAACGCTGCGATTGGCGCAGCCGTGGGCGCAATTGCTGGCGCCGCAGCCGGTGACTATATGGACAAACAGGAGCGCCGCCTGCGCGAGCAAACCGCTGGCACGGGCATTGGTGTTGAGCGCCAGGGCGATCAGATCGCGCTGACCATGCCGTCCAACATCACTTTCTCCGTGAACAGTGCCACGATCCAGCCGAACTTTTATAGCGCGCTGAACGATGTCAGTCTGACGCTGGTCGACTATCCATCGACAGCCGTGGATATCATTGGTCATGCCAGCTCTGACGGCCCGGACGACTACAATATGGACCTGTCCCGTCGCCGTGCAGAATCGGTCCGTTCCTATCTCGTAAACCAGGGCGTCACGCCTGTTCGCCTTGCGGCTGTTGGTATGGGTGAGACCCAGCCAATCGCGGACAATGCGACTGCTGAGGGCCGCGCCGCCAACCGCCGCGTGGAAATCATCCTGACGCCGATCACGCAGGAAAGCTACTAAGCTGAAATTGCAGACCTCATCGCCTCGATGGGGTCTGCATACCGTTTTTCCGTGGCGGCGAGCAATTGCGCGTTTGCCGTGGAAGGATGGCCCGAATTGGCAGGCGGTGCAGGATCATATTCCACTGCCAGCTGAATTCCTTCGGCCACGTTCTGGCCCGAAATTTCCATGACAATCTGAAGCGCGAAATCGATGCCGGCGGTAACGCCCCCACCGGTATAGGTGGTGCCGTCCCGAACGCAGCGCGCTTCGGTGGGCACAGCGCCGACCAGCGGCAACAGATGGTGATAGGCCCAATGGGTGGTCGCCTTTTTTCCGTTTAGCAGGCCTGCTGCACCGAGTATGAAAGCGCCCGTGCAGACGGACGTCACATAGGTTGCTGCCGCGCCGGCCTTGCGAACGAAATCCATCGTTTCCCCGTCAGCGAGCGCATCGACCACGCCAAATCCGCCCGGCACGAGGATCATGTCGAGATCGGGCGCATCTGCGAATGTGCCGGTCGGCAGGAGGCCAAGGCCGCAATCGCTCGGCACAGGATCAGGGGATTTTGCGAGAATATGGGTTTCCGCGCCGGGCATACGGTGGAGTATCTGGAGAGGGCCGGTGAAATCGAGTTGAGTCACATTTGGGAAAAGGACAAAGCCGATATTCATGATGCACTCCGATTCCAGCCCTGGATTGCCGGTGCGGTATTGATAGCAGTCGCCACACGTCGTAGCGAGTCCGGCGGCACCATGCCGGTCGATATTTGCACGACTTTCCTGATCGCAGCACCTATACAAGCGTTCAACACCGAACGCGAAGAGGATCGGAACATGCAGGACTCCGTTCCGACCCATAATCCGCCAGGCCGTTTCGGTCAGTCAGCGCCTTATCGGGGCCTCTTCTCCGAAGGCATTCGCGGGCTCTCCTGGATGTTTCTGAAAGCGACGGGCTGGCATGTCGCCACAGACTGGCCGGATGTCTCCAAATCCGTGATCATCGCCGCGCCTCACACCTCCAACTATGACGGGCTGGTCATGCTCGCCATTGCGGGCTGGTACCGACAAAAGCTCAGTTGGATGGGCAAGGCTTCCCTCGTGCAAGGGCCGTTTGGCGGCTTGCTCCGGCGAGCAGGCTGCGTGCCGGTTGAGCGGTCAAAATCGAAGGATGTCGTGTCGCTGATGAAGGAGGCGTTCGACGCGGCGGATACGCTCCACCTCGCGATCGCGCCTGAAGGGACGCGCAATGCCAATCCGGTCTGGAAAACAGGGTTCTGGCATATCGCCCAATCCGCCAATGTGCCCTTGTTCAGCGCCGTGCTTGATTTTGGAACCAGGGAAATGCGGCTGGAGGGACCGATCATACCTGGCGGGGATTTCGAGACCGATATGGACGTGATCATTTCGCACTATCGCGATGCGAAAGGCCGCCATCCTGAGCGCTTCTGTCTACCGGGTCAGGCGTCTTAGCGGCAGATTGCGGAGGCCTTGTCGATGGCCGCTGCCGAGCCGCTCAGCGAGAAATGATAGGCCACTTGCGTGTTGCGCTGGGAAACGGCTTCAATCCGGAGTTCTGATCCCTTGCGAAGGGCCGAAACAATCCGGGAATCGTCGGAATCATCTGCGAACGCTTCACGCCCGACGCCAAACATGGCCCAGGACGACCGTCCTACGCTGGCCTTCGGCGCCAGGTCTTCCCGCAAGTCAAAGCCGACTTTCAAGCTCGGCTGGTTGCGCGCGCGACCGGATTTCCAATTGGTGACATAGAACCACACATCGCCATGATCGGCCGCGCGGGGGGCCTTGTCGGTGGCTTGTGTCGCTGCGTAGCAGATGGTTTCTCCATTTGCGATGTCGGTAAAGACCGACCAATCCTTGTATCGACCGATCGCCGAAGGGCTGGCAGAGGCCATGGGCACGGCAAGCGCAGCCACAAGGGTCAGCACGGTCAGAGTTTTCCGGCTCAATCTCAGTGTTTGCATATTCTATACATTCCCATTTGCGCGGAGCATTCCCAGCATCATAAAGACAACAGGGTTAAGGCTAAACTACGGCATGTCAGCTGCCTCTGCAGATCACGCCAGCTTGTTCGTTCAGGCGGTTGCGTTCCATGTGAGCCGCCACGATAGTGTCTGGAACATGTAAACTGAGAGTTCTTGTGTGAACGACACTGTAACAACGACGATTTCCCCGGATGTGCGACAGCGTCATGCAGACTGCATGGCCCTGATTGCCTCCGATAAGTGTCGGGCCTCTTTTTCGGAATTGTTCGACTTCTACGCCCCGCGGGTGAAGAGTTACATGTTGCGGTTGGGCGCAAGCGCGCTGGAGGCCGAAGATCTGGCGCAAGACGTCATGGTGACTGTCTGGCGCAAGGCGGGCATGTACGACCGCAAGCAGGCGTCGGTCTCGACCTGGATTTTCCGCGTCGCACGCAATCGGCGCATCGACAAATTCCGCCGGGCCAGTCGGCCCGACCTCGATGCGGATGAACCCATGCTTCGGCCACCGGATATAGAGCAGCCGGATGCGGCGCTGGATCGGGTTCAGATCGAGGAGACGGTTCGGGCCGAGTTGGTGAAGCTGCCCCCCGAACAGCTGGAATTGCTGCAGGCCGCCTTCTATGAAGGCTTGTCGCATTCCGAAATCGCCACAAAATTCAACCTGCCCCTGGGAACGGTGAAGTCACGAATCCGGCTGGCTTTCGGCCGCCTGCGTGGCCAATTGGAACCGGAGGGCGGAGATGCCGACACGTAGTGAATGGAACATGACATGATGCAGCAGCCAGCTACTTCATCCTATAGCGAGCTCTATTCGGCCTATGCGGCGGGTCAGCTTGATCCGGCATTTGCGTTGCTACTCGAGACCCAGAGCATGTTACGGCGTGATGTGCGTGGCGCGCTTGCCGCAAGTGAAGCGGTGTCCGGTTTCATGCTGGAAACAACAGAGCCCGTTCAGATGTCAGCCGGAGCAGGGGCTCGCGCACTTGAGCTGATTGATGCGTTCGAAAGCGGAGATAGCGTGGCCGCTACGGATTTCACTGGAGACGCCGAATTGGCGTGTTTGCCCATGCCTTTGCGCGACAAGGCGTTGGAAGCATTTGATGCTGCCGGATGGCAGGCGAACGCGCCGGGCATCCGACGCATGAAACTCGATGTTGGCAGCGACCTCGAGATCGAGCTTTACCGTATACAGCCCAATGCCAAAGTGCCCCGGCATTCGCATGGCGGTACGGAGTTCACGCTCGTGGTGGCAGGCGGATTTTCGGATGAGACCGGCAGCTACGGTCCCGGCGACCTGGCGGTCAAGGGGCCGGACGACACGCACCAACCCGTCGGTGATCCGGGCGAGGTTTGTTTCGCCCTTGCGGTGCGGGATGCGGGACTACAGTTCACGGGGATCATGGGTGTGATCCAGCGTGTGCTTGGGCGCTGACTATTTGCGGTCGCGACCGGGAACATATGTTCCGCTGAGGCCATCCCCGCCAGTCCCGCCAGGCATGATCGGGCGCGGAGCATAGCCGCCCATTGATAGATGGCGATCATACATGACGAGCGCGCCGGCAAGGCTGACATTGATACAAAATTTGGTCGGAATTTTCACGACATGATCGCAGCGCGCGAGGATGTCGGGTGACAAGTCCCCTTTTTCAGGGCCCAGCATATAGGCCGCCTGCGGAGGATGCCGGAAGGTGGGCAGCATTACAGCATCATCCGTCAGCTCGATGCCGACCATCTGACACCCGCGGGGCAACTGCATTTCGTCAACATTGTCCCACTGATAGTAAGGCACTTGCCCGGCTGTTTTTGACGTGTCGGCCTGGTAGGCTGCCCGCAGGCGATGCTCGGCATTGATGGAAAACACAAAGCTTGCCCCGAAGGCATTCGCTGTACGCATCAGCGCGCCAAGATTCATGGGTTTCGAGATACGTTCAGAGCCGATCGCAAAATAGCCGCGCATATCAGAAAGCCTCCAGTCCAAACCTGAGGATCACGAGCAGGCCGATAATCACAGGCAGTGTGTAAACCGAAACGCGCCGCGCAAGGCGCAGGTGTCCGAGCTGGTTCGGATAGGTTTGGTTGAGATGCGTTGCGATATGCTTATGCGAGACACGCCGTCCGGCATCAGCGACGCCTTCGCGGTACTCGATGTCTGAGGGGAGTCCGCCAAATTTTTCCGTCAGAGCACGGCGCAACGCTACAGAAATCATCCAGCGCATCTGCAGGGCGAGCATCAGGGCGAACCCGGCCAAACCCAACACTATGAAAAGAAGAATATTCATTAGCCGAACGTGCCCACTTCAAATCGTCCATTTGAATCCGCCATGGCGCGTTTCAGGCCAGACGAATTCCAGAGCGCAGATATGTCTCCTTCGGCGGATACGGCGATCATGCCGCCTTGTCCTCCCAGCATGCGCACATCATCCAATGCGCCTTGGACGGCGGCTTCCAGTCCGGCTCCGGCATAGCGGATGCGCGCCGAGACGTCTGCGGCTGCGGCTGCGCGAATGAAATATTCACCCAGTCCGGTGCACGACACGGCGCAACGTTCATCTGCCCATGTGCCCGCGCCGGGCAGGGGAGTATCGCCCAGCCGGCCGGGCGTTTTGCCGCGAATGCCGGCCGTAGAGGTTGCAGCTGACAGGTCACCATAAATGTCGAGCGCAACTGCCCCCACGGTTCCGGTCGAGTTGATCATGTCCTGTGTCGTCAGTTCATCGACGGGGTCATAGTAAGCGTCCGGATCGTCGATCATGACCAGGCCGGATTTGGCCAGCAGTTTTCGGGCGCCGTCTGCAATCAGCAAAACATTGGGAGTCTGTTCCATGACCGCGCGCGCGCATGAGACCGGATTGCGGTATCCCTGCAGAGCGCCGACCGCTCCGGCTGTGCGGTTGCGACCGTCCATGATGGCGGCGTCCAGCTCATACGCGCCGTCGAGGTTTGGTGCAGCGCCCTTTCCGGCAAGATACAGGCCGGACTCTTCAAGCCCCTGAACCATCACTTCGACCACGTCCAGAGCGGCTTCGCCGTCCCGCAAGCGTTCGGCACCATTCTTCAGCAGGGTCGCCAAATGGGCTTCCTGCAGGGAATAGTCATTCCCCGGGATCGGCCCGGCGCCACCATGCAGGGCCAGGGCCCATTTCTTTGCCATTTGACTGCTACCTCTCCGCTACGTCAGGCTTGGACTTTTATCGGGCACACCGCTACCGTCTGACAGCAGAAACAACAAGATGGGAAGGAAGTCGCAGCCATGAAAGCAGTGCTCTCCAAAGAAGTAGGCGGACCGGACAGTCTGGTTATTGAAGATGCCCCGATGCCGGAATGCGGCAAAGGTCAGGTGCTGATAGAAGTGAAGGCGTGCGGGGTGAATTTCCCGGACTCGCTGATCATCCAGGACATGTACCAGTTCAAGCCACCGCGCCCATTCTCGCCGGGTGGCGAGATCGCCGGGTTCGTCAAGGAAGTGGGCGAAGGCGTTTCCCATGTGAAAGTGGGTGACCGCGTTCTGGCCTCGATCGGGAATGGCGGTATGGCGGAATATGCCGTCGCGGCCCAGCATGCCGTAATGCCAATCCCGGAAGGCATGCCGTTTGAAGAAGCGGCCGCGTTCCTGATGACGTATGGCACCAGCTATTATGCTCTCAAGGACCGCGCTGACCCGAAGCCGGGTGAAAAACTGCTCGTTCTGGGTGCGGCTGGCGGTGTTGGCATTGCAGCCGTTGAGCTTGGCAAGGCGATGGGCCTTGAAGTGATCGCGGCCTGCTCGACACAGGAAAAGGTGGATTTCTGCCTCTCAAAAGGCGCCGACAAAGGCCTCGTCTATGCGCGTGAGCTTGATCGGGACGGTCAGAAAGCGTTCTCCAACGACATCAAGGAAGTGTCCGGCGGCGGCGTGGACATTATTTATGACGGTGTCGGTGGCAATTATGCCGAGCCCTCGGTGCGGGCCATGAACTGGGAAGGGCGTTTTCTCGTGATCGGCTTTCCTGCCGGTATCCCGAAGCTGCCGCTCAACCTGACCCTGCTGAAAAGTTGCGACATTCGCGGCGTGTTCTGGGGCGCAGCGGTGGCGCGTGACCCGAAGGCTCACCAGCAGAATGTCGCTGAACTGTTCAAGCTGTATGGTGAAGGCAAGATCCGTCCGCACATCTCGAATACATATCCGCTGGAAAAGTCAGCCGATGCCATTCAGGAGCTGATGGACCGGAAAGCGCAGGGCAAAGTGGTGGTCGTGATTTGATTTCAGCTGGAAACGGCTACTGGGATTACAGTTAACGCCTGAACCAAAACCTGCGTCGCGCATAGATCTGACATGACAGATGAACGCGAGGCGCAGGTAGATCACCTTTCCACAAATGGACGCGACGGTCCGCGGATGCGGATGTTGCGACGGGGCAGAATTGTATTGAATCACCGCCACAGTTCGTTCGATGTGGGGATCCGAGACCTGTCATCGACAGGAGCCAAACTCAAATTGACCGAAATCTGGGCAGTGCCGGAGACGTTTGAACTCCAGATACTGAAGCCTGACGGCTCAATGGAGTTGGTTGTGCCATGCGAGAAGCGTTGGCAGAGCGGTATTCTGGTGGGAGCAAAGTTCGTGCGCCCGCCACGCCCTTAGTTTCTCGGGACCCGGGACGAAAAAACCCGCCGGAGCGGTCCGGCGGGTTTGTTTGTATTTTCAGGCTTGGACCCGATCAGGCTGATTTCTGGTCGCCGTCGACTTCCTCGAAGTCGGCATCCACGACATCGTCGCCGTCCGCGGCCGCATCAGCAGCGGCATCTGCCGTAGCCGCCTCATCCTGCTGGCTGGCATAGATCGCTTCACCGAGCTTCATCGCGGCTGTCATCAGGGCCTGATGCTTGGCCTGAATGTCGGCGATGTTGTCGCCTTCACGGGCTTCTTTCAGCTCGTCGGACGCCGTCTTGATCTCGGCTTTCACCTCGTCAGACACCTTGTCGCCATGCTCCTCGACCTGCTTTTCGGTCTGGTGCACCAGCGCTTCGGCCTGGTTCTTGGCTTCGACGAGTTCGCGGCGTGCCTTGTCCTCGCCCGCATTGGCTTCGGCGTCGGCCATCATGTTCTTGATGTCCTCGTCCGTCAGGCCACCGTCCGCCTGGATGGTGATCTGCTGCTCTTTGCCCGTGGCCTTGTCCTTGGCGGACACGGACACGATGCCGTTGGCGTCGATGTCAAAGGTCACTTCGATCTGAGGCAAGCCGCGCGGTGCTGGCGGGATGCCTTCGAGATTGAACTGGCCGAGCATCTTGTTGTCGACGGCCATTTCGCGCTCGCCCTGGAAGACCTTGATCGTCACGGCAGGCTGATTGTCGTCAGCCGTCGAGAACACCTGGGACTTCTTGGTCGGGATCGTCGTGTTGCGGTCGATCAGGCGTGTGAACACGCCGCCAAGTGTTTCAATACCGAGCGAGAGCGGGGTCACGTCAAGCAGGACCACGTCTTTCACGTCGCCTTGCAGCACGCCGCCCTGGATCGCTGCACCGATGGCAACAACTTCATCCGGGTTCACGCCCTTGTGCGGCTCGCGGCCGAAGAATTTCTTCACGGCTTCCTGAACCGCCGGCATGCGGGTCATGCCGCCCACGAGAACGACTTCGTCGATGTCGGAAGGAGACTTGCCAGCATCTGCGAGCGCTTTCTTGCACGGTTCGATGGTGCGCTTGACGAGGTCTTCGACAAGGCTTTCGAACTTGGCGCGCGTCAGCTTGATATTGAGGTGCTTGGGGCCGGTCGCATCTGCCGTGATGAAGGGAAGGTTCACTTCATACTGGCTGGCAGAGGAAAGCTCTTTCTTGGCTTTCTCGGCTTCTTCCTTAAGTCGCTGAAGGGCAAGCTTGTCGGCTTTCAGGTCAATGCCCTGATCCTTCTTGAACTCTTCTGCAAGGAAGTCGACGATCCGGAGGTCGAAGTCTTCACCGCCGAGGAACGTGTCACCATTGGTGGACAGCACTTCGAACACACCGTCGCCGATTTCGAGCAGGGAGACGTCGAACGTACCACCGCCAAGGTCATATACGGCGATCGTCTTGGACTGTTCGTCCTTGTCGAGGCCGTAGGCGAGGGCCGCAGCGGTTGGCTCGTTGATGATCCGCAGGACTTCAAGACCCGCGATCTTGCCGGCGTCTTTGGTTGCCTGGCGTTGCGCATCATTGAAGTAGGCAGGCACGGTGATGACCGCCTGGGTCACTTCGCTGCCGAGATAGGCTTCAGCCGTTTCCTTCATCTTGGTCAGGATGAAAGCAGACACTTCCTGTGGTGCGTAATCCTTGTCGCGACCTTTGACCCAGGCGTCGCCTGCCGGGCCTTTGACGATTTCGAACGGGGAAATTTCCTTGTCCTTCTGCGCGGTCGGGTCGTCGAACTGGCGACCGATCAGACGCTTGATGGCGTAGAAGGTGAAATCCGGGTTGGTGACAGCCTGGCGCCGGGCCGGCATGCCGATCAGGCGTTCGCCGCCTTCAGTGAAGGCCACAACGGACGGGGTTGTGCGCTGGCCTTCTGCGTTTTCAATGACCTTTGCCTGTCCGCCTTCCATGACGGCGACGCAGGAGTTGGTGGTTCCAAGGTCAATACCAATGATTTTGCTCATGTTGCATCTCTCTTTTTATCAAGCCGCCACGGGCCGTGTTCTGTTGCGGTCTGCTCAGCAGCCCCGGACAGCCAGTGGCTCTTTCCAAGGGTTCAAATGAGGCGGCGGAAACGGTTTTGATCCGTGCGCCGGTTCGTCTTGCGATATGGGAAGGGTTTAGCGCGTCTCAAGGGGGGAACAATACGTAGCTGTACAGGATTTTGGTGCATTGCTGCTATAGGTCGGCCCTATAGCAACCCCAACAGCAATTTATTTGATAATGGTTCTCAGTCTCACTATGTCAGTTGGTGTGAAAGGAAGTATCATGCCGCGCCAACTCATCAAGACACTCACATACAGCCTGATGCACTTTACGGTCGCTATTGCCGTGGCGTTTGCCCTGACGCGTAACTGGCATGCGGCGCTGGCCATCGGAATGATTGAACCGGCCGTGCAGACCCTCGCCTACACGTTTCATGAGCGCCTGTGGGAGCGCCTGCCCGGCCGTGGGCGCACCGCGCCCGAGCCGCTGGGCTGAATTATTCCGGAACTTCTGGACGTTCACGTATTCTGCTGGGCATAGTGCCCAAAAGCAGAAGCCGGGGAGGCTCCAGATGATCCGCACCTTTGTTCCAATCTTTTCCATCTCTTTAGTGGCGGCCTGCACATCAGAACCCGTCAACAAGGCGCTGTCTGTGGCGAGCATTGAGCAGGCATGGATTGCCGAAGGCTTTGAAAGTCCCGAAGGCGTCGCTGCAGCGCCGGATGGCGGATATTTCATTTCGAACGTGGTCGGAGAGGGGACTGACAAGGATGGGAATGGCTACATTTCTCACCTTGCAGCCGACGGCAACATCACGACGCAATACTGGGCAGCGAAACTGGACGCGCCCAAGGGCATGGCCGTGCTGGACGGGGCTCTATATGCCGCCGACATTGACAGCGTGGTGATGTTCAACGTCGAAGACGGCGAACGATTGGACTCGGTCCGTATTGAGGGCGCCAAATTTCTCAATGATGCGACAGACTGGAACGGCGCGGTCTATGTATCGGATTCCGGCGATGCGGCGATCTACCGGATATCAGACGGTACGGCTGAGCTTTGGCTGCAGGATGAGCGGCTGGCGGGCGTGAATGGCCTGTTGGGCGATGGCGACCGGATGCTGGTCTCTACCATGACAACCGGCAGCTTGTTCAGCGTGACCGCAGAGGGCGAATTGACCGAGATGGCCGCCGGCATGGAAAATGCCGACGGGATCGGCCTCGTTCCGGGTGGCGGCTATCTCGTCTCGTCCTGGCCCGGCCAGATCCATTATGTCGGCGAGGATGGCGCGGTCGCCACCCTGTTTGATGAACCGGTCTCTCAGAATGACCTGACGGTGATCGGCGATACGGTCATCGTGCCGAACTGGCGGCAGAACACCGTTACGGCGTGGAAGGTGGGGCGTTGATCAGTTCGCCGCGCCTGCGCTGACCGCGACCATGGCGGCGCGCAAGGTGCGCTCGCCGATCTTCCAGCCGGGCTGGAAGCAGGAGGCGATGGTGCCGTTTGGCTGGTCAGACGGAATGTTTGCAACGGCCTGATGCAGGTTCGGATCGAATGTGTCGCCGGGCAGGGCGGCAATCACCGTAACGCCATGACGGGCGAGGGCTGTGTGCAGCTCCTTCTCCGTCATCTCGATGCCTTCGAACAGGTTCCGGCCAGCTTCTGACAGGGCGGCGCGATCTTCATCGGTCAGGGCGGCGAGGGCGCGGGAGAGGTTATCCGAAACGCTGAGCAGGTCGCCGGCAAATTTCTCGATGGCGTAGACGCGCGCGTCGGACACCTGACGCTCGGCGCGCTTGCGCGTATTGTCGAGGTCGGCCAGCGTTCGCAGCAATTGCTCGCGCAGCTCTTCTTTCTCGATCTCAAGTTGCTGCACAGGATCCACGTCCGCTTGCGCTTCGGGTGCGTCTTCCTGCTTGGGCGCAGACTTCAGGATATCGTCCGCGGCCGCTTTGAGGTCAGCCTTGGAAGTATTGGAATCAATTTCAGCGGTTTCGCCGGGTTTGGTTTCGTCGCTCATCCTTGCGTATCCTTTTTGCGGCGTGTGGAGAGGAGTTCCCCGACCACTTTCGCCGTATAATCGACCATAGGTATGACGCGGGCATAGTTCAGCCGGGTGGGGCCGATCACGCCCAGTGCGCCAATAACCTGTTTTCCGCCTCCCATATAGGGAGCCACAATCACACTTGAACCCGATAGCGGGAAAAGCTGGTTCTCCGCACCAATGAACAGCCGCACACCGTCCGCTTCTCGGGTTGTGTCGAGGATATCGAGCAAGCTTTGCTGGCGTTCAAGCTCGTTGAACAGCTGGCGTACCCGGTCGAGATCTTCTGCGGCCTGTGCGTCTTCGAGCAAATTGGCACGGCCTCTCACGATCAGGGAGCGTCCCCGTCCGGGTGCATCACCGCTCCATTGCGCCAGTCCCTGTTCCACCAGCGAGGATGCGGCCTGATCCAGCGCGGCGCGATGCGAGCGCAATTCCTGACGGATATCGCTGGCGACTTCCGTCAGGGTGCGACCGCGCACGCGCGTTGAGAGATAATTACCCGCCTCGATCAGCGTCGTTGCCGGCAGCCCTTCGGGCACTTCAACGATACGGTTCTCGACATCGCCATCCTCTGTGACGATGACGCAGAGCGCTTCGCGTCCGCCGAGCGGTACGAATTCGGCATGCCTGACCACGGCGTCGCGGGTTGGGGACGTGACCAGGCCTGCACCGCCGGTCAGGCCGGACAGGATATTCGAGGCTTCGCCCATGACCGCTTCGATATTGGTGCCCGCCGACTTGAGGCGGTCATCAATCTCCATACGGTCGGCGCGGCTGGGCTCTCCGATTTCGAGAAAGCCGTCGACGAACAGGCGCAGGCCGGTATGGGTCGGCGCGCGTCCGGCAGAGATGTGGGGCGATTCCAGCAGGCCGAGTTCAGTCAGATCCGCCATCACATTGCGGATGGAGGCAGGAGAGAGGGCTATCCCGCTTTTCGACAAGGTGCGGGAGCCGACAGGCTCGCCTGTGGTCAGATAGCCTTCGACAATCTCACGGAAAATGTCGCGTGAACGCTGGTCAAGGCGCTGCAACAGGGATTGCGTGTCGAGTGGCTGGATCATCCCTTATTGATTAGGCGTGTGCCGCGCTGCGTTCAACAGGTTTCATCCCGCCTGCTGAGCACCAATCAGGAAAGGCCTTCGATTTGACCCAGGGTGTTGAGGTGCATGTTTTCCGCAGCAGGCTGGCGGGGAAGACCCGGCATGGTGACAATGTCACCACAGATCCCCACGACGAACCCCGCACCCGCAGACAGGCGCACGTCACGAAGCTTGAGAACATGGTCTACGGGCGCGCCAATCAGTTTGGCATCGCTTGAAAAACTGTAGGGCGTCTTTGCCATACAGACAGGGAAATGGCCGAAGCCTGCCTTTTCCCAACGTTCCAGCTGGTTGCGTACCGAAGGGGTCGTCTCGACATGGCTGGCACGATAGATGCGCCGGGCCACGGTTTCGATCTTGTCAAAGAGAGGCATTTCCGGCGGATAGAGCGGTTCGAAATCTGCCGGTGCGTTTCGCGCAAGATTGGCAACTGTGTGCGCAAGGTGTTCGGCGCCATGCCCCCCTTCAGCCCAGTGCGTGCAGACGGAGACAGGTACGTCCTGTTGGGCACAGTAGGCTTCAATTGCGGCGATTTCACCGGATGTGTCCGAGGTAAACCGGTTGATTGCCACGACGACCGGGACGTTGAACTGTTTCATGTTCTCGATATGGCGGCCAAGATTGGCAAGGCCCTTTTCGAGCGAGTCATAACTAACGGTGCCGGCGTCTTCCTTGGCGATGCCGCCATGCATCTTCAGCGCGCGAACGGTCGCGACTAGCACCGCAGCGCTGGGCGCGAGGCCAGCCTGGCGGCATTTGATATTGAAGAACTTCTCCGCGCCGAGATCTGCTCCGAAGCCAGCTTCTGTTACGACGAAATCTGCCATCTTGAGTGCGGCTTGCGTGGCGAGCACAGAGCTGCAGCCATGCGCAATATTGGCAAACGGGCCGCCATGAATGAGTGCTGGGTTGCCCTCCAAGGTCTGGACCAGATTGGGCAGCATGGCGTCCTTCAGAAGGACCATCATGGCACCGACCGCATTCATGTCTTTCGCCGTGACAGGCACGCGCCCCCGGCGATAGCCGATCACCATGCGCTCCAGCCGGGCTTGCAAGTCGTGGGCATCCTTTGCCAGGCAGAGGATTGCCATGATTTCGGATGCGACAGTGATGTCGAAGCCGGTTTCCATCGGTGTGCCATTCGGGCTGCCGCCGAGGCCCGTTACGACACTGCGCAGATTGCGGTCATTCATGTCCATGATGCGGCGCCATGTGATCCGTGTGGGATCGATACCGCTGTCCCCGCCCCAATGGACGTGATTGTCGATCATGGCAGCAAGCAAGTTGTGGGCGGAGGTGATCGCGTGGAAGTCACCCGTGAAGTGGAGGTTGATGTCCTCCATCGGCACCACTTGCGCCTGGCCGCCGCCTGTGGCTCCGCCCTTCATCCCGAAACAGGGGCCGAGCGAAGGTTCACGGAGGCAGAGCAAGGTACGCTCGCCGATCCGGTTCATTGCGTCTGTCAGTCCGACACTGGTTGTGGTCTTGCCTTCGCCAGCAGGTGTCGGGTTGATCGCGGTGACCAGGATCAGCTTGCCATTGGGCTTTGATTTTATCGCCGTCAGGTGACCGGTTGCGATCTTCGCCTTGTCATGGCCATAGGGTATAATGTTTTCTGGATCGATCTCGAGCGCTTCGGCCAATTCGTGAATAGGGCGCTTCTTGGCGCTTCTGGCGATCTCGATATCTGTCGGCATGATTCCCCCGGCGGTTATGAACCTCTCTCCCGGTGTAGACAGGCGCGTCAAAACCCGCAATCAGGCAGGGCAGCAATGAGGAATTCAAGATGAGCACGCTTATTCGTCCATCCGGACGCGCTTTTGACCAGCTTCGCGACGTGACGCTGGAGACTAATGTCACGCGCTATGCTGAAGGCTCATGCCTCGCCAAGTTCGGCAACACGCATGTCCTGTGCACCGCCAGTTGGGAAAAGAACGTCCCGCCTTGGATGAAAGGGCAGGGCAAGGGCTGGGTCACCGCTGAGTATGGCATGTTGCCGCGCGCAACACATACACGCGGTCGGCGGGAAGCAGCCTCCGGCAAACAATCCGGTCGCACGCAGGAAATTCAGCGCCTGATTGGTCGCTCCCTGCGTTCAGTGTGTGACTTGAAGGCGCTGGGCGAGAACCAGATCACCATAGATTGTGACGTGTTGCAGGCCGATGGCGGCACGCGCACGGCTTCGATCACCGGCGGATTTGTTGCCTTGGCCATGGCCTGTCGCTACCTGCGCGCCGAAGGCGTGATTTCTGCGGATCCAATCACAAAGCAGGCGGCCGCCATTTCTGTGGGCATCTACCAGGACCACCCGGTTCTGGATGTCGACTATCCGGAAGATTCACGCGGTGAAGCCGACATGAATGTCGTGATGAGTTCCGATGGTGGTTTTATCGAGGTGCAAGGCACCGGCGAAGAGCGCCCAATGACCCGTCCTGAGCTCGATGAAATGCTGAGACTCGCGGAAAAAGGCTGTATGGAACTGTTCGACGCGCAGAAGGCCGCGCTGGGCTAAATGCCGGGGCCGTTGCCCAGTTCGAACATGCCGAGTTGAAAGCTGCGGGCTATGCGATTGGCGCGTTCCATGAAGTAGTCCACCGTTTCCGGATTGTCCGACAGGTCTTCCAGCGTCAATCTGAACAGGGCGAGCCAGATATTGAAATGGGCGGGCGTGATGCCCGTCAATTTCATATGGGCCGGGAAAGGCTTGCCGGAATAGCGACCCGTGTTCATGGACACCGACGACCAGAAATCCTTCAACTTGGCGAGGTGGGATGGCCACTGGTCTCTGATCTCTTGCTCGAAAACCGGGCCCAGAAGGGGGTGGGCGCGGACGCGGGCATAGAACCGCTCGACAAGATCGGAAATGAACGCCTCGTCGATGCCGAGGCGCGTGGCGTTTTCCTGAATCTCGCGGCGACGATCATCAGCAGATCGGACTCTCATTGTCATGCAGCCGCACATGGGCGCCGAACTGTCCGGCGTCCATACGTAATTGCCGAAAACATGTGTCGGTGGACTAATTGCCGGAAGCCGGCTTCCCATTTTGCCAGGTCACATCACGCCCAAACAGCGGCACGGTCGACAGGCTCATCTTGGCAGAGCCGTCGACGATCTTGCGGCTGTAGGAGACGTACATCAGGCTGTCGGAATCGGCATCGTAAATCCGGCGGACGGCAAGTTGCTTGAAGACCAGGCTCTGGTTTTGGTCGAACACTTCCTCGCCGGACTTGTCCAGATCAATCCGACCGATGCGGATCGGGCCCGACTGAAGGCATGATATCGAGGAATTGGAAGGGTTTTCAAACCAGTTGCCCTTGCCAAGCCTGTCCCAGACGCCACGATCAAAATAAGAGAGATGGCAGACGATGCCTTGAATATCGGGGTCCTGTAACTGCTTGATCTTGATCTCGTTGCCGAGCCAGTCATTCTTGAATTCGCCGACTTCCTTGTCACCGCCACACGCAGCAAGGGGCAGGATCAGGGCGAGCATCGCGCAGGCAATCTTGTGGGTCATGCTGTAGCTACGCCGAAAGGCCTTCGACGTTCCTTGTCTGAGTCAGTAAGGATTTCGCTTGCTGGATAGCATGTCGCCCAATGCGCGGACAGTCGCTGCCCCAATCTGCATTGGCGTCGGCTTGCGGCGGTGCGCATGGCGGACGAGATGGCCGCAATTGGAGCCGAACAGATCATAGTCACGGCCGAGCTGGCGACGGGCGCGGCTTTCCACGAGGTGGCCATCCTGCGAGCTGTAGCGACGGTGCAGGCGAATCTCACGACCGGTCGAAAACTGATCGGGGCTTTGTTCGACGACACCATCATGCAGGCGGGAATTGCTGATGATTGTCCCGCGGGAGGTCACTACGCCATAATGCGACAGGACCACTCCAAACCGGACCGAAACGACATCGCCTGGTTCGAACGGCAGGAGGCGGAGACGCGTCACCTATTCGGCCGCGACTTGTTCATGGTCCGCCGAATCCTCGTCGTCGAAGACAAGCAAATCACCTGGCTGGCAGTCCAGTTCCCGGCACAAGGCTTCAAGTGTGGAGAACCGCACTGCTTTGGCCTTGCCGGTTTTCAGGATCGAAAGATTGGCCAGCGTTACGCCAACGCGTTCTGATAGCTCCGTCAGAGACATGCGGCGATCTAGAAGCACTCGGTCGAGGGTTACGCGTATGGACATATCCTGTGCTCCTAAATCGTCATTTTTTCTTCGTCGCGAAGGCGGGTGCCCTCACGGAAGACTTGGGACAGGATGAAGAGCGCCGCAACCGATGCCCATGCGATAAGGTCGAAAGACAATTGTATTTTTGCCCCTTCGGCTGTCAGTCCGATCACCAATGCGATCGCGTACCGCATCAGTTGTGTCACGGCGATGGCAATGGCGATTCGTGTGAGCCGACCAGCATTATCCGGTACGAACGGGTCACCTGCAGACAGGGTTGCGAGGATCTTGCGCAATTCAAGACAGACAAAGACGACCGCAGCGACCACCACGACGGCGCCGAGCAGGCCGGCGCTGAGTTCGTGCACGCTGATATCATGGTCGTCGATCTTGATGCCGCCAATATTGATTGGATTGCCTGACAGCATGGAGATCAATTCTATCCCGGCTGCGAGAATAACGATTGCGCCGATGAGGGCAGTCATCCACATGACAATCGTCACCAGCACGGTCATGATGGCGGCCATGGAGTTTCCCGCGTTTGTACTCATGCGTATCTTTTCACCTTCCGGCGTTGTTGACATGGAGCCGCTCGACTTTATCGCTAAAGACGCAAGGCTTACCGAATAACGATATATACTTTAATGACAAAAGCAAGAATAGGGCCAATACAGAATGGGTGAAATTAGCATGATTCGAAGGCTCTCGCCCGGACGGCTGGTCGCGGCGACCCATAATAAGGGCAAAGTATCCGAGCTGACGGATCTGTTCGCGCCTCTGGGCTTTGAGGTCGTCTCGGCGATTGAGCTCGACTTGCCCGAACCGGAAGAAACCGAAGCGACGTTTGCCGGCAATGCAATCCTCAAGGCGCGGGCGGCGGCCGAGGCTACGGGTGCTCCGGCGCTGTCCGACGATTCTGGCCTGTCTGTTACAGCTTTGGGCGGCGCGCCGGGCATTTACTCAGCCCGATGGGCGGGCGAACCGCGCGACTTTGGCAAGGCGATGGAGAAAGTTCAGCGCGAACTCGATGATATTGGCGCCACCGACCGTTCGGCGAAATTTGTCTGCGCGCTGGCCATTGTCTGGCCAGACGGTCATGCGGAGGTGTTTGAGGGCGAAGTCCATGGGGAGCTGACCTGGCCGCCACGTGGGGACAAGGGCTTCGGATACGATCCTGTTTTTGTCGCAGAAGGGGAATCGATCACGTTTGGCGAAATGGAGCCCGCTTTGAAACACGCGATGAGCCACCGCGCACGGGCCGTCGAGAAGCTCAAAGCGGCGCTGCTATCGTGACGACGGAATCCGCTCAGTTCGGTCCACAATATGGATTCGGTGTCTACATCCACTGGCCGTACTGTGCAAAGATCTGCCCTTACTGCGACTTCAATGTGTACGCAGCCAAGGACCGCGACCCGGAACCCTTGTTGAAGGCAATCCGGAAAGATATCGAGATCCATCGTCCGCGCATGCCAGAGCATGGGGCGGCGGACAGTCTTTATCTTGGGGGAGGGACGCCATCCTTGCTGGCCCCCGACGCCATTGCCGGGCTGGTCACTGCTGCCGGTGACAGTTTCGGCCTGAAACATGATGCTGAAATTACAATTGAAGCCAATCCGAATGACATCATGCGCATGGACCTTGAGGGGCTGAAGGTGGCAGGTATCAACCGGCTTTCCATCGGCATACAATCTCTTCGGGATCATGCATTGGCTTTTTTGGGCCGTGATCACGATAGCGACGTCGCGCGCGCAGCCTTGAAGCGGGCCATGAAGATATTCCCGAATGTCTCAATCGACCTGATCTATGCCCGACCCGGCCAGTCAGAGGATGAGTGGCAGGCGGAGCTTGCAGATGTTCTGGAGTATGGTGCGCCCCATATATCCCTGTACGAACTGACGATCGAGGAGCGTACGGCCTTCGGCAAGGCGGCGGCTCGCGGCCAGATGACTCCGATGGACGACGATGACCAGGCCGATTTGTACGAGCTGACGCAAGATGTGCTTTCTGCAGCCGGCTTGCCTGCTTACGAGATCTCCAATCATGCCATGTCGGAAGAATACCGGTCTCGTCACAACAACATCTACTGGAATGGCGGTGACTGGATCGGTGTGGGTCCTGGTGCGCATGGTCGGCTCAGCGTAGGTGGAAACCGTTATGCCTCAGAGGCTGAGCGTCAGCCGGCGGCCTATATCGCAAACGTGCAAGCTCTTGCGTCGGGATGGTCTGAGGCGTCCAAGCTGTACCCGCTAGACAATGCAAGAGAGTTGCTGGCCATGGGATTGCGACCATCATCCGGGATCGACCGGACGAGGATCGAAAGCATTTCAGGCCGGACGCTCTCGCAGGCCAAGATAGATGTGTTCGTCGAAGAAGGCTGGATGGTGCAAGACGGACCAAGGCTCGCCCTTACCGCGCGCGGACGGCTTCTCGCAGATGCCCTGACTGCTGAACTGTCTCCCTGATCAAGGCGCAGGTGGGAAGCGTCCCATGCGTTCCTCCCAATGGCGGCGGCAAAGCGACAAGTAGGTCGCCTTGGCGATGCTGACCTGTTCGCCTTCGGTAAGGGCTTTTCCATCCGGACCAAGCCGCACAACCATCGTGGCCTTCCGGCCGCACTCGCAGATTGTGCGGATCTCCCGCAGCGAGTCGGCAATCGCCAGCAGCGCGGCCGAACCTTCGAACAGTTCTCCCTGGAAATCGGTTCGCAGGCCATAGGCCAGCACCGGTACATTCAGATGGTCCGCGACACGCGCGAGCTGCCAAGCTTGCGTCTTGGTCAGGAATTGCGCCTCATCGACGAATATCGCGCTCATCTTGTGACCGGCCATCGCATCGCCGATAAGCGCATACAGGTCCGTGTCCGCCGTATAGAGAACCGCGTCGGCGCCGATGCCAATCCGGGATGAAATGTGCCCTTCCTCATCATCCTTGTAGAGCGCGGATGTGAGGAGAAGAACCTCCATACCGCGTTCGCGGTAGTTGTAGGCCGCCTGCAACAGGATCGTCGACTTGCCGGCATTCATTGCGGCATAGGAGAAATAGAGCTTGGCCATGAAGCCTAATCCAGATGCTTCGCAACGCCTTCCCGGCGCGGATCGGCGCCGCCTTCGAGGCCATCCTCCCTCACAATGATGACATGAAGGCCGGAATTTTCGCCTTCACGTTCTTCCACATCATATCCCATTTCACGTAAGGCTTCGGCGGCTTCCATGCCACCTGGAACATCGATTTCCACGCCAACAGTATCACCGCGCGCGATAATGTTCGGCAGTTCGATGGCTTCCTGAGCTGTCTTGCCCCACTCAAGAACCCCAACAAGCGTTTTCGAGACATAGGCCACGATGGAATTGCCGCCCGGTGATCCGGTGACCATGAACAGGTCACCATCGGGATCGAAGACGATTGTTGGAGACATCGAACTGCGAGGCCGTTTCAATGGGCCGGGTGCGTTCGCGACGGGCTTGGTGCCCTTTGTCGGCTCGCGGGAGAAATCTGTCAGCTCATTGTTCAGCATGAAGCCGTGAACCATGAGGGACGAGCCGAAAGCCGCTTCGACGGTGGCGGTCATGGAGACGGCGTTGCCATCTGCATCCACAATGGAGATGTGCGTGGTGCCGGGCGCGTGCTCGGTGGCGTCTTCTCCCCAGAGCGGGCGGATTGGGTCTCGTCCAAGCGCAATGCCGGGATCACCCGGGAAGGAGGCCGCATCCGGTGCGAAGGCTTCTTTGGCGCGGACGCGCAGATAGGCCGGATTGATCAGGTCTTTCGATGGTACCGGGACGAAATCAGCATCGGCCAGATAATGATCGCGGTCCGCATAGGCGAGGCGTTGGGCGTCGACAAAGGCTTTGAGGTAGCCTTCTTCGGTCATGCTCGTCTCGTCGGTTGGCTCCAGCAAATCATAGAGTCCCATGATCATGTTCTGCGTCACGCCGCCGGAAGAAGGGGGTGGTGCCGAGCAGATGCGATAGTGATCTGCCCGATCACCGCAAAGGGCTGGCCTGACTTTGACGGAATAGGTCGAGAGATCTTCGAGGCTCATATCGCCCGGAACAGCATCCCCGTTGACCGCGTCCACGATGGCTTGTGCAATGTCGCCTTCGTAGAAAGCGGCTGGCCCGGAATCCGCGATGGCAGACAATGTCGCGGCATAGTCCGGATTGGTACGGATGAAGCCGACGGGCAGCGGCTCTCCACCCGGATAGAAATACTCGGATGAGGCAGACAGATCGTCGAGCCGTACTGCGCCGCGCAGGCGCGGATTGACCAACAGACCGGCAAGGCGTGGTGAGACTTCGAACCCATCTTCAGCCAGTTTGATGGCTGGTTGGAACAAGGCGTCCCATTCGAGTTTGCCAGCCGCTTCGTGAGAAGTCTTGTAGAGCGCAATCTGGCCGGGCACGCCAACGGCCTTGCCGGACTGCCAGGCTTCAAGGAACCCAAGCGGCTTGCCATCCTTCATGAAATGGTCCGGCGTCGTGGATGCGGGGGCAACTTCGCGTCCATCAAAAACGGTTATCTCGTCCTTGGCACGATCATAGTAGACCATGAAGGCACCACCGCCGATGCCGGAGCTTTGAGGTTCGACCAATCCAAGCACTGAGTGCACGGCGATGGCCGCATCAATCGCCGATCCGCCCTGACGCAACATTTCGAGACCCGCCTCGACCGCGCGAGGGTCCGCTGCGGCGACCATGGCGCCTTTCGTCCAGGCGTTCGTGGCTGGGGCTTCAGCCGCTGTGACACCTTCTTCTACGGACTGGGCGGCAGCCTCAGCAGCGCGGCTCGCTTCTTCGGTCGCGTTGAACGGTCTATCGTCGCCCGGCGCACAGGCGGAGAGTCCAATACAGGCGAGGAGAATCGGCAAACGGCTCATAAAGTGCCCCTTCAGCTTGGCGTGTGTTGCAGCAGACCTTATGAAACATGCCTCACAAGGGAAAGACAGGGCCGCAGCTTATGGCAAAACCAGGCGCAAGAAATACCATTACGGACGTGCCGGGCATAAAGGTTGGGCAGGCTGAGGATGCCAGTGTCCGTTCAGGTGTCAGCGTGATCGTGCCGGATGCACCTGCGATCGCGGCGGTGGCAGTGTCCGGCGGAGGCCCCGGCACGCGCGAAACCGACCTTCTATCGGCGGGCATGCTGGTCGATGGCATCGACGCGGTCTGTCTCTCCGGCGGCAGCGCATTCGGTCTCGCAGCGGCAGACGGCGTGGCGTCAGGACTGAAGCAGGAGGGGCGCGGTTTCGCGCTCGTGCCGTTAATGAGCGTGCCGCGAACGCCGATTGTGCCAGCGGCGATCCTCTATGATCTTTCCAATGGTGGCGACAAGGACTGGGGCGAAGTTTCTCCTTATGCGGCCCTCGGCCTGGCGGCGTATCGATCGCGTGGCACGGAGCTGGCGCTTGGTCAGGCCGGGGCGGCCTATGGTGCGCGGGCGGGAGCGTTTGCAGGCGGGACCGGTTCTGCCAGTATCGTAACGCATGACGGTATAACCGTTGGCGCGCTGGCCGGGGTAAACTGTTTCGGATCAGTCTTCATGCCCGGCACAGAAGCGTTCTGGTCGTGGCCCTTCGAGATTGATGGGGAATTCGGGGGCCAGCGTCCACCCGGAGATTATGTCGCCGATGCAGAGGATTGGGGCGCCGCGAAGTCCAATCCGGCGCTCGGCCAGAACACGACCATCGCTTGCATCGCCACGGATGTGATTCTGACAGCGAGTGAAGCGAAGCGGGTGGCGCAGATGGCGCTGTCCGGCTTCTCTCGAGCCATCCGGCCAGTCTTTGCGCCGTTTGATGGAGATGCCTTGTTCGTAATGTCGTCAGGCCAGATTGCCTCGCAGGAGAAGCGTGCCATACTCATTGCGAGGATCGGAGAATTGGCCGCCTCCACACTCGCCCGGGCCATTGCACGGGGGGTGCATGAAGCCAATCGCTGATGAGGGACAGGCGTATGCAGCGCGGGTGGAAGATCGGAATTGGAGCAGGATTGCTGGCGCTGGCCACGGCCTGTGTTGTGGGTGGTCAGGAAGCAGATCCTGCGGATTGGCCCGGCATGGCGTCGCTGCAGGCCTTGCAAGGACGGTCCGTATTCCACGAATGCGGCGCAACCATGATCTCTCCGGAATGGGCGATAACGGCGGGACATTGCGTTGAAGGAATTCGCGTTGAGAGCAACGGGCGTGCAGTCCAGTATTTTCCGGATGCAACCGGTCGCACGATGGAGCGGTTTGGGCCAGTCGGGCTGGCCATAGGTCGCGGCTCGTTGATGGATGTGCCATCGAGCGCACTGTTTCCGGTCTCCAGGATCGTTGTTCATCCGGACTATGATTCCGGCAATCCCGAGCGCGGACATGATCTGGCCCTGTTACGTATCGAAGGCCGCTGGGAAGGTGAAGTAGCGTCGCTTGATGGATTGACGGCGACAGCCATTGATATGACAGGGTCATATGCCGACACACTCGTGGCAGGATATGGCAAGGTTGGCGAAACCGCTCGCAGCGAAGCTGGAACCAGTCGGACGGGTCGCCATGTCACCGCGCCGAGCCTGATTTTGCAGGAGGGCTATGTGCCCTTGGTCGATGCGCAGACCTGCCAGAAGCAAACCGCCGCACGCATTTCTGAGTATGGATTGCAGGACGAGCTGACTGGTGTGGCGGTGGATCCCCAGACGCAGATCTGCGCGGGCGCAGGAGGCGTGGATTCGTGTCAGGGCGATAGCGGCGGACCACTCATGCTGCGCAGTTATGAGCATGGCCCGGTCCAGATAGGCGTGGTCAGCTGGGGACTGGGGTGTGCCCGGCCGGACAGTCCGGGAATCTATATGCGGGTCAGCGCATATTCGGGTTGGATCAGCGCTGTAACAGGGATTGCACCTGCCGGGGATGCCGCCACTGCAGAGGAATGACAGTTGCGTGGCAAACAGGCTTGCATCCCCCGATTCCTCACTGTATGTGTCCGCCTTCCAAACGGCAGGCACCCGTAGCTCAGCTGGATAGAGCACCAGACTACGAATCTGGGGGTCGGGCGTTCGAATCGCTCCGGGTGTGCCATTTTCCTTCCTTGAACATTTGAAACGAGCCCCTTTCGGTTTTTCCGGGGGATTGGGTTGACCCTGTTCGCGCGCGTGTTGAACACTGTTGCGACAAGCAACTAAGTGTGGGGACTCTTATGCGTTCGTTTTGTGTCGCGGCTGGAATGGCCGTGCTCGCCACTGCCTTGCCGACGGCGAGTGCGCAGGACATTCCAATGGCCGGATGGACGGTCGAGGTTTCCCCCAACAGTATCTATCTGACACGACCGGACCTGCCGGGAATCAATGTTGGCATCGTCAGCGATGTGCGGCCAAACCTGACGCATGAGGAAAAGTTTGAGTATGTGAAGGGCTTTTTCGCCGGGCGGGCCGATTGCCCATCCTTGGCGAATGCCGAGACAAAAACCTCGTTCGCAGGTTTCTCCGCGCGCAGCGGGGGACCGGTCGCCAGATGCACCCTTCTCTCGATGGGGCACTGGGAAGCGGGGGGATTGCAAAGCGCGCTGATTCTTGATGAGGCCGTCAAGGAGGACAAGATACTGGGTGGCGTGCCGTCCGGGCCATCGGCGATGAGTATTTCCGTGCTGTCCAATAAAATCATGCAGGAGGTCATAGAGTACCTGATGGGCCGCGCTCAGGTTTCCGAAGCCGGCATGACGGGCGACCAGGTGCGGGCCGCCATGAGCGCTCAGGGGCTGGGAAAGCGTGTATCGCCGGATCGCAAGCCGGTTGGCATGGTGCGCATGATCGACAGCGGCGGCTTCGACGCGGTCAGCTTTGCGGGCAAGGACGAAACCCAGACTTTGGTGCTCTTCCCGAAGCGATCGCAGGATTTTGCTGCAAGCGCGATCACCTGCATGAACTGGGATGCGGCGCTATTTGATCCTTATGAGGTCGAGTCACCGTGGAAGGTCATGCTCGGATGCGAGCGGTACTTCTGGCGCGGATCTGCGGATGATTTGGACATGAAGAGTCTTTCAAGAAGCTCGGACTGGACGGGCGCTTCCTTCGAGCGTGGGCGTTTCACTTACCGAAAGGCCGAAACCTATCGGAAGTTTGCAAAAGGGGAGTTGTTGGACCTGCGGATCGGTATTGGCCGGGCGCGCTTCGATGAGGTTTTAACCGGGAACCTTCCCCTGTCCGAGCTTCAGCCGCGGGACATCCTTTTCCTGCCGGATGGACGGTTCATGGCCGGGCATGTGCGCGCGTCATCTCTTCCCGGTGGCGGCACAGAAGGGCCCGTTGCGGGGCAATACTATTTCGATGGCCATGTCGTGACTCTGCTGCTGGACACAGGCGAGGTGGTTTACGGCCATGCTGGCTGGTTTCCGGGTGAAGGGGCAACGGGGCAGGACCACAGGGCCGTCGTGAATATCAATGGCTGGGTGTATACAAGTTATTGCCGAGACGTCTGGAAGAACTGTTGAGTGCAGGGCGGGCTGTTAGAACCCCGCCGCGTCGCTCTGGTTCATGCTGCGATATTCGTCCCGCATGCCAATATAGAGGCTGAGACAACAGGTCAGCAGGATCAGCGTAAAGGGCAGGGCCGCCGTGATTGTGCCCGCCTGCAGTGACTGCAGCGCATCCGTGCCGCCGCCATAGAGCAGGGCCGATGCTGTCAGGCCGATCAAGCAGGCCCAGAATACGCGTTGGCGCCGGGGAGAATCTGTCTTGCCGCCGCTGGTGATCGTGTCGACGACCAGTGCGCCGGAGTCTGCCGAGGTCACGATGAAGACGACCAGCAGCAGGATGGCTGCGGCTGACGTGATGGCCGAGAAGGGCAGGTCTGCCAGCATCTGGAACAGGACGAGAGACGCGCTGCCCATGCCCTCGCCGAGTTCGCCTTCGCCGGTCTTGAATTGGGCGATCGCAGTTTTGCCGAACGCGGTAAACCAGATGATGCCAATTGTGACGGGTGCAAACAGAACGACCGCAAAATATTCGCGCACTGTCCGCCCCTTCGAAATGCGGGCGATGAACATGCCGACAANNATCCACCAGGCCCAATAGAATATGGTCCAGTCATGAAACCAGGCGATGTCCGGCCGCCGTATCCAGTTGGTGAGGGCGGGCGTGTCGGTCATATAGGCGAGCAAATTCTGGCCCATACCGGTAAAGATCAGGATGGTTGGTCCGGCAATGATCACGAAGACGAGCAGGGCAAAGGCGATGCCCATATTGATATTGCTGAGCAGTTTGACGCCGCCATCAAGACCGCGAAGAACGGACAGGACTGCAAGCCCTGTCATCACGACAATAAGCAGGATCTGGATGCCGACATTGGGCTCAAAGCCGAGCAAGTAAGCTAGCCCACTGGTCGCCTGCGTTGCGCCGATGCCGATGGTCGTTGCGAGGCCGAACACAGTCGAGACAACCGCAAACAGGTCGATGATATGCCCCGGCCAGCCCCAGACCCGCTCACCGAGCAAAGGATAGAAAGCCGAACGGATGCTGAGAGGCAGGCCCTTATTGTGCGCAAAGAATCCGAGTGCGAGCCCGACAATGGCATAGATCGCCCAGGGCGCGAGCCCCCAATGGAAGATCGTGGCGCTATACGCGAGCCGTTCCGCTTCGGCTGAAAGCGGTTCGGCATTCAACGGCATGCCATACCAGTCAGTATAATAAGCAAGCGGTTCGGCTGCGCCGTAGAACATGAATCCGACACCCACGCCGGCCGCGAACAGCATCGCCACCCAGGACATGATACTGAAGTCCGGCGTCGCGGTCGGTCCGCCCAACCGGATTTTTCCTAGTGGACTGATGGTGAGTGCGATGCAGAAGCCGAATACGAGCACGGCGGTGAGTGCGAAGAGCCAGTCAGCGCTTTGCAGCGTCCAGGTTCGGGCCGCTGTCAGATACTCCGCCGAAACTGTCGGAAAGAGCAGCGTGAGGCCGGAGAAGACGATGATCAGTCCGGCGCTCAGGAAGAAAACAGGATTGTGAATATTCAGCCCGGCGACCTCGATATTGTCCTGCCCGATCTCGTAATCGGTTTCGTAGACAAAAAGGGCTTCTTCGTCCTCGGGAATCAGGTCTGACGGCGTGTCGGGGGCTTGTGTGTCCATGCCGGGCTTGTGCCGCAAATACGTCGATTATCAAAGCATTGTTCTGAGGAAACTGTCCGCGCCATCGTGAAGAGTGAGGGTTTGATGCAACAGTTTGCATAAGATTCCCGTAGTTACCCGACGAATAGCTGGGCGAAACCTTTCTATCATCGAAATAAAAATGTACTTCGGAACCATCGAGCAGCCATGTGTACCGAGCCGCGCCGCTTATTCTGGCGCGCCATGGCTGGAGACGACCCAAAGGGAACACACATGAATAGACTCAAGTACGGGGCCTCGCTGATTGCGATGGCTGGACTGGTCGCGCCGGTTGCATTGGCGCAGGACGCTCCAGCGGAACCAGCGAGCGCGAAACGGCTTCAAACAGTGACCATCACGGCGACCAAGCGTTCGGAAAGCGCACAGGACGTGCCCGTCGCAGTTACGGCGCTCGGCGAGCAGCAGCTCAGAGAGCTCGGCGTCAAGAATTTCTCGGACTATCTTGTCCAGCTGCCTGGCGTCACGGCAGGTGGTTCCGGCCCCGGTCAGAATACAATCTATATTCGTGGTCTCGCATCCACCACGCCAAACCTGACGGTTGCAGGCGTCGCCGGTCTCGCCCCCAATGTCAGCTTTTATCTCGACGAGCAGCCGCTGGCCCAGCCGGGCCGGAATTTGGACGTCTATGCAGCCGATATCGAGCGCGTAGAGGTCTTGTCCGGACCTCAGGGCACACTGTTCGGCTCAAGCTCGCAGGCCGGTACGGTCCGCATGATTACCAACAAGCCGTCCTTCAGTGGCTTTGATGCCGGGTTCAATGCGTCCACCTCGTTCACCGATGGCGGTGAGATGAGCAACAGTGTCGAGGCCATGATCAATGTGCCCGTCAATGACAAGCTGGCGCTGCGTGGGGTCGTCTATAGTGACACTCAAGGTGGCTATATCGACAATGTCGGCGGCACATTGTCTGTACGCGACTCCGCCCGGTTCCGTACCGAAGGCACTGTGCGTGGCAATGGCGTGCCCGTGAGTGCCCAGCGCGAAGGCTTCCAGGCAGGCGCTGATCTGTCTGGTGTCAATTTCGTTGACGCAAACAACAGCAACATTGTCGAGAATGACATCAATGATGTCACCTATCAGGGCTTTCGCTTGAGCGGCATGTACCAGATCAATGAAGATTGGGACCTGCTGATCACGCATGCTCAGCAGCAGATCGAGTCCGACGGTGTGTTCGCCGCAGATCCCGAACTGGATGACTATGATATTGTCCGTTTCACACCGGAGAATATCGAAGACAAGTTCCACAACACTTCATGGACGCTGGAAGGCCGCATCGGCGCGCTTGAGGCGCTCTATACCGGTGCGTATACGGACCGCGCGACAGACCAGACGGTCGATTATTCCGACTATCTCTTTGTCGGCCAGTACCTGCCTTACTATATCTGTGACTACTCGGTCACCTATCCAGCGGGTGCGCCGACGGGCAACTGCTACGCGCCGAACCTGTTCGTGAACTCACACAGTGAGACGAAAGTGCAGACGCATGAGTTGCGCTTCAATACGCCGAGCGAGAATCGCTGGCGCGCCACCTTCGGCGCCTTCTACAGCGATCTGGAACTGGCTGAGCGTAACGACTTCGTCTATCCGGGCTCAACGCAGGTGGCCTATACAGACGGATCGATCGGCTTTGCCCCGAACTATCCGCTGACGCAAACGGACGTAACAGGCGAAATCGGCAGTGCGTCCCCCGGTTACTACAGCGTTGCCGGTCCGTTCCCGGAAGGCGTTATCTTCCGAAACGATATTCTGCGCACCGATCAGCAGATGGGCCTCTTCGGCGAGACCACCTTCGACATCTCTGACCAGTTCGCCATCACGGCTGGCGCACGATACTATGACGTCGAAGTCGACCTTGAAGGAAGTGCCAACTCGTCCTTCTTCAACCTGTTCGCAGATACCGACCAGCAAGTGTTCGGTACGAACATTTCGTTCCTGTATGGTCCGAACGGCCCGGCAGGGACGCCGGACAAGGCGTCAACCGACGGTATGATCTACAAGCTGACGGGCGAGTGGACGCCGTCGGACGACGTGATGTTCTACGCCACATACTCGGAAGGCTTCCGTGCCGGCTTGTTGAACCGTCCGGGCGGTGCTTCCGGCCCAGGCGGCTACACCGTGCCATATGCTGTCGATACGGACGAAGTGAAGAATTACGAGCTCGGCTGGAAAACCGAACTGTTCGACAATTCGCTGCGTTTCAACGGGTCAGCCTTCTTCGTCGACATTGAAGGTCTGCAGACCACAATCTTCGATCCTTCGATCGTGAACCTGTTCTTCTCCGACAACGCAGCCAATGCCGAGATCCAGGGCCTTGAAGGCGACTTCACCTGGGCGCCGGCCTCGGTTGACGGCCTGACCATTGCAGGTGCGTTCTCGCTTCTCGACACCGAGATCACCGAAGTGCTCGTGCCGACAGATGACGTTGTAGAAGGTTCCGACCTTGCCTTCGCGCCAGCCTACCAGGGCAATCTGCGTGTTCGGTATGAGTGGGATCTCGAGCAGGAAGTGGCTGGCCAGCGCCTCACCGCGCATGTCATGCCGCAGATCGTGTTCTCCGACGACTCCGTCAGTGATGTCATCGAAATCAACAAGATGGACCTTGATGGCTATGTCACCCTGGGCGGCTCGATGGGCGTCGCGGGCGACAATTGGGGCGCGGAGATCTTCGCCTCGAACCTGACCAACGAGTATGCCGAGCTTAGTGGCAGCTTCGTTTATGACCGCGAACGCATCACGCCAATGCGCCCGCGCACAATCGGTATTCGCGTTTCCTACGACTACTAGGACATACGCCTACTTGATACTGAAGCAGCGCCCTGACAGGTTCAGGGCGCTGCTTTTATTTGACGGGAACTTCAGGCACCAAGATGACCGCTATCGCTGATCCGGACCTCGCCCTGCGGGACGCGCAGAAAGCCATACAGTCTGGCGATTTTGCAACCGCCCGACAAATCACCGATACGCTTCTTGCTGGCGAGCCGACTCACAAGGAAGCGCTCTACATGGCCGCCGTCTGTGCGCGCTATGAAGGCCGCAGCGCGGACGCGCTCGCGCATCTGGACGCGTTGAAGTCGGTCTCACCGGATTTCGGCCGCGCTTATCAGGAAGAGGGGCATCTCAAGCGCAAGCTCGGAGATTTGTCCGGAGCCGTCGGCGCTTTTGAGCGCGCGACCCGCTACAATCCTGCCTTGATGGCAAGCTGGTCTGCGCTAGCAGACCTGTACCATCAGGCGGGCAATACGGACGCGGCGACCAACGCCCGCGCGCAGGCAGACCGTGTACGCGCGCTTCCGCGTGAGCTGCAAGCGGTGACAAATCATATTCATGAGGGCCGCGTCTTTCGGGCCGAGGAAATCGCCAGAGCGTTTCTCCAGAAGCACCCGACCCATGTCGAAGGCATGCGCCTGCTGGCGGATATCGGGTCCCGCCTCGGTGTTCAGGAGGATGCAGAATTTCTGCTTGAAAGCGCGGTCGATCTTGATCCGGACAATGTGCAGTTGCGGCTCGACTATATTCAGGTGTTGCGCAAGCGGCAGAAATTTGCAGCAGCGCTGGAGCAGGCTGGAGTTCTGATGGCGCGTGATCCGGACAATCCGCTATTCCAGTCGCATTTCGCCATCGAGAGTATGCAGGCGGGTGATTATGAAACCGCGCTGGACCATTTTGAACGGGTGCTACAGAAAATCCCCGGTGATCCTGCTACGCTGGTCTCGCGGGGTCATGCGCTCAAAACCTATGGTCGAACCGAAGAGGCAATCAGTTCATACAAGGCGGCAACAGATGTTGCGCCGGGGCAGGGGGATGCCTGGTACGGTCTCGCAAATCTCAAGACCTACACATTCGGCGATGATGAACTCGCCCGTATGCAAGCCCAGTTTGCTGCACTCGATATTGACCATATGTCCCGCGTCCACATCGCGTTTGCGCTTGGCAAGGCCCATGAGGATCGCGGCGATCATGACGCCGCATTCCTAGCCTATGCGCAGGGCAACGCGCTGAAGCACCAGACGGTTCGCTATACGACCGACCAGATGCATGCGGAATTCGACGCGCAAAAAGCAATCTGTACGGCTGACCTGTTTGAAGCTCAGGCCGGTAAGGGCTGCCCCGCGCCAGACCCGATCTTCATTCTTGGCCTGCCGCGGGCGGGCTCGACCTTGATCGAACAGATTCTCGCGTCGCACCCAGACGTGGACGGAACGCTTGAGCTTCCCAATATCCTGTCACTTGCTCATCGCCTGCGGGGGCGTAAGCAACTGACAGACCGTGAGCGCTACCCGCGTATCCTGCATGAACTTCCCGCCGATGAGCTGTCTGCGCTCGGTGAGGAATATATTGAGACGACACGCATCCATCGTCAGGGAGCGGCTTTCTTCACTGACAAGATGCCGAACAATTTCCGGCATATCGGCCTGATTCATCTGATCCTGCCCAATGCCAAGATCATCGATGCGCGGCGCGACCCGATGGATTGTTGTTGGTCGGGCTTCAAGCAACTCTTCGCGGAAGGTCAGGAGTTCACCTACAGCCTCGATGATATTGGAAACTACTATCGCGGCTATGTCGATCTGATGGCGCATTGGGACAGTGTTCTCCCGGAAGGGCGAGTCCTGCGCGTTCAGCACGAGGATGTCCTGGAAGACCTGGAAGGCCAGGTGCGGCGGATTCTCGATTATTGTGGTTTGCCGTTTGATCAGGCCTGTGTGAATTTTCACAAGACTGACCGGGCCGTGCGCACGGCCAGCTCCGAGCAGGTTCGTCGTCCGATCAACAAAAGCGGGGTTGAGCAGTGGCGCCCTTATGAGGCACACCTTGATCCACTGAAAGCCGCGCTGGGACCCGACCTCGCGCCCCAATAGGAGTCGTCAGGTGAGCACACGGTCCGATGATGCCTTGATCGCGCTGCGTAAAATACAGCGCATGACAGAACTGGCGTCCAAGCGGCTGGCTCAGACGGCGGGCCTTACTCCGTCACAAATGACGGTCTTGCGCATGCTCGATGAGCAGGGGGAGATCTCCGCAGGCCGGGTGGCAGAGGCCACACAGCTGAAACATGCCACCATCACCAGCCTTGTCGACAAGCTGGAGGCACGGGGCTTGATCGCACGGCGCCGGTGTGACACCGACCGTCGGCGTGTTTGGCTGAACCTACTGCCTGCGGGTAAAGAGGCTCTGTCGGTTGCGCCCGACCCGCTGCACGAAACATTCGCTGCCGGATTCGACAAACTCCCTGACTGGCAACAATCCATGCTGGTAGCGGCTCTTGAGCGCGCGGCTGGCCTGCTTGATGCCGAAGAGCTCGACGCTGCGCCCTTTTTGGACGTCGGAGAACTGGGATAAGCGTCACACGCAAGTTTGCGATTGCAAATCATTTTCATCAATGCTAGGTCGCGCTCTTACCCGCGCCGGACAGATGACGTGAATGAGGGCACCCTATGATTGCGACGAATCGGATCGTACTTTCCATTTCCGTACTGGCAGGCGTATTGCTTGCTGCGTGTACGACGCTGCCGGCGCGGTCTGATATTTCCAATGTGATATCGCATCCTGCGGCGACCGATTTGAGGGATCCTCAGTTCCAGGCAGATCGTGAAGCTATCCTGGCGATGGCGGGAAACTACAAGGTGAAGTTCGACTTCAACGAAACCGTCGCCTTCGACGATGACTATTTTCTGAAGCCTCGCAAAGTGTCTGGTGGGGATGAAGTGGTCCTCGTTGTCGAGGATCGCGAAAACTTCATCAGCCTACAGCATATTCTGGTCGTAGGCGGCGAGCACAAGATGGCGATCAAGCACTGGCGTCAGGACTGGCAGTATGAGCCTGAGCGTGTGCTGATATTCATTGGCGGAAATGCCTGGGAGTGGCGTGACGTTCCAGCATCCGAGCGAGCCGGTACTTGGTCTCAGACGGTCTACCAAGTCGATGATGCGCCGCGATACGGGGCTGTTGCGACATGGTCGCATGAGAATGGGATTGCCACCTGGCAGCCGCCACATGAATGGCGCCCGCTACCGCGGCGCGATATGACCACACGCGATGATTACCACGCCATCCATGCGATGAACCGGCACGTCGTTACGTCTTGGGGCTGGGTGCATGAGCAGGACAATGGAAAGCTCGTCCTGAGCGGTAGTCAGCCACACATGCTGGCGCGTGAGACTGGCCTGAACACATATCGCCGAGACAGCGACTTCGAGACCGAGATTGCAACAGATTACTGGAGCGGTACCGCAGACTTCTGGGCTGGCGTTCGCGGCGAATGGGACAGGATTGCCAATCAGAACGAAGCATTTGCCGTCACAATCAAGGGCGAGACCGAAGCGCTCTACATGCCTCTGCTGACCCTCGCCGGTGAAGTGGCAGACGGCAGCAAGGGAAACGAAGAGGCGGTGCTGGAGGCCAGACAGTTGATCGAAAATTTCACGACCAGCGACATTGGCGCATTGGCTGACCGATTGCGTCCCACTGACATGGATATAGCCGAAACAGACTGAGCTCGGCTATGGTTGGAATGCCCCTATCAGATTTTCTTCTGATTGACTCGTTCGGACAGTTTGGCGGGGCTTTCCTTGCGTTCTGAATAGCGGTCAACAAGATGGTCTGCACGGTCCCGGGTCAGGAGCGTGAACTTCACGAGTTCTTCCATCACATCGACAATTCGGTCGTAATATGGCGAGGGGGTCATGCGGCCGCGTTCGTCGAATTCCAGGAATGCTTTGGCGACAGACGATTGGTTTGGAATGGTGATGAGCCGCATCCAGCGTCCCAGAATGCGTAGCTGATTGACGGCGTTGAAACTCTGCGACCCGCCACAGACCTGCATGACGGCCAGTGTCTTTCCCTGGGTAGGGCGGACACCGCCGAGAGAGAGGGGAATCCAGTCGATCTGGGTTTTCATGACTCCCGACATTGCACCGTGCCGCTCCGGTGAACACCAGACCATTCCTTCCGACCATACGACGAGATCTCGCAATTCCTGTACTTTTGGGTGGGAGTCCTCCGCCCCATCGGCGAGCGGGAGACCATCGGGATCGAACATGCGAGTCTCGCAGCCGAGCTTTTCCAGAATGCGAGCGGCTTCCTCATTTGCCAGGCGGGAATAGCTCCGCTCCCGTAAAGAACCATGCAGAAGCAGGATATGTGGCTTGTGTGTGCTGAGCGCAGGAGTCAGGAGGGCGTCTGGGTCGGTCTCGCGAAAACTGTCTTCGTGAAGGGCAGGAAGGTCATTCGTGGAGGTCATCTGTGTGTTGGTCTTTCTCGGGCAGATCAGTTGATTGCATGCAGTCATGCAAACCTGTTCGCGTTCAGAAGTGAGGCTTTGCGTGAGAGCTCTCTCAAGTTTCCGGGAACGCATTGCGGGTGCGATTGGCGAAGGCTACCAGCGACAGCATGACCGGCACCTCGACCAGCACGCCGACAACTGTGGCGAGCGCCGCTCCGGAATTCAGCCCGAACAGGCTGATCGCCNNTCGAAGAAGTTGGACGTGCCGATCATGGCGCAGGGCGCGGCGACCTTGTGTGGCACTTTCCATGCCCAGGCGGCCGCGTAGGCGAGTGCAAAGATACCGTACGACTGAATGAGAATTGGTACGGCAATGAGCGCAATGATGATCGGCTTCGCCAGGATCGTTTCGCTCTGGAATCCGAACAGGAGTGTAACGGTAGCCAGAAGGCCGATCACCGACAGGGGTTTGATACGGCGCGTGAAGGCGGTCACCGATTCCTCACCCCCGCGCTTCTTAAGGGCATTACGAGCCAGAATGCCCGCCATCAGGGGAACGACCACATAGAGCGCAACCGACAGGAGCAGCGTCTCCCACGGCACGGCGATATCCGTGACTCCCAGCAAGAAAGCGACAATCGGTGCGAAGGCAAACACCATCACCGCATCATTCACACTGACCTGAACCAGTGTGTAATTCGGGTCGCCACGTGTCAGATGTGACCAGACAAATACCATCGCCGTGCAGGGGGCAGCGCCCAAAAGGATGAGGCCGGCAATATAGCCTTCCGCGTCTCCGGGGGGGATGAACGGCGCGAAGACATGGCGGAAAAAAAGAACGCCGAGGGCCGCCATAGTGAAGGGCTTGATAAGCCAGTTCACAACCAGTGTGATGATCAGCCCCTTCGGTTTCTCACCGACGCGGCGCATGGCAGAAAAATCCACGCCGATCATCATGGGCCAGACCATGGCCCAGATGAGCAGGGCGACAGCGAAATTCACATTTGCATATCCGAAACGGGCAAGTGCTTCGAACGCGCCAGGCACGATCTGCCCCAGGCCAATCCCAATCGCAATGGCGAGTGATACCCAGATAGAGAGGTATCTTTCGAATAGTCCCATGAGTATGCCCCGCATCTTACTCTGTCGGCGTTCCGATCCGGGCTAGTTAGTGCCGCATACATTATTATTCAATAATTCATCGAATATCGTTCTGGTATTTCTTGGAGCGCATGCCTGCAGGGAGTTCACGCCAAAGACTGCTCCGAGGCCGCGCCTTTTCTGCGACTGAAGATGAGGAATGGCGCACCCAAGAGGATTCGNNGACCTCTGCCTTCGGAGGGCAGGGGAAATGCATTCTGCTTCGATCCTTGGTGTTCCTACACAGTCTATAAATCACTGAAAAATATGCGTTTGTGAGATTTGGTTTCCAGTCGGTTCCTTGTGCTTTTCTCTTTGGTGCTTACTGTGTGCTTACTGGGAGCCATGGAGCATGCACTGTTGACCCGCAAACTGACTAAAACCGTCATCGACAAAGCCGAGCCTTCTGATCGCGACTTCTTCCTTTGGGACAAGGATCTCAAAGGGTTCGGTCTCAAGGTCTGTCCGAGTGGTCGAAAGGTTTACGTTTGCCAGTATCGCCATGGTAGCGGTCGGAGGGCTCCAACACGGCGCATGACGATCGGTGCTCATGGCTCGCCTTGGACCGTCGAAAGCGCACGCAATGAGGCACGACGTTTGCTTGGGGCTGCGGTGCAGGGGCAAGACCCGGCGAAAATGAAGCAGGAAGCCAAGTCGGTTTTGACGGTTGCAGAACTTTGCGACGAGTATCAGGCCAGCGGCACTGCCACGAAGAAAGCATCAACTCTGGCAACTGATCGCGGGCGGATCGAGAGGCATATCAAGCCGCTAATTGGTCGCCTGCGCCTGACTGATGTGTCGAAAGGGACCGTCACCCGATTCATGCAGGATGTCGCGGCGGGCAAAACGGCGGTTGACGTGAAAACCCGAAAAAGGGGACGAGCCATTGTGACAGGTGGGAAGGGGACCGCTTCGCGAACCGTGGGACTGTTGGGAGGAATCTTTTCATTTGCCGTTGATGTGGGGCTTATGGCGGATAATCCCGTCAGAGGCGTCAAGCGATTCAAGGATAGACAAAACCAGCGCTTCCTCAGCCTGGAAGAATTGCAGCGACTTGGCAGTTCTTTACGCCAGGCAGAAGCGACAGGCGTCAATCCATCGGGAATCGCCATCATTCGACTACTGATCCTCACTGGCTGCCGGAAAGGCGAGATCGAACAACTTCGGTGGCAAGATGTCGATTTTGACCTCGGATTTTTGCGCTTACCGGATTCAAAGACAGGGCAGGCGATCCGGCCCTTGAGCAGCGCGGCGCAGGCGATCCTTAAAAGCTTACCTAAGTTTGAGGGAACCGATTTAGTGTTCCCGGGAAGCGATTTAGAACGTCCCTACGTAGGCACCCCGAAGGTATGGCTTGGCCTGCGCGCCGCGGCTGACCTGGGAGAAGTTCGCCTGCACGACCTTCGCCATAGTTTTGCGAGCATGGCTGTTTCGTCGGGATCCAGCCTTCCAGTAATCGGTGCACTTCTTGGCCATAAGGATACGGCCACCACAGCGCAATACGCACACTTGCATGATGATCCGGTGCGTGGCGCTGCTGAAACTGTCGGCCAGCGTCTGGCGGGATTGATCCAAGACTAAGATGACGAATCCATCCAGTTCCTGAGGATGGACGATAATGAAGAATATGATGAGGACTACACCTCGTTTTCGCTATCTGCACAGCATAATAGCGAAGCCGGTGGTTTCAGCGAATTATCCAAAGCGTTCAAAGACAACCCAACGCTTGAACACTACCTCGAACTAAGGCGGCAGAACCCGGGCAAGCTGATCGAGGTCGCGACCAATTGGTCTCTGGAATGGGTTTTTGCGAACGAAGAACGTCTCAGAGATTTGGACATCGAACCTGAAGATGTCGTGGGTTCCCTGGATGCTGATGAAGCTTCAGCAAGTCGGGTGAGCCTGCGACTAATCGAGCTACTGGTTGAGCGGCGCGCGCGGGAGGCGTTGGGTGAAACTCATCTTGTTGGGCGGGGTGAAGCTGTCAGCGATAGTTTCCTAAACTATCTGATTGCCATGATGCTGGACGCTTTAGACTGGAACGATCAGATGATCATTCCCAGGGATTTGATCGTACTAATCAAGCACCAACTGCGTGCTGAGGTGTCAGTTGAAGCGCGGGACATGCAAGTGAGGCACAATCGGCACACCGCCGTTTCCTTGGGCGCTCAACTCATGAAGCAGGGGACACCCGTTTCGTTGGGCATCGTGGCCAAGATGATGAATGTAGAGCGCTCTACGGTTATGCGTTGGTTCAAAGACGGCGACTTCGTGAAGGAAGTCGAGGACTGGCATGCGATCACTGACGCATTCGCCATGGGCCGATTCAAAAGAGAAAGGGATCAGCGCGAGCCGAATTGACCTGTTGCGTACACAAGTACGTGCGCAACACCCTTTTCGATTGATAGGCATTCTTCATCCAACCGGGCGGTTCCGGTACAACGATGGGGATTGACCTATGACGCTTGTGAAGACGGTTCAGACGACGCTCCTGTCGCCTAGACAGGTCGAGGAGCAATACGGGCCTTCTGTCAGTACGTTGGCAAAGATGAGGCTGACGGGGACAGGGCCTGTTTATGTAAAACTCGGGCGACGGATCGCCTATCGGATCGAAGACCTCGAATCCTGGGTTCTAACCAACCGCTTTCGTTCGACCTCTGAATATGGCGCAGCCAAAGAAGGCGAGGCGTCTTGAGTATGGGCAACAAGCGAAAGCCGAATGTGAGCCTGATCCAGACATCGCGATCCTATACCATCCGAGAAGTTGCGGAGCGCCTTGATCGTCAGGTCGAGACGGTAAGGACTTGGGTTCAAGAGGGGCTTCCAGTCCTTCCGGGTACCACCCCCCGCCTGATCGACGGCGCGGAGTTGAAGGAATGGCTGAAGGCACGGCAGGCTAAGCGCAAGAAGCCCTGCGGAACGGATAAGCTGTACTGCTGCAAGTGCTGCGAACCACGTTCGCCAGATCCTGCCACCGTTAAAACAGAACCCACAGCCATGGTGGCGACGACGCTGATCAAAGGCAAATGTCAAGTGTGCGGGACATCAATGCACCAAGCCAGAAAGACCGCAGACTTGCCCGAAATACTTCGCGAGATGATGGGGAAAGCGAAAGCGGATTCGAACCTAACAGGCTACTGCGACCCCCGCGCTAATCCGCCCTTATGGTCGGGGCAGGGCGCGTTTGATTTTGAGCAGTATGAAGGAGGCTCTGGGAGTGTCCATTAAATGCCCCGCGAATGAGCAGGTGAAACGCATTTATCTCTACTATCTCGAACACGCTGACGGGAAGGCGGAAGCGACGATCAAGCAGACCGTCATGGCATTGAGCCGATTCGAAGACTTTACTTGTCACGCCGATTTCAGAACGTTCAATCAAAAGCAGGCGGTCGGCTTCAAGGCATATATGGGGCATCGCGATCTTGCGCCTGCGACAATTCTCTCGACGGTCAAGCAGGTCATGCGGTTTCTTCGCTGGCTATCTATGCAGCCGGGTTACAAGTCGAAGGTTAAGAGCGAGGCTATAGACTTCATGAACCTGTCAGAGAAGGCGATCCGGTCGGCGAGTGCGCCGCGGGACCGGGATTTTCCGACATTGGCTATGATTGAGGGGGCGATTGACCTGATGCCGGTCGCAACTGCCGTAGAGAAGCGTGATCGCGCCTTGGTGGCCCTGTCAGCCCTGACTGCGATTCGCGTGACTGCGATGACGACGCTGAAGCTGAAGCATTTTGATCCCCGACGCTGCCTGATTATCCAGATGCCAGACGAGGTTGAGACAAAGTTTTCCAAACGGATCGACACTTTCTTGATGCCGGTCAGTGACCGGATAGAGAGCGTGTTTCTCGACTGGATCACATATCTGGAAACAGTCGAGCTTTTCGGCCCAGGCGACCCGATCTTTCCGCAAAACCTGATGGGCCAGGATGAACGCCGCCAATTCAAGACGGTCGGTCTGAAGCGCGCGCACTGGAAGCAATCGGCTAGTGCACGGCGCATTATCAAGGGCGCGTTCGAAGCGGCGGGCTTGCCGCCTTTTGGGCCACACAGCTTCCGCAATATGCTGGTTTCGGAAATGTACCGGCGCGGTGTGTCGGTAGCCGTACTCAAAGCAGGCAGTCAGAACCTTGGACATGAATCTCTACTGACGACGCTGACCTCATACGGGCAGATATCACTTGAAGAACAGGGGCGGTTAGTCCGTGAGGCTTTTGCAGGGCCGGTGACGGATCGGGGCGAGAATGTGCCGGTGACGATGGCCGATTTAGAGGCGCTGTTTAAGGCTAAGGGGATCACTTAAGGGTTAAAGCCCGTCAAACCACTTACCATTGATGGTAACGTGCTCGACCATTTGTGTGCTGACGCCGAGATCATACTGTTTGAGAAGGTCACACAGGCGGTCCCCGTCGATAAGGTCAATAGCTGTGGCACCGTCGCGGGTTGCTTCGTCCGAGGCTTGGCTTGTGAATGTGCCGGTGGTTATAAATAGGCCCTTGTCTGCCCGACCCATAAGCGCTCCGCGGAAATCACGAATTTCCTTCGATCCGACGCTTCCTTTGTAGCGCTTGCACTGAAAATAGACCTGAAACGAAACCAGGTTCACCCGTAAAACTCCGACGCCGTCAATCCCGCCGTCGCCCGTCTTGCCCCGCACCTCGACCTTGGTGAAACCGGCTTCTCGCAATAGGCGCTGCGATAGGCGTTCGAAGGCGGCGGGGTCCATTGCTTTCAGTATGGCCAGCAAGTCGTCCTTCCAATCATCGGAAATCGTGTCGTCTTCGTCGGCATTGATTTCCGGGCTAATGGTTTCAGGCAGGATCACGCTGGATTCGCGCAGGAGTTTGCGTTCCGCCTTGGCTTCCGCCTCTTGCTTCTTGGCGGCGCGTTTTTCCTTGGCGCGCTGCTTTTCCTCTTCGTTGACTTGGCGGTAGATGGCTTCGGTAGCCACTACGGAGTGGATCGTTTCACCCAGGTCAGTCAGTCCCCAAACACCTCGCGCCGAGTTTTCCAGCGCGCCGCCGCGCTTGAG
>NZ_DGNK01000035.1:0-57987 GCF_002388935.1 Hyphomonas sp. UBA4494
CCCCGGCGCTGGCGCAGGCCGATGTCGGCATCGCCATGGGCACCGGCGCCGACGTGGCGATAGAGAGCGCGGGGATCACGCTCGTGAAGGGCAATCTCGACGGCATCGTCCGCGCCCGGAGGCTGGCGCGCGCCACGATGCGCAACATCCGCCAGAACCTGTTCTTCGCGTTCTTCTACAATACGCTTGGCGTGCCGGTTGCCGCTGGCATTCTGTATCCCTTCTTCGGCTTGTTACTGAGCCCGATGATCGCGGCGGCCGCCATGAGTTTCAGCTCCGTATCTGTTATCGGCAACGCCTTGCGGCTGAGAACCCTTAAACTCTAATTTTCCGGAGCACAGACATGTCCAGACCACTTGCTATGAGCGCGCTCGGTGCGCTGATGATTGCAGCCCTGATAGCGGGCGTGATGCTCTTCTCCGCGTCACCCGCAGCCAACGCGCAAACAGTCACTGTACACAAGACGCCATGGTGCGGTTGCTGCGCCGCCTGGGTGGACCACCTGCATGACGAGGGTTTCTACGTCATCGTGAAAGAGGAAGAGGACCTGACACCCATTCGGTCACGGCTTGGTGTTCGGGATGAACTGATGAGTTGCCATACCGCAGAAGTCGACGGATATGTCGTTGAAGGTCACGTTCCCGCTCGGGAAATACGACGCTTGCTCGAAGAAAAGCCTGACGTCAACGGCGTCTCGGTGCCCGGCATGCCGCAAGGCTCTCCCGGCATGGAAACACCGAACGCGCCAGATCGGTATGATGTCATCATCTTCTCTGGAGAGGATGCCAGGACATATGCCTCCTATCGGGGAACGCAATTGGTCTCCGAACAGGCAAGACCATGAGTGAGGATGACTACAAGCAAGGGTCACTGACGCTGGCGGGCACCGTCGCCATGGGGACGGGCGTGATGATCGGTGCCGGCATCTTTGCCCTGACCGGTCAGGTCGCTGAATTTGCCGGCGACCTGTTTCCGCTCGCCTTCCTCACGGCAGCCATCATCAGCGGCTTCAGCGCCTATTCCTATATCAAGGTCTCCAACAAGTATCCTAGCGCCGGCGGCATCGCGATGATACTCCGCCGCGCTTACGGCCCGTCTACCGTGACCGGAAGCGCCGCCCTGCTGATGGCGTTCTCGATGATCATCAATGAAAGCCTGGTCGCCCGCACGTTCGGTACGTACACGCTGCAGCTGTTTGGCGTCGAGGGCGGCATATTCGTCCCCTTGCTGGCAATCGGACTGATTATCCTGGCTTTCGTGATAAATATTGCCGGTAATCAGGTGATCGGCGGCGTATCGAAGGTCACGGCTATTCTCAAGATTGGTGGCATACTGATTTTCGCGCTTATTGCGATCTGGGCTGCCGGATTCAGCTTCCAGCCAGCAGCAGACGGTTTCGCTGACAGCACATCTGCCGGTGGGTTCCTGGCCGGCGTCGCGCTCGCCATCCTGGCCTATAAGGGATTCACCACCATCACGAACAGTGGCGACGAGGTGAAGCAACCGACCCGCAATGTCGGGCGGGCCATCATGATCTCACTTGCGATCTGCACTTTCATCTATCTCCTTGTCTGTTTCGCTGTCGGATCAACCCTCACTGTCTCGGAGATTGTTGCGGCGAAGGACTATGCCCTCGCCGAAGCGGCCCGGCCAGCACTTGGAAACTATGGATTGTGGTTCACAGTAACGATTGCGATCATCGCGACAGCTTCAGGCCTGCTTGCCAGCTTGTTTGCCGTCTCCCGCATGCTCGCCATGCTGACCGACATGAACCTGATTCCGCATAGACATTTCGGCATGCCCGGAACGGTACAGCGTCATACGCTCGTCTATACGGTTGTGGCTGCCGGATTGCTCGCGGCTTTCTTCGATCTCAGTCGCATCGCTTCGCTTGGCGCAATCTTCTATCTGGTCATGGATATCATCATCCATTGGGGCGTCTTCCGGCATTTGAGAAAGGATGTCGGCGCCGCACCCGCAATCCTTATCTGTGCGATAGCGCTCGATGCCGTCGTCCTGATCGCCTTCCTCCTCCTGAAGTGGCAAGCCGATCCAGTCATCATCCTGATCGCGGCTTTCGGCATGGCTGCAGTCTTTTCATTCGAGCATTTCTTTCTGAAACGTCTCCGCGACAATCCTCCCGGAGAGGAGTCCGGAAACGACCAGCACAAAGCCCATTCATGATCATCGCAACCTTGATCGGACTGCTCACTTTTGTGCTGGCAAGCACGGTGCATTATCTCGCACTGGCGCATCTGCACCGACGCCTGAACCATGAAGCGCGTTCAGGTCTCCCGATCGTTGTTTCGGGTATCGTAGGTGCAGGCCTGGCGCACCTCGCTGAGGCAGCGCTCTATGCAACCAGCTTTACGCTACTGGATGCCTTTGACTTGGGTGGTTTCAAGGGCGGCGAAGCGGACGGGTTCATGGACATATTCTATTTCTCCCTCGTCAACTACACATCGCTTGGGCTGGGCGATATCTATCCAACCGGACATTCGCGGTTCCTGGCGGGACTGGAATCACTCAATGGTTTCCTGCTGATTTCGTGCTCGGCATCCTTCATTTTCCTCCTGATGCGAAACCAAATGGATGGTCCAACTTCAGGCGGAATTCAAGCATCGGATTAACTCGGAACCTGTTCACACACTTCTCCGTTAGTCGTGGAAATACCCCACCACTGTATAAGGAGGATGTTGAAAGTGGATATGAAGAACAGTTATTGGCGGTTTGGCGCAATGATCATCACATCGATGATCGTGATGTTTGGGCTGATGTACCTCAACACCTATGCGTGGGAGCATGTTCGCTGGAGCGAAACGCGCTTCTACATGGCCTTCATCATGGGCGCCGCGATGGCCGTCGTGATGCTGAGCTTCATGCTCAACATGTACAAGGACAGCCGGATCAATTTCGGCATTTTCATTGGCGCTGCGGTCGTGTTCGTCCTGGCCCTCTGGCTGGTGCGCAGCCAGAGCACTGTCGACGACCGGTCCTACATGAAAGCGATGATCCCCCACCACTCCATTGCCATCATGACAAGTGAACGCGCCGGCATCGAGGATGTCCGTGTGCGCGAGCTTGCCGACGAGATCATCACGGCGCAGCGCCGCGAGATCAAGGAAATGGAATGGCTGATTTCCGACATCGCGGAAAATGGACCGGCATCGACGGAAAGCGAGGCGGCGAGCCGCCCCGTTCCCCCCTTCGAAGGCACGCTCAATCCAGACGACGCTGCCGGGGCAGCCATCGCGGAGGACTAACGCGCCTTCCACGTCCAGTCAGACCCGTTCGATCCCGAAAAGGAGCGAAACAGAACGAGACTCGAAAAGATCAAGACACAGGGCCTTGCCCACCTTTCCTACTTCCTGAGCGCCGATGGCGAAGCTGCGGTCATTGATCCGCGGCGCCTTCGCGGGCTGGTTGCTGCCAGGCGACAAACCGGTGCTGCTGGTAGCGCGCGATGACGACCAGGCGGTCGATGCGGCCACCACGCTTCAGCGGATCGGCTTCGACAATGTGAGCGGATTTGTCAGCGGCGCCATGCCCGTGGCGGTCCAGAACGGCCCGCTCGACACACTCGACTTCGTCGATACCGAAACCGTCGCCGCGCGCGTGGACAACCCGCCCGCTGGCTGGACCCTGCTCGATGTCCGGGCCATCGACGAATATGAGAGCGGCCATATCAAGGACAGCAAGCACGCTTATGTCGGCAAGCTGCCTGATGCGGCCAGTGACCTCGACCCGGACAAGCCCGTCACCGTCATGTGCGGAAGCGGCGCCCGGGCCACCATTGCCGCCTCGCAGCTCATGCGGAAGGGCTTCTCGAACGTCGATGTCTATATCGGCTCGATGAAGGCGTGGAGCGCAGCGGGAAATGCCATTGAGTGATGACTGTCAGTCCATCTTGGGCTGAACCTTTCGTTTCTGACGCATAAAGAGACTGGAAATTGCTTCACGAGGTCCCCATATGTATACCCTGTATGGGGTATTTGCCATGAAGACTGAAACCAAAGAGGCCGCGACCCGGAGGCTTGCCCGCATCGAGGGACAAGTGCGCGGCATCACGAAGATGGTGTCCGACGACCGGTATTGTATTGATGTCATTCGTCAGGTGCAGGCTGTGAAGGCCGCGCTTGTCGGCCTCGAGGCCGTTATCCTGGATGACCATATTGCAACGTGTGTGGATCATGCCCTGACCGGAAGCAATGTCGATGACCGGCGTGAAAAGGTCGAGGAACTTGTTGCTGTGCTTGGTGGCCGCAAGAAGTAGCGGCCTCACAGTTTGTTGAAATGAAAGTTTTAATCTTTTCACGTATTTGAACAATGATGCAGTTTGTGACCCGCCTCCTGACACTGTTTGCCGCTGCCTTCATGGCGGCTCATCCGGTCATGGCGTGTCCATTGATGGTCGGGGCCTCCGAAACCGCGCCGACTGAAATGAGCAGCAATCATCCCTGTCATGACATGGCGATGGAAGCCATGGCCGACACCGGGCATACAGATCAGGCGTCATCGTCTGATTGCCCCGCGGGATACGACTGTGCACCCATGCTTATCCAGGCGCACAGTGACGCCAATCCAGTTGCACCTGTTGCGAATGTAGACGCAGAATTTGCTGCGGTTCTCGCTAACCCACCAAAGGCATTCCTGCCAGAGCGCGAAACACTAAAGACCGGGCCTCCACCTCGGCTGGATATCGTCCAGCACACGCCAATATCGCTAAAGCAGCGCTTCCTGAATTGAGAGCGATGACCTGCGGCTGCCACAGCAGCCCGTCGTCATCGTCTCACACAATTCAGAAGAGCCTGTTTTATCATGCCCCACATTTCGAGAATGCTGCTGGTCGCAGCGTTTGCCGCTGTGCCCCTTGCGGCGGTTGCCAGCGCTCAGAGCTTTGCCGAGCTTGAAGCCCGTCTCGAGGCCCATCCAAGCCTCTCCGCTCTCGGTTACGATGCCGAAGCCGACCGGGAGCGTGCAGTCGCCTCAACCGCACTCCCGGACCCGGTCGTATCCCTCGGGATCAACAACATTCCGATTTTCGATCCCTCATTCGACAGTTACTTGCCGACCAATAAAGCCGTTGGTATCCGGCAACAATTTCCGAGCTTCGCGGGCCGTGAAGCCCGCGCCGGTGAAGCCCGGGCGATGTCAGCACAGACCGAGGCGGTTCGCGATGCCCGTTATGCGGCCTTGCGCGCCGAACTCATCGCTTTTCTCGCTGACAAGACTAGACTGACCAGGCAGAGATCCCTCGCCGAAGCGCGAAACGCCAAATATGACGAGCTTGTCGACATTGTCGAGGCCGAGATCGACGCGGGCCGCCCGGCCGTCTATCGCCTTGCCGAAATTGAAAGCGAACGGGCAGAAGTTTCCCGGACGCTTGTTGATCTTGATCGGCAGGAAGCCGAGACCGATGCGCGCCTGATCGAACTCGTCGGACTGGTCCCTTCGACCGGCCTCCCTCCCCTGACTGAAAGAGACTGGTCCGGCGCAGCGCTTGAGTTCCATACCGTGCGTGTTGCCGACGCGGCCGTCCGCGTTACCGATTACGGTATCGACGAGGCCCGCGCGGCCTGGAAGCCAGAATGGGGGGCCCAGCTCACTTATCAACAGCGCGATGAAGGCGCGATGTTCGCGGGGGATGACTGGGTCTCCGGTATGGTGACTTTTACGGTTCCGCTCTGGGCCGAAAGGAAGCAGGCGCCGAACTTGCGCGCCGCAAAGGCCGAGCGGGCCGGCGCCGAGCAACGCTACCAGGCCGCCGCACGGAATGCGGCGACCCAGTATGCGTCCCGGGACGCCATTATCCGCGCGGCCGATGCCAGTATCGACGTCCTGCAGGTCAAGATCGCTGCCGTCGAAGACGAAGTCGAGGCCCAGCTGATTACCTATGAATCCGGTGTTGGCGGCTATGCGCCGATCATTGACGGCGAGATCGCCATTCTCAAACTCCGGGCGGAAATCGAAGCTGAAACGGCCCGCAAGGCCGCTGCGATCGCACGCCTGAATGCCCTCCTGGTGACACAATGAAAAAGACATTCCTGATAATGGGCACCGCATCTGCCGCCCTCTTGCTCGCCGCATGCGGCGCACCGGGCGGATCACCGGGCGGCCAGGGTGAAAAGCCGAACGCCTCGAGCGAGACGCAACGATACACCTGCCCCATGCACCCTCACTATATTTCGACCGATCCGGACGGCACCTGCCCGATCTGTGGCATGGACCTGGTGCCTGCCGACAAGGCCCAGGAACCAACGAGCTCAGCAGGCGAAATCCTTTACTACAAGCATCCCATGGGCAAGCCGGACACCTCGCCCGTTCCGAAAAAGGATTCCATGGGCATGGATTACATCCCGGTTTATGCCGATGACACCGGATCGGGCGTGGCCGTCTCGCCGGAAATGATCCAGACCATGGGGATCCGGACAGCACCTGCCGAGACCGGGGATTTCAGCCGTGTACTGAGAGCCTTCGGCACGGTCGAGACCAATGAACGGCTCGAAAATGTTACCGTCTCGCGGCTAGAAGGCTGGATTGAGAATCTGGCGGTCAATGCCGAGGGCGACACCGTCCGCCCCGGCAGTCTCCTCTACCGGATCTACAGTCCGGACCTGATCGCCGCGCAGAAAGATTATCTGAACTCGTTCAAGATCGGCAACGAAGCGCGCATCGCGTCGGTTCGCCAACGCCTGCGCTCCCTTGGCATGCAGAATGCGGCCATCGACCGGCTGACCGAAACCCGCCAGGTCATTGAACGTGTTCCAGTTTACGCAGAAGCCGGCGGCACGGTTGCCGAGCTTCAGGTCCGCAATGGCGACTATGTCAAACCCGGTACACCCATACTGCGCCTGCAATCCTATGCCGATGTCTGGGTCATTGCCTCTGTGCCGGAGAGCGACCTGCCGCTAGTGCAGGCAGGCATGCCGGCCGAACTCGATTTTCCGAGCGCGCCCGATGCCCCCGGTAAAGGCCAGGTCGACTATATCTATCCGACAATCGACCCGAAAACCCGTACAGCCGACGTCCGGATCGAAGTGGACAATGTGTCGGGCTATCTTCGCCCGGGCGCCTATGCGGACATAAGGCTGAATATCGGCGGCCGACCGCGTCTTTCGGTTCCAAGTGAAGCCATTCTGCTTGGTAGCGAGGGCGCCCGTGTCGTCATCGCCGAAGGCAATGGCCGCTTCTCCGGACGCGCCGTGCAAACCGGGACTTCGGCCAATGGCCGGACCGAAATCCTGTCGGGTCTGGAAAGCGGCGACATGGTCGTCGCCAGCGGGCAGTTCCTGCTCGATAGCGAAGCCAACCTGAAAGAAGGCCTTGCTAAGCTGGAAGCTCCAGATGCGAGTGCGGCCAGTCCGGAAACACCGCTCTTCGATATACCGGTGGACAGTAAAGCCCTCGCCGAAGTCGATCACTTCACTGACATGGCGCTCTACTTCCACGAGGCCCTGACAGACGGGTATGACATCGATCCGCTATTCGTGGATCCGGCGCTCGCCCTGGTGCCAGTGCTGCGGGACCGTTACGCGAACACGAAACTGGCACCGGTCATGGATGCTACGCAAACCGCTCTCGCCGCCGCGCAAAACGCCACGGACCGCGAAGACCTTGCCACGCAACTCTCAGACCTGGTCGAGGCCTTGAAACCCTGGCTGCTGGAAGGCGCACCTCAGCATTACAGCGAGGCTGGTCTGGTGCTCTACCGGGACATGGCAACGGGCCGGTACTGGCTGCAGGAAGAAGACAAACCGGCCAATCCGTACAGCGCAGATGGAGCCGAACGGATTGACTGGCCCAACCCGATGGCCGGCATGTCGATGACGACCAATGACGGCGAGACTGGCGCTGACCAGGCCCCTGGGCATTCGGGGGACAGTCATGACTGAACGAAACGACAGAAACCTCGCGGGGCAAGACCCCTCCAAATCATGGGTGGCAAAGCTGATCTCCTGGTCGGTTTCCAACCAGCTCATCGTCCTCATGCTCGCCGCTGCACTGGCTGTGACCGGGTGGATGGCGATCCAGCGCACGCCGCTCGATGCAGTGCCGGACCTGACAGATACCCAGGTCATCATTCGCACCGATTTTCCGGGCCAGAGCCCGCAGATTGTCGAGGACCTCGTCACCTATCCACTATCGACGAACCTTCTCGGTCTGCCGAAGACCAAGGACGTGCGCGGCTCCTCAATGTTCGGCACCAGTTTTGTGTATGTCATATTTGACGATGATGTTGACCTCTACTGGGCCCGCTCGCGCGTTCTCGAAGCCTTGTCCCGGCTGGGATCCGAACTCCCGGAAGGCGCCGTACCCCAGATCGGACCGGATGCAACCGGCGTTGGCTGGGTCTATCAGTATGCCTTGGTCGACAAGACCGGCAAGACCGATCTCGCCGAGCTGCGTTCACTGCAGGACTGGTTCCTGAAACTTGAACTCGCCGGAGTGGAAGGGGTCTCTGAAGTCGCTTCGGTCGGCGGTTTTGTCCGGGAATACCAGGTGCTACTCGATCCCAATCGCCTGAGAAGTTACGACCTGTCGATCACCCGTATCCGTGACGCGGTCCGCGCCGCCTCGAGCGAGGTCGGTGGCCGCGTGCTCGAACAGGGCGAAACGGAATATGTCATCCGCTCATCAGGCTATGTCGATGAGAAACTTGATCTCGAACAGGTCGTGGTCAAGGCAGAGGATGGCACCCCCGTCCAGCTGAGCCATGTCGCCCGGATTGTCGAAGGCCCGGCCCTCCGGCGCGGCATTGTCGAACTCAATGGCGAAGGCGAAACTGTGTCCGGCATCGTGGTGATGCGCGATGGCGAGAATGCGCTGTCGGTGATCGAACGTGTGAAGGAGAAACTTCATAGTCTCCAGCGCGGGCTGCCAGAAGGCGTCGAGATTGTCACTGTGTATGACCGCGCGCCTCTCATCGAGGGTTCGGTCGATTATCTGAAAGACAAGCTGATCGAGGAAGGCTTCGCGGTTGCTCTCGTCATTCTGATCTTCCTCCTCCATGTACGGTCGTCTCTGGTTGCCATCATCACCTTGCCGCTCGGAGTGCTCGGCGCGTTCCTGATCATGTCCTGGCAAGGTGTCACAGCGAACATCATGTCACTTGGCGGGATCGCCATCGCGATCGGCGCCATGGTCGACGCCTCGATTGTGCTTGTCGAGAATGCCAGCCGGAAACTGGCGGATCTGGGACCGAAACCCGATCCGAGCGTGCGCCGCCAAGCGCTGGTCGAGTCGGCTCAGGAAGTCGGCCCCGGCATATTCTTTTCACTCCTCATCATCACGGTCTCCTTCCTGCCGGTCTTTGCCCTGACCGGTCAGAGCTTCAGGCTCTTCAGTCCTCTCGCCTATACCAAGACCTATGCGATGGCCTTCGCGGCCATTCTGTCGGTGACACTTGTCCCGGTTCTGATGCTGTACCTGATGCGGGGTCGGTTCCGGCGCGAGGAAGCCAATCCCCTGAACGCCTTCTTCGTCTGGGCCTACAAACCGCTGCTCCATCTAGCCCTGAGGTTCAAATGGATCACGGTCGCCCTTGCGCTCGCGCTGACGGCCACCGTCATCGTGCCGGTCCAGAGGATCGGCTCGGAATTCATGCCGGCCCTTTATGAAGGCGAGCTCCTCTACATGCCGACCACCCTGCCCGGCGTGTCATCCACCAAGATGCGGGAGATTCTTGGCCAGACAAACCGCGTCATCAAGACCGTGCCAGAAGTCGATCGTGTCTTCGGCAAGGCCGGGCGCGCCGATACCGCAACCGATCCAGCGCCACTCACCATGATCGAGACCTGGATCAAGCTGAAACCGAAGGAGGATTGGCGGCCAGGTGTGACGGTCGAGGACATCACCGATGAGCTCGATGCCAAGCTGCAAATGCCCGGCCTCGTGAATTCATGGGGCTATCCGATCAAGATTCGCATGGACATGGTTTCAACAGGTGTGCGCACGCCCATTGGCATCAAGGTTACGGGCGATGATCTGACAGAGATTGAGACCATTGCCCGGGACATAGAAGCGGCCATTTCGGACGTACCCGGAACGCGCTCGGCCTTCGCCGACAGGGTCATGGGCGGAAAATATCTCGAGATCACGCCGGATAGGGGCGAACTCGCCCGGCGGAATATCGACATGGCAGCCTTCCAGTCCGTGATCCAAACCGCCCTGGGCGGCATGACACTCTCCCAGTCTGTCGAGGGCCGGGAACGCTATGACATCATCCTGCGCTATGATCGGCCATTTCGTGAGAGTGCCACAGACCTGGAAGAGATACTCGTGCCCGCCCCGTCCGGCGCCCATATCCCTCTCAGCGAACTGGCGGACATTTCCTATGCGGAAGGCCCGCCAATGATCCGATCGGAAAATGCCAGGCTGACTGGCTGGGTTTTCGTCGATATCGCGGACCGGGACATGGGCAGCTATGTTGCAGACGCCGGACAGGTGATTGCCAACGCCGTCGACCTGCCTGCGGGATATGCGGTGGAGTTCTCCGGACAGTATGAACAGATGCAGGAAGCGAATGCGCGGCTGAAGATCGCCATTCCAGCTGCGATTGCACTGATCTTCCTGCTGCTGATGCTACATTTCGGTCGGCTCGACCGGACCCTGATCATCATGGCCAGCCTGCCATTCGGCCTGGTCGGCGGAATGTGGGCCGTCTGGTTGGCAGGCTACAATCTGTCAGTAGCCGTCGCGGTCGGTTTCATCGCCCTGGGCGGCATCGCGGTCGAGACAGCCGTCGTGATGCTGCTCTATATCGACGCGGAAGTCCGCAAGGCGAACCCGTCTGACAGGAGCCAGCTTTTCGCAGCTGTCAGCAAGGGCGCGGCCATGCGCGTCAGGCCGAAGTTGATGACGGTCACGACCATTTTTGCAGGTCTTGCCCCGATCTTCCTGACCGACGGCCTCGGATCGGACGTCATGCGCCGGATTGCCCTGCCCATGCTTGGCGGCATGGCCTCAACCCTCATCCTCTCCCTGATCGTGATCCCGGCCATCTACTACATCCGGGTCGGGCTGCAGATTCCATCAGATTTACCCCGGGCCGAACCGGATAACCGGGCCGGCTCATTCACCCCCGAAGGAGAAAAACCATGACGAGACACCTGTTGAAAATTCCGCTTTTGTTTCCACTGCTTCTGAGTAGCGCCATGCTGCCGGCGGCCGCGCAGGATCGCTCATCAGGCAGAATGATGATCGACGGCGGCATGATGGGTGGCGGCCTGTTCGGCACGGTGTTCATGCTGCTTGCTGTGCTCCTCCTCCTGCTCGGGATCGCTGCCCTCATCAAATATCTGAGGTCGAAATAATAGTCCCGTGTCCATCCACCCTATTCCCCCGTCCCGGCGCGCATCGGGGGCCTCTGTTGAAAGCCGCGCCTGACAATCAAAAAGGAAGAAAACGATGAAAACCCTCGTCAGAAAGACAGCAGTCACAGGCGCAATCCTCGGACTGGCCCTGATTGGTCCGGCGCTCGCCCAGGAGGCCGGCATGAAAATGGACAGCATGAAAGACATGGACATGTCCGGCATGAGCTGCTGCGGCGACATGGCGCCCGGCTTTGGCGTCATTAACGGCGTCGATCTGGATGCCCGAACCGTCAATATTTCACACGATCCGATCAAGAAGATCGGCTGGGGTGAAATGACAATGGACTTCGAGGTCGGCGGAATGGTTGCGCTCGACAAATTCGAGAATGGCGACAACGTCCATTTCATGCTCAAGCAGGACGACAGCGACAATTATGATATCGCCATGATGATGCCGATCGGCGGCGATCCGGATGCTTTCAAGCAATCCATGATGTCGATGATGAAAGGCGACGGCATGATGGACTGCAACATGGGCGGACACGGATCCATGTCCGGCATGTCAGGCAAGGATCATGACGACACCGATCACTAGCCGGTCCTCTGTTTCAAGCCAAAAAGATCGTAAATCAGGTTCCGGCCGCGTTCCGCGGCCGGAATGCCTGCGTCTCCCGATAAGTTCACCAGGAAATCCCAATGACTCAAAGAATTCTGATTGCTGCCTTCTTGTTAGGTTCCGTTTCCCTGACAGCCTGCAGTGACCCCGAAAGCCGAACGCCGCCAGCATCCGGCCCTGCGGACCAGACCAGGCCTGAACCGTTCGAACAGGCAGATGAAGCTATGCCCGGCGATACTGGACGGGCCACGGGCAGGATCACATCCCTTGATCGCGACGACGGCCGGGTCACCATCGACCATGGCCCTTTCGAAGGCATCGCCATGGGCGCGATGACCATGAGTTTCGCTTTAATGGGCGATCTTGAGCTGACTGACCTCTCTGAAGGCGATGACGTGATCTTCCAGGTCAAACGGGGCCGGGACGGTTCTCATCGCATCATGGAAATTTGCAGCATTCCCGCGAATGGCCGCGACTGCCCGGACCAAGAAACGGTCTATCCGGACAACCCTCCAGATCAGTAAGGCGGCATACTCCGGCACTGTCCCCGATCGAGCTAAAGGGAAGACGATAAAGACCCGTTTCGCCATAGCGTCAAACTGGCATGCGCGGACCAAAAAGAATAACCGCAGCCCCGATCAGACAGGTTACAACCCCTATCAGATCCCAGCGGTCGGGACGAACCCCCTCAATGGTCCATAGCCAGATGAGCGAGGAAGTTATGTAAACCCCACCATAGGCGGCATAGGCGCGCCCGGCTGCAGACGCTTCCACCAGTGTCAGCAGCCAAGCGAATACAACAAGGGATATCATCCCCGGAACCAGCCAGAAAGCGGACTTTCCAAGCCGCAGCCAGGCCCAGAATGCAAAACAACCGGCGATTTCGGCGGCTGCCGCGCCAGCATAGATCAACAACGTCGCGCGAATATCCATGGCTGGGACGTTACCTGATCTGGCTGGACTGGCGAGGCCCCGTTGCGGTTAAAATTGGTTTCAGCCTGCGCAGCATGAAAGCTTCGCCACGTCCTTGTCGAACGTCTGTGCCGCCAATTTTAACCCTTCAACAGTTGTCAGGTATGGAAAAATTGTCTCGCCAAGCGCCTTGCTCGTCATGCCGAACTTCAACGCCATAGCCAGCGTCTGAATCGCATCAGACCCTTCGGGCGCCGCGATCTGTCCGCCCAGGAGGCGGTCGGTCTTCGCATCCGCGACCAGCTTGATGACGCCGCGGGTATTGCGGGCGGCGGCGGCGCGTGCCACGTGGTCCAGCGTCAGCACGCTGGTCTTGACGTCATGACCGGCTGCCTTCGCCTGCACCTCGGAAAGGCCGACGCCGGCGACCTGCGGATCGGTGAACACGACCCAGGGCATGGCCGCATTGTCATAGCGCAAATCCAGAAGCCCGAGCGCATTGTTGGCCGCCACCTTGGCCCCATAAGCGGCCATGTAGACGAACTGGTCGCGATCGGTGACATCACCCGCTGCCCAGACGCCAGGCCGCGTTGTGGCCATGTCGGCTCCGACCTTGATCGATCCACGCGCATCGGTCTCGATGCCGAACTCGCGCAAGCCGAGGTCTTCGGAATTGGCCACCCGGCCTGTGGTGGCCACAAGCCGCTGCGCGGAGAGGGTCACAGGCTTTCCACTCCGTTCGATTGTCAGCGTGACGCCGCCGTCACTCCGTCTCACCGATCGGTAGGACAGGCCGGTCTCGACCGCGACACCCTCAGCCTTCAACGCGTCGGTCAACGCCTTGGCCACTTCCGGTTCCACGCCGGGCAGAAGGCGCGAACGCGTGACCAGTGTAACCTTGACGCCCAGCCGCGACGCCATCTGCGCCAGTTCACAGCCAATATAGCCGCCGCCCAGGACCAGGATGCTTTCGGGCTGATCGGGCAGGCTGAGAAGGTCCCAGGAATCGAGCGCCTCCACGGTCTCGATCCCGTCAATTTCCGGCAAGAAAGGGCGCGAGCCGGTGGCGATCAGAACCTTCGGTGCAGCGATGATCCGCCCGCCGACCTCAATCCCGCCTTCGATCAGGCGTGCGGCACCTTCCTCGATATAGGTGACATTCTCATAGGAAGGCAGCAGGTCGATGTATTTTTTCTGGCGCATCTCGTCGACCAGATCGGCCGTGCCCTTGACGACCGCCGACCAGTCCACGCTCTGCGCACAGGGCTCAATGCCCGGAAACCGTGCCGCCGCTGTACCAGCATGCACCGCTTCACCGGCCCGTATCATCGCCTTGGACGGCACGCAGCCGACATTGACGCAGGTGCCGCCGATGGTGCCATGCCCAACCATGGCCACGCGCCTGCCGGCCTCGGCCGCGCTAATCGAAGCCGAAAACCCGGCCGAGCCAGCACCTATGACGATGAGGTCATAGCTGTCGTCGCCGTTTTTATTGACGGAGCAGCAATCGCCTGTCTTTACGGTTTGATTCATTATTTCTTCCTTGGCTTGTGACCAGGCATGGCGACGCGGCCTCGATCAAGTATTCAAAATCACACCATCGACCCGATGTCGGAGGCGTGGCCGGGATCAGGTTGAGGCCGCTGTCGCCGCATTCGCCTGCGGCGAAGACCGCGGGATCGCTCGTACGCATCGATGTGTTCACCTGGATGCCCCGCCGAGTGCACTCGGCGCAGGCAGCTTCAAGGTTCAGCCTGTCCATTTTTGGTACCCGGCCGGGGCTGAGGCACATGCTCATTGATGCAAAACAAGAAGGTGTCGCAATGACGGTACCGGCCAGACCCGTTATCAGCAGTTTTCGGTCAGTCCATTTTGACATCAAAGTGAAAGCCTTGTGTGAAAATCTGACGATGTATGCGAACATCGACTGGCAGGTGCCTCATCAGGATATTCCAGATGCNGCGTGTTCAACCGTCCGTAACGCTTGCCGGGTATCCTACATCGGTTGAAGCCGCAGCGATCAGCTCAGGCGTTGTCGCCGCCGTATCGTAAACCACTTCTGCGATCCTGGCCGCATAATCGATATCGACAGATTTAACGCCCTCGACACGCATCATCGCTTTCCTGACAGCAATCGGACATGTCGCGCAGGTCATGTTTCCGATCGTAAAACGGGCTGTCGCCTGTTCGACCTCCACCGAGGCATCCGGAGCATTCTGCGCGCCGGCGACTGCGAGCCCCCCCGCGAGTGCCAGACCTGCCAGTCCGGCGATCATCCATGTGCGTTTCATACTTGTCTCCCTGGCTAGTAAAATAACGGTGCCCATACATCGATGGTCAAGGCCGCCAGCACGACAAGCGCGCCGCTCCACAGGGCGACCTGCTTGACGACTGACGACTGCAAACGGGCGCAATAGCTACCATCCTCGCAGACACTGGTTTTTCGAAAATAGACATCCCAGAACCCAGCCGCGAGAAATCCGATCGCGACCAGAAGAAAAAGGGGCTTGTAGGGTTCCAGCGCCGTCAACTGGCCAATCCACGCTCCGGAAACACCGAGACTGATCAGCACAAGCGGCACGATGCAGCAGGATGATGCAAGGAATGCCCCCAGCATGCCACCGGCAACAAGCCACCTTGAGCGACGCTCATTTGCTGGGCTGTTTTCCGTACCTGCCATGACCAGCTGTTCCCATTGCTTTATTGATCATGATCACGTTACGCTCTGTAGTTGGTACAGACACAAGTGGGTATTTCATCATGGCCATCACATCGCCGCGAGCAGCACTCAAACGGGCTGAACTGGCCGGGCGGCTCGGCTGCAATCTTGAAACGATCCGCTATTATGAAAAGATCGAATTGCTGCCCGAACCAGCCCGCACGGCAAGTGGCCACCGGCTGTATTCGAATGAAGATCAGGTACGACTGCGTTTCATATTGCGAGCCCGCAGCCTCGGCTTCTCCGTGGAAGATGTACGCTCGCTACTTGGCATCAATGATGGCAGGCCGAGCTGCGCGGAGGTCAGGGCGCTGGCAGAAGCACATCGGGGCGATATCCGTAAACGCATCGCCGATCTGAAGCAGATGGATCGACGGCTCGGCGAGATCATGGCTGGTTGCACCGGCGCTGAAACACCCGATTGCGCACTCACCGACAAACTGTTCGAAGATAGCTGACAAAAGGGGCTCCTGCATCTGCCGGAGATGCAAATGATGGACATCCACGACACCATCACCGCTCCGCATCGCCTCAATGACGGTACCGATGTCAATGTCCGGCGGACTGCCTAGCCACAACATGTGGATCGGCCCGCCGATTTCGCGGAACGACAGGCAGAGAATGTTACCGCGATACCGATCGTCACGAACGGATCGAACAGTATTCAGTCATAGATGAGGATGAGCGCGTCGCCCGCAACCACGGCTACAGATGCGAGTGCGTCGGACAGATTGTGAAGGAGGAGCGCCCGGATATTCACGCTCCCATTCTGCACCGAATAGATCAGGAGGGCTGTAAGCTCTGCAATGACCAGCGCAACACCGCCAAGAATAACGATCGTCCAGCCACCAACGGCGGGCGGATCAGTGATCCGTATGACAGTCTTATTGACCAGATGGCAATGGAGACCCGACGATCATCGCTCGCGGGATCAAGATCGTCATGATCATGTGCGTGGCTCAGGATCGGCCTGCTCTTCCAGCACCTTGCGCTTGCACTCGAGATACGCGCGTCGCCGCGCGTGTACCGCGTTTTTTGCGCGGCTCTTTGGTGGTATCAGGCCGCATTCCTCCTGCACCTTGGCCGCCTGCTCACTTGAAAGGGCCCCCATCACGTTGTCGAGACTCTCGCAGCCGGCCAGGGCTGCGAGAGAAACGGACATGACCGCGAAGCGAAGTTCACGATGGATGAACATGCTCGGCCTCCAACAAGGAATGGTGCGCGTCGGGCTTTGGTGCGAACCAGCGGTGAAGGGCGGGTAGCACCAGCAAAGTTAGCACGGTCGAGGAGACCAGCCCGCCCATGACCACCGTGGCCAGTGGCCGCTGCACTTCAGCACCGACACCACTTGCGAAGAGCAGCGGCGCAAGGCCGAGCGCCGTCGTAAGGGCGGTCATCAGCACAGGACGTGCCCGCAAGCCTGCCGCCTCGACGGCAAGTTCATCGCGACCACGGCCCTCCCTGGCAAAATCATCCATGAAACTGACCAGCACCATGCCATTGCCGAGCGCGATACCGAACAGGGCAATAAAGCCGACCGTCGCAGGCACCGAGATCGGCAGGCCTGCAATCCAGAGCGCCATCGCCCCGCCGGTCAGCGCCAGCGGAATGTTGAGCAGGATCAGGATGGCCGATTTCATGCGCCCGAACGTCAATAGCAGGATCAGGAATACGATACCGAGCGTGATCGGGATCACGACCGCGAACCGCGCATTCGCTTCCTGCTGGAGTTCGAACTGTCCGCCCCATTCGACGCGATAACCAGCCGGCAGGTCGAGCTGGCTGGCGACCGATTGCTGCGCATCAGCGACATAGCTGCCAATATCGCGTCCTCTCACATTGAGCTGAACGGTGATGAATCGCTCACCATTCTCGCGCGTGATCTGACGTGGACCGACAATCTCCCTGATGTTTGCCACGCTTTCGAGTGGAACCCGTGCGCCGCTGGACGATTCCAGAATAATCCGTCCGATGGCCGCGGGCGTGTTGCGGTCCTCTTCGGCATAGCGCACGATGACGGGAAACTGGCGCACTCCCTCAAAAACGGCACCAGCCTCTGCCCCGCCGACGCCGGAACGCAAGGCATCGAGCGCCTCCTCCACGCTCAGTCCATACCGGCCGAGCGCAGGACGGTTGAGCGAGACCACAAGCTGCGGCGCGCCGGTGATCTGATCGGCCTGGACGTCGGTCGCCCCAGGAATTTCCTGAAGAATGGACTGCAAGTCCTGCGAGCCTTCGAGCAGGACCTCCGTATCCGGACCGAAGATCTTGACCGCCAGCTGCGCCTTTGTGCCGGTCAGGAGCTCATCAACCGACATGGCGATTGGCTGGCCGACATTAACCCTGACGCCTGGAAAGCCGCCGAGATTCTCGGAGATCGACGCCCGGAGTTCATCCGGGCTGATGCCATTGCGCCATTCGCTTCGGGGTTTGAGCGCCACGAAGGCCTCGATACTGTTCACCGGGTCGGCATGCGCGCCGACTTCCCCACGGCCGATCCGGCTGACAATGGAACTGATCTCGGGGAAGGCTTCAAGCAGTCTTGTCTCGATGCGGGTCGACGTTTCCTTTGCTTCGGTTAGCGAGATGGACGGCGCCATCGTCACACGCAACAGGACATCGCCTTCCTCCAGCGCAGGCGTGAACTCCGAGCCAAGGCGTGTCGCTGAGAGGCCCCCAACCAGAAGCAGGACGCCTGCTAGCCCGACCGCCGCGAGACGTCGCCGGACGAAGAAGGCCGCAAGCGGCTTGATCAGCGAAACAAGCCGGCTGTCGCTCTCCTGGCTATTGCTCTTGGGCGGACGCATGAGGCCGAGCGCCATCGCCGGAGCGATGAGCGCGGCATAGATCAGCGACCCTGTCATGGCGAGCGCGGCAGAAGCGGCGAGCGGCCGAAACGTCTTGCCTTCAGTGCCCTGTAGCGAAAAGAGCGGCAGGAAGACAATGATCACCACGAGGACGGCAGCAATCAGCGGCGCGATCACTTCGGCGCTCGCTCGCGCGACCGTCGTGCGGCTATCTTCACCCTCGCGTCGTTCGCGCAAGCCGCGATCCACGTTCTCGGCGATGACGATGGCGCCGTCGACCATCATCCCGATGGCGATCGCCACCCCGCCCAGCGTCATCAGATTGGCCCCGATGCCGAGGAATTTCATCGCGATGAAGGCAAAGCCGACCGAGAAGGGTATGGCCATGACAACCACGAGGCTTGGACGCCAGCCGCCGAGGAACAGGAAGACGATGACGGCGACCAGGAGCGCGCCCTGCCAGAGCGCGGTCGTCACGGTCGCAGCCGCCTTTTTCACCAGCGTGCCCTGATCATAATACGGAACGGCTTTGACGCCATCCGGAAGCGACTGGTTGATCTCGTCGAAGCGCGCTTGCGCGTTCTCGATCACCTCAGACGTGTTTGTGCCATAAAGTTTCAGGACGAGACCGGCGACGGTCTCCCCTTCGCCATTGGCAGTTGCGAGCCCCTGCCGGACGCCGCCGCCGATGGCGACTTCACCGAGGTCGTTGACGCGGACGGTTCGTCCATCCACGGTCTTGACCGGCGTTTCACGCAGATCATCGAGAGATCGAGCGAGCCCGACCCCGCGCACCGTGTACTGTTCGGCGCCAATTTCGATGAATTGCGCGCCGGCCGTCCGATTGGCGCTCTCCAGGGCGGCAATCACCTCGCCGACGCTGAGGTCATAGGATGTCAGCTGATCGGGATCGAGGCGGACCTGGTACTGCTTCTCGAACCCCCCTAGTGACAGAACCTCCGTCACCCCTTCAACCGACTGGAGCGGATACTTGATCATCCAGTCGGCAATCTCGCGCAGCTCAACCAGCGACCGCTCGCCGGTCTCATCGACGAGCCGATAGTACATGATGATACCAAGGCCGGTCGAAATCGGCCCCATCTTGGGTGTGCCGAAACCGTCGGGAATGGCGTCGGCGGCCTCGCCGAGGCGCTCACCGACGACCTGGCGGGCAAAATAGACGTCCGTGCCGTCCTCGAAATAGATATTGATGACAGACAGGCCAAAATTGGATGTCGAGCGGATCTCGTCGACCTTGGGGAGGCCGGACATGGCCGTCTCGATCGGATAGGTGACATAGCGTTCGACCTCTTCGGGCGACAGGCCTTCAGTTTCGGTGAAGACTTGGACCAGAGAAGGTGAGGGATCGGGAAAAGCGTCGACAGGCAGGCTGCGAAAGGCAAACAGCCCCCCGATCGACAGGGCGAGTGCGGCAATGGCGGCAAGCAGCCGGCCACCCGCAAGGCGGTGCATCAAATTGATCATTTTGCGGGTCTCCTAGTGTGCGTGGCCGTCGCCGAAAGCGTCTTTTTCAAGCTGCGCTTTCAGGGTGAAGGCGCCCTCGGCAACGAATGCTTCGTCGGCCTCGAGCCCGGAAATGATCTCGGTATAGCTGCCTGCACTCTCTCCTGTCCGGACCTCGCGCGGTTCGAACCCGTCATCCGTCGGGACGAAGACCGACATCCTGTCTTCAACACTGACAATCGCATCGGAGGGAACGCGCACGACGGGGCGCCCCTCTCCCGTGTCGATCCGCGCCGTTACGAACTGACCGGGCTTCAGCCTGTGTTCGGCATTGTCGACAATGACCCGCGCGGTCGCGGTGCGGGATGCCTCATTGATGACAGGCAGGACATTTGAAATTGTCCCTTCGGCCAGGACGCGGCCATCTTCCTGCTGGAAGGTCACGGTCTGGCCTTCGCTGACCTTGCCGAGATCTTCCTTGTAGACGGCGATGTCGGCCCAGACGACGCTATCATCGATGATGACAAAGATGGGCGCGCCGCCAGCCGATACGGTTTCTCCAAGAGAAACGCTCCGCTGAATCACCTCTCCGGCAAGGGGAGCCGTCACATAGGCTTGTGCAAGCGACCCGTCCGCAGCCTCATTAAGCTTGTCCAGTGTGCCATGACCAATGCCGATCGCATGAAGCCTGTTTTCAGCAGCTTCCCGGCCGGCATTGGCTGCGGCGAATGCCGCACGCGCCGACTGCAGATCGGCCTCGGCGGTGATTTTCTGCTCCCAGAGGTTTTCCTCACGCTCAAGCTCGGCTTGCGCGAGGCGCTCGGCGCTCAGGGCATTCAGATAATCGGCCTTTAGGCCGGCGAGTTCACGACTGGTCAGCCGGGCAAGCGTGGCGCCGGCTTTCACGATATCGCCTTCGCCTGCATAAAGTTGGGCAACGGTGCCCTCGACCTGTGGCGAGACCCTTGCGACACGGTCCGCATCGAAACGGATCTCGGCCGGCAGTTCCAGCTGGCCCGAAACCGCTCCGGTCTGGGCTCGCCCGGTCCGGATACCGGCAGCTTCCGCCTCTTCGGCGGTCAGCTCGACATGATCGCCGCCATCGGCATCATCATGGCTTTCATGCTCCTCATCACTACCGTCTTCGTGGTCGTCATGGCCATCTTCGGCTTGTGGGGGCGTCCGGTTTGCACCAGACGAATCGGAGGCGTCATTGCCGCAAGCACTAAGATACAAAAGCGCTGGCGAAAGCAGCGCCGCATAGAATAAATTCAGTTTCATTGGATCTCTCCTTCGAACGGCGCGGCGCCAATCAGCGCACGCAACCGCAGCGTGTATGTCTGGAGCGCCAGCCGGGCATCGATTACGGCGGCGCGGGTTTCAATCAGACTGCGCCGCGCGTCGAGCGTGGCGGTCAGGTCGAACTTGCCAACCCGGTAGCCCTCTGCCGCAGCTGTATAGGCTTCTTCTGCGAGCGGCAGCGCTTCGCCCTCGAGACGCTGCAAGCGAGACTTCGCAGCCCGCACCTGCGCGGCGAGGCTCGCTTGCTCGGCCCGCAACCTTGCCTCAACAGTCTGTGCTGATAGCTCGGCACTCTGGGTACGTAATCCCGCCGCCCGCGTTGCGTCCTGATTGCGGTCAAAGACCGGCAAAGGAACACTGACACCCGCCAGAAACGCGCTATCGCCCGTGTCCTCAAATCTTCGGACACCAGCCGATACGGTTATATCAGGCCATGCGCCGGCGCGGGCCCGGTCCGTCGCCGCGCTACGAGCCGTCGCTCCGGCCTTAGCCGCCGCAAGTGACGGATGAACGCCAGAATCTGGTTGAGCCGACCCACCCGCCGGATCTGTTACGATTTCCGCAGTGCCAGACAAGACAAAGTCGATCTCTGGACTACCCCAAACGGACGCAAGCGCTAGCCCTTTGGCTTCGACCTGGCCCCGCGCACCATCCGCAACCGCCTGAAGCGCTGCTGCTTCAGCCCGCGCGCGCAGCAACTCAGGCGGAGCCGACGCTCCAGCGTCCACGCGACGCTGGACGACGCCAGAGAACTCGGATGCGAGATCGGCTGAGGCCTGAGCGACCTCGGCCATGTCGTAAGCGGCACGAAGTTCCAGATAGAGTTCCCCTGCGAGTTTCTGAGCTTCCAGGCTTCGTACAGAACATTCGGCACTCGCCAATGCGGCTTCAGCTCTGGCGGCCCGCTCGGAAAGTCTTCGTTTATCGCCAAGCTGTAAGGTCTGCGCCACTACCAGGGTCGTCTCGTAGGCATTGAAGCCTTCAAGCGATCCGCTGCCGGCAAAGTTCTCGGTTTCGACAGACAGAGATGGATTAAGCCAACGGCTCGCCTGATCGGCGTCGGCCGATGAAGCTTTCGCCTCGAGAGCCGCCGTCAGAACTTCAGGCGAAGCATTGGCGGCGCGAGCAATAGCCGCGTCGAGCGTCAGTGGTCGGGATTGATCATAGTCAGTCGCGCCGACATAGACAGAACTACACCCTTGCGCATAGGCCGTACCGGCCATGACCGGCAGGGCGAGCGCGGTGATCGCGCTGCATATAAGAATTTTCATTTTTGCTGGTTTCCTCGTCCAGATTCAACGACAGCGAGGCCGTAGCCACGCAAAATATTCCTGTGTCGTTGGTCTAGGCGCGAGGAGGACGGTAAAGACCGTCTGGGCGGAGGTTCTCGAGAAAAGAACCGCCAGGCAACAAATGTTTTGTCTGCACGACAGACTTCGGAGCGCCGCTTAGATCGCCGCCGCCTATCAGATGGAAATGACAGCTTCCGCACTGATGCGCGGTATGGTCATGACCTTCATGCGATGGCTCCTTATCAGGGGCATCTTGGGCCAGCTCACTCGTAGAACATTCCTCTGCGGCCTGATCGCCCGGATGCATGATATCCGCCGCAGCCGTCATCGGCGCAATAACAAAAGCTATCGCCATCACCATGACGAGCAACCTTCGTAAACACGTTATGACTTGGAACGGAAACATGATTGCTGGGCTAGCTACTTTCTTTTATGATCGGGTAAACAGGCTCACTCTCTTTTTAGCACCTCCAGTCACTGGAGGGTCAAGCGCCTTTTGACGGAAGCCCTGCAAGCACCTCGGCGCCATCATGCTGTTCGTGCAAGCAATTCTCGTGCTGGCCAAGGGCAGCGAGTACAGAGCAGGTCCCGATCTTGCCGCCTTCGCAGGCGCGGATCATGCGCTTGAGCTCGGCCTCGAGCGCCTCCAATTGGGTCAGCCTGCGGCGAACCTCGTCAAGCTGGCGACGTGCAATCTGGTCAACCAGGACGCACTCCCTGCCTGGCTCTACCTGCAGCGAAATCAGTTCCCTTACCGCTGAGACGGGAAACCCCAGATCCCTTGCATGACGTATAAAACGGAGACGCTCTACAGAGGCCCCTGCGTACAACCGCTGTCCGCTTGCGCTGCGTTGCGGCTCGTCGAGCAGGCCAATGGATTCATAATAGCGGATTGTCGTGACTTTTACGGCCGTCGCCCCTGACAGTTTTCCGATCGTCATCAAGGCCATGATAGCGCCCCTTGCCCCTCTAGTTACTGTAGACTGCAGGAAATAACCCTGACGGCTGAAAACACAAGCGCAGGAGGCAACATGAGTGGTGATACGACAATCCAGATACTCGGCATTGCCACAGGTGGCGCAGTTGCTGTGATTCCTATTTGGTCTGCAGCCTTCCCCGCGCAGAGAATTTGGCTCCCGCAGCGTTATTCGCGTTTCGTGGCACCAATCATCTGGAAGGGTACGATCACGAATTTCGGAGCGGCGCTGTCGATTGGGGCTTCAGGTAGGGCAACCGCTCCCGTACCCTGCTGGGCGATATTCGGCCTCGGGTTTGCCCCTCTCATCATCGCGAATATGGTGGTTTGGCGCGCAGATTTCCGGTTCGGTTTCGACGAGACACCAGGAGCCAAGGGCACACTTGCCACCACAGGGCCCTACCGCTACTCCAGCTATCCTCAATACGCTCGCAATACAAAGCTTTCTAACGGAGACGCTTCGATAAAATTCTTACGGTGCATCTCCCCTCACCGACAACGCATGGTAAAATCATAGGATGGGTAGCGAAGACTTGAAAATCGAGACGTCAGACGAGCGCCGAACTCTTCAAATCGTACTATGGCTAAACATACTCATAGCCATTGGCTTTTTTGTCACAGGCTGGTTCGGCGACTCCAATGCCCTCCTGGCGAACGGGCTGGATAATTCCTCGGACGCGATTGTGTATGGCTTGAGCCTGCTTGCACTTACACGTTCGCAGATCTGGAAACGCAACGCCGCTCGACTGTCAGGTGGAATGCTTCTTGTATTTGCCGTCGGCGTCGCCGGCGACGCAATCCGTCGATACTTTGAAGGATCTGAACCCCTCGGTCTCATCATGCTGGCAATGGCCGCGATTGCAGGTGTTGTAAATCTGATCTGTCTCTGGCTTTTGAAAAAAATAGAAAAGAAGGATGTAAACCTGCGAGCCGCTACAACATTTAGTTTCAATGACTTCATCTCGAATGGGGGGATCATTCTCGCGGGCGTAATCGTACTGTGGACTGGGTCCAACTGGCCAGATCTGCTTGTCGGATTGGGAGTCGCGGCGATTGCGGTATATGGTGGAATCGATATTCTGCGCGATGCGCATGCTGATAAGCATCAGTCAGGATGATGCCCCAAACCCGGAATGAAACAAGTGCGTAAAATTCTCAAAATGGTGCGCGCGCAGCGTCACTGGGCCTCGCATGATGGGTTCCCAAGCGTTACCGTAACAAATATTTACTCGATCAACTTTCTATTCCGGCATTGAATTTGCTTTCCCTGTTGAGTTGAATCTCTCTTGGGAAACGAGGACAAATGTCCCGGCTGGCAGATCATATAAGTGCTTATGACTACACATGGTTGTTGTCAGACAGCAGATGGGCCTGGGAGTTCCTGCGCCGAAACCGCCGGTTTCTTGAGGACTCGTCGCTTCCTTCCGCGAGTGAGCTTAGTTTCGCTCCCGCCTGCCATCAGATCACCCTCGTGCGCCCTAGAGCCCCTCAGGCGCTTGCTGAGCGATGGGGGCTCGCCTTCTTCCCGGATCCAGAGGATAGCGGCCTTGAAGCCGACGCGTTCTGGTCGGGAGGTCTCTATCCGAGGCGGGTTCACATGCAAGTTTCTCCGAGTGGTCCTAATGAATCCTGTGAATTCTATGATCGCACTGTTGGCATCTGCAGGATAACGCACTTCACCGACCTCGCCGGCCGCGAACAATTTCTTCTCAAGGGAAATGGCTGCGTCATTCAGGTGTTCTGCACGGGCATGTCACTTCTCGCCCGCGAACCTGTCAAGCTTAGCTTCATCATCGACAGTCTCGACGAATTCCAGGCCAAGCTGAAAACGCTCCAGCGCGCCCAGCGTGTCTATGACCCGCAAGCAGAGGCGGATATCCCGGAATGGACTCGCCATTCCTTGGCCCTTCGCAATGCACTGGTCGCACTCGATTGTCATGATGCCCAACTCTCATATTTTGAGACGGCGCGGTTTATATATGGCGAAGAACGGGCCCGCGAAGCTTGGCACAGCCCAAGCCGAGCGATGAAAGACGAGATGAGACGTGCCCTTGCCCGCGGCCGTGACCTGCGGGACGGCGGTTATGCAACGCTTCTCGGACCCGTCGAAAACGCGCTTCTTTTAGCCTGAAGTAGAATTTTGGCACCTCTTTTGCAGCACCCGCTTGTGAAGGAGGCACCTGATGAGTCCCGCCGACACACCCTCGGTCCGTATTGATCTGGATGACTACGCCTATACTTGCCGACTCTCCAGAAGTCGCTGGGCTTGGGAATTTCTTCGGCGAAATAGCGAATTCAGGCAAGCCGCCCTGCGGGCTGGCGACTCACAGATATCTGAAAAGCCAGCCTGTCACGGCATCCGGCTGCTCCGGCCGCTATGCGACCAGATCGACGCTGAGAAATTCGGCTTGGTTTTTTTTCCCGACATAGACGCGAATGGCTACGAGGCCGACGTCTTCTGGATCCCTGCCCTCTATGCTCGCGCCCTGACCATGCAGGTCGTACCGCGTCATCCGAGCGAGCGCGACGATATTTTCGATCAGACGATCAATGTGTGTGAAGTCACCCACCTCACAGATCGCGTCGGCCGGGAATACCTGATGATCCGTGGGCACGGCCACAGCATCCAAGTCGCTTGTTCTGGTCTGTCACTACTCAGCGTCGAACCCGTCCGCATGAAACTGATCATCGATAATGTGTCGAGCATGGACGAAACACTTAAAGTCATCGGCAAGGCTCAGCGTATTCTTGGCAAGGACGATCCGAGTTTCAACGACACCTGGACACGCTCATCGCTTGCGTTTCGCAATGCGCTCATTGCGCTCGATGCGCATGAGACCGGTCTAACTTATTTTGAAACCGCTGCCATCATCTATGGCGAGGATCGCGCCACCGAAGCCTGGCAGAGCCCCAGCCGGGCCATGAAAGACGAAAATGCGCCGCGCCCTCGTGCGAGGACGTGAACTCCGGGATGGCGGATACAGGGACCTCCTGACTGCACAGACCTGAGCAGATCCAATTTGGCATCAGACCTTGATCCGGCGATCACCCCTCGCTGACGCGAGGGGGCTGTTTCGCGGGCGGCACGCCGCCAGCGGCCCGGCTCGTCTCCGGACCTCTGGTCTGCCCTTCCGGGCAGCCCAGCGGCATGCGGGTGTCTCGCCGGTGATCGCGCCAGCCTGCGCTTGTCTTAGAGATTCCTGGTCTTCTGGTTAGAAAAGAACCGCTGGTGGGGACTGCGCAATTTCCCCGCCGGCGTAGAGGAACGGATCGTGCCTGCGCTGGCTGAGTAAGTGCCGTTGGGAAGTTTGATCGTCCTCTTCATTTCCATGCGACCTGAACGGATACGAGGGCATCTAGGCCCGTACGACAAGCAAAGGATCTGGAATGTCCATCGAACCAGTTCGCCAGCATATCGGCGTCGATATTTCAAAGAGCACTCTGGATGCGCACATGTATCCTGAGGGCAGGACCATAACTGTCCCGAATGATAAAAAAGGATTCAGGCAATTGCTGACCTGGATGGCAGGATGTCATCTTGAACAGCTACTCTATGAACCGACCGGGCAGTATCATCTTGCCTTCGAGAAGTTCTTCCTGAAAGCCGAAATACCTCTCGGCAAGGTCAATCCACGGCAGGCTCGACGATTTGCGGACGCATTGGGTGTGTCGGCGAAAACAGACACGATCGATGCCGGGCTTATCGCAAAATACGGGGCGATGATTTCTGTGCGCCGCGTCAGCGACAGAACGATCAAGTTCAATGAAATGAAAGAGCTACAATCGGCTCGGCGCGCTCTGGTGAAAGACAGGACACGCGCGTCCAACCGGTCTTCCGCCCGGATAGCTCCCTTGTTGCGGCGCCAGGCACGGGAAAGGATTGAGCAGATCGACCGTCACATGAAAGCAATCGACGCGGCTCTTCGTTTGCTGGTCCGTGATGATGAATTCCTGAAAGCCAGATTCGACATTCTACAGACTATTCCTGGCATTGGAGAAACAACCGCGATCATGCTTCTGACCGAGATGCCCGAACTCGGCTTCATCGATCACAAGGCGGCCGCCAGTCTTGCAGGACTTGCTCCGATCGCTCGGGACAGCGGCACGTTTCGAGGCAAGCGATACATACAAGGTGGAAGAGCACATTTGCGACAGGCGCTCTATATGCCCACCCTCGTTAGCATAAAGCATAATCCGGAATTCAGCGCGAAATACCAGATGATGGTCGCCACCGGAAAAGCGCCAAAACTGGCCATCACAGCCATAATGAGAAAGCTTATCGTCCTGGCGAACAGTCTGCTTCGCGATAGCCGAAACTGGGTTCCAAGCCGGACTTGACGAAGACGGATACTTCCCACTGACAAGCAGAGGGGTCGGAGGCTGCTCGGCCTGCATGAGCATTATGAGGCCGCTGGCTCAGGGGGTGTTCGGGTCGTTCAGCCATTTCCCGAATACGGTCACATCCTGGGCTTCATAACCGAGCGCCCCGTAGAAGGCTTCGGCATCGGCATTGCCGATGCGGACCATCAACTGGACTTTTCCGACATTCCGGCTTGCGAGCCACAGCTCGGCTTCGGCCATCATTTCGCGGCCATGACCATGACCCTGTCGCTCCGGTTCGACGGCGAGATAGTAGATCCATCCCCGGTGCCCGTCATGCCCGACCATAACTGACGCGATCAGATCATCCTCCCTGTAACCCACCATCAGCGTCGCTTCGCGGCTACGCACACACAGATCGATATCGGCCGACGGATCGTTCCACGGCCGCGTCAGGGCGCAGCGTTCCCATAGCGCAATCACAGCGTCGCGGTCCTGCTCGCGATAGGTGCGGATGTGTAGGCTCATATAGTCTGTCTTGCGGGATTCGGCTCGGTTGGCGCGTCCCGCGGCCTGCAACCGTCCGCCCGGCGTCCAGGACAGTCCCCCAATCAGACGAAGGTGGGCGGACGACCGGTCTGCCCGGACCCGCCGCTTGCGCAAGGCGACGGGGCTGAAGGCGTCTGGAAGTGGTCTCAGCGTCCTACCTTTCCGCCTTGCGCAACCGGCTAATGGGTCCGGCCTGCCGGCCTTCTCGCCGCCCACCCCCGCCTGATGCGGGAGGGACATTTGGGCGGGGAGACGAGACTGACGCCATGACCACACCGCAACCTTCAGCCCCCCTTGCGGCAGACGCTGCACCCACATCTCCAGACCGGCCCCGTATCTATGTGGCCTGCCTTGCCGCCTACAATAATGGCTGCCTGCACGGGCGCTGGATCGACGCGACGACACCTGATGAGGTGATGGCCGAGGTTCGCGCCATGTTGGTGACGTCGCCGCTGCCGGACGCCGAAGAGTGGGCGATCCATGACTATGAAGGCTTCGAAGGCGCGCAGCTTTCCGAATATGCGAGCTTCGGGACAGTCTGTAATCTGGCCGATTTTATTGCCGAACATGGCAGGCTCGGCGCGCTGGTCCATCGCCATTTTGGCGACGACCTTGAGCAGGCCGTGGCGGCTTTCGACGATTACGCAGGCTGCTTTTCGAGCCGGGCAGACTTCGCCGAAGAACTCCACCGCGACACCGGGACGGAAATCCCCGCAGCCCTCGAATACTATATCGACTGGTCAGCGCTCGCCCGCGACATGGAGCTGAATGGCGACATCATGGTGTTCGAGACAGGGTTCGAAGACGTTCACGTTTTCTGGACGCGTTGAACGCCATGACCTTCACCCAGCACTTCAACACCTACGCCTGCGAAGGCGATACGATCAGCTGCGAAGCCGAGGGCTTCACGGTCACGGCCCGGATTGTTGCCGACGATTGCCCCGACGCGCCGGACCAGCGGCAGGACGGATTCTGGCCCTCGCTCTACAAGGACGCGCCCGGTTTTATTGGGCCGGGAAACGGATTCCGCCAGCGCTTCGCCGAGGCGCAGGCCAAGGCCGAAGCCGTGATGGAAGCATGGCGCAAGGGCGAGTGGTTCTATTGCGGGATCGTGCTTTCGGTCGAGCGCGACGGAATCGAACTGGATCACCACGCCGCCAGCCTCTGGGGCGTCGAGTGGAATTATCCCGGCACGGACAATTGCTACCTCACCACTGTTGCGAACGAGCTGTTATCCGAGGCGCTGGACGCAGGCCGCGCCGCTGCGGCCCGGCTTGCTGCGACCGTGACGGGCTGGGCTTCGACATGAGCGTTGCCCGCACCGTCACTGAATTGCTTGGCCCAAGGCCGCGCATGACGCTCGTCATTGCCGAGGCCCAGGTCGCCGAAATCTGGGTCGAGGGCCGCGCGCCCCTGATCACGATCCGCGACTATGACTGGGGCGAGACCGACCCAGAAGCCTGCCGCGACAGCGAGGGCTTTCCCTTCACCAAGATCAACTGGAGAGGCCCTGCATGGGCGCTGGGTCTCTCGCTTCACCCGCCAGAAAAGGAGACCCCCATGGCACAGCCCGACCTTAGACACATCCCGCTCGACGAGCTTCGGATTTCAAAACTCAATATGCGTCATGGACGAAAGAAACCGGACGTGTCCGACATCCTGCCATCAATCCGCGAGAGCGGTTTGCGGCAGACTTTGCTGGTCCGCCGCGAGGGCAAGTATTATGGCGTCATCGCCGGACGCCGCCGCTTCTTCGCGTTGAAAGAAATAGCCAAGGAGACAGGCGAGACGCCGCTGGTCCCCTGCGCGATCATGACCGAGAAGGATGCGGCGTCCGCGATTGCCGCCTCCGTCATCGAGAATGTCGGACGCCTGCCAGCGACAGAAATGGAGCAATATGAAGCGTTCAAACGGCTGCATGAGGAAGGCAAGGCAGTGGAGGATATCGCCGCCTTCTTCGGCGTGACCGAGCTTATGGTGCGGCGTGTGCTCGCGCTTGCTTCGCTCGCCGAGCCGATCCGCAAGCTCTACGCCGAGGACGAGCTGGACCGTGAAACGATCCGCGCGCTGACGCTCGCCACGCCCGACCAGCAGGCCGAATGGCTTCGCCTCTTCGAGAGCGAAACCGAACGCGCCCCGATGGGCCGGTCGTGCAAGGCATGGATAACGGGCGGGACCACGATCACCACCGACAAGGCCTTGTTCGATCTTGATGCCTATGAAGGACAGGTCACTGCCGACCTCTTTGGCGAGCATGGCGTCTTTGCGGATGCGGATCAGTTCTGGCAGGCACAATCCGCCACGATTGCCGAGCGGGTCGAGGCCTATAAGGCAGACGGCTGGAGCGATGTGATCTGCCTCGAACGCGGGGCGTATTTCCATCGCTGGGACCATGTCCAGTGCGCCAAGCAGGATGGCGGCAAGGTCTTCATCGAAATCCGGCATGACGGCACGACGACCTTCCATGAGGGGCAGATCAGCTCAGTCGAGGCCCGCAAGCGTGAGCGCGCTGCGAAGGGAGAAAGTGATGCTGTTGCCGCCGCCATCCGCCCTGAAATGTCCGGCCCGCTTGCGGAATATATCCTGCTTCACCGCCATGCCGCCGCACAGGCGAGCCTTGCCACGTCGCCCGCAATTGCCCTCCGCCTGATGGTCGCGCATGCCATGGCTGGCAGCGCGCTGTGGGATGTCCGGCCTTTCGAGCTGCGTACCCGCAAGGATGAGACGCAGGCGAGCGTGGAAGGCTCGACATCTGTGGCGGCCCTTGTCGAAGCGACGGCGCAGGCGGATGCCCTGTTCAAGGCCCTTAACGTCAGTCCCGCGCTTCGCCGGAATGGCGACGACTACCGTTTGTGCGAGCTTTTCTCGGCGCTTCTCGCCATGTCAGACGAGGAAGTCCTGACGGTTCTGGCAAGTGTCATGGCCCGGGCGCTCGAGGCCGGGAATGGCATTGTCGAAGCCGTCCTGCATGTCTGCGGCACCGACCTTTCGGCGGCGTGGAAGCCCGACGATGTGTTCTTCGATCTCACGAAGGACAAGCGCGCCATCAATGCGATGATCGGAGATATTGCGACCCTGTCGCTCGCGGAATCGTGCCGCGCCGAGACGGGCAAGGCGCAGAAACAGGAGCTTGCGAACCGGATCAGCGGGGAGGGTTGCGAGGCCAATCCTGACTGGCGACCGGGCTGGATGCAGGTGCCACCGACCCGCCTTGTCGACGGGGCCGGATCACCGCCCGCCGATGCGTGGACACGGATTGCGAGCCTGTTCGAAGCGGGGGCGGAAAACGCGTCCGATGAGACGCCTGAGCATCAGGACGCTGCCTGAATAATCGTCTCCTGTTCAGCCAGCTTGAGGAGCCGCCCGGTGCCTGTCACCGGGCGGCTTTCCGCTTTCTGAGGCTGGGGATTGTGGCTCCGATACCTGGGCGACCCATGAAAATGCCTTCAAAAAAAATCGCGCGTCTTGAGGTCTCGATGGACAATCGAGACGCGTGTGATGAGGGGTCTGATTTCTTCCCGAAAAGCGTGTCACTGACCCCTTGTTTCCGTCTTTGCCTTGAAGACCTGGACGCGGACTGAGCGGCCATAAAACCGCCTGCGGCGAAGAAATTTCCCCGCCGCTTTGCGGCTCCTCGCGCAGCAAATTTCATCGCCCCAGGCGGTGCTCCGCATGCGCTTCGCCCCTATCGGGTTCTAGCCGCTCAGCCCCCGTCCGGGCGGTCCGGCGTCGACGGGGACAAGGGGTCCCCGGGAGACACGCCAAGGAAAGAAAAGGAGACCCCTATGGCAAACGCACTCGGATATGTCAGCGAGACCAAGTCCGGCTTTGAAGGCACCCTCGCAATGATGAACCTCTCTGCCGCAATCCGCATCGAGAAGAATGCAGAAAAGACCGAAGAAGGACATCCGGACTACCGCATCTATGCCGGTGAAACCTCGACCGAAATCGGCGGCGGCTGGATGCGCAAGTCGAAGGCATCGGGACGCGACTATGTCTCGCTGACGCTGGCAGACCCGCAGATCGGACCGCGTCGGATTTTCGCAAACCTCGCCCCGGTCAAGGGCAAGAAAGGCCGGCACGTCATTCTCTGGAACGCGCGCGACTAGGGTAGATCACAGCCTTGCCAAGCCGCTCCGGAGACACCTCCGGAGCGGTCTTCTTTCATGCCGAAAGGGTCTGCAACGAAGGTGCTGATACGCCTATCAGCGCTGCATTCTAACGTGAGGGTTCTTTGGGGATTCAAGGGTGTCGCGAGCGTGTGGTGCAAGTTAGACACTCTTAATCTGAGGATGAGTTGGCAGTCTGTCAGGGCTTCGAGTTGCGTAGAGGAAAGGAGAAGCAACGCTATGACAGAGACAAATAGAAGTGGAGAGGAGCTTCGACCCAAATCAAACCTCCCAACCCCGACCGAATGGATGAACACGGATGAAACCGCTGACCATCTCGGCCTCAAACCGAAGACCCTGGTCAATATGCGTTCGCTGGGAACAGGCCCGGTTTATCACAAGATCGGCGCCAAGGTCTGGTATCGCGGCAAGGACATCATCGCTTACACCAATGGACGTAGGTTCATGGGGACAGGCCTTCGCGATGAGTCGTAGAATCGCGTTGTTAGGCATGGGATGCGGGCTAGGCCTCATGGTCTCCGCCAGCATTATCAACCGGTCCGACTTCATCTGGAACCGGACGGAAAGCATGCCCAAGGGCCTTTACTTTGTTGACCGGTCGGCGCGAATTTCGACAGGCGATCTGGTAGCGTTTGCGCCCTCGGATGAGGTTCGACATTGGCTGAACGATGAGGGAATTGTTGGCTCCGACTGGCCCTTGTTGAAGCATGTTGCGGGCCTATCCGGTGACGAGATTTGCAGATGCGATACGCAGGTCTCCATCAACGGGATCACATCTGTTGATGCGCTCAAAGTAACCGAGTCCGGCAGCGCCCTTCCCGTCTGGCAGGGCTGTCAGACCCTCAAAGCCGGCGACGTTTTCCTGCTCAACTCTCATCCCCTGTCAGTCGATGGACGATACTTCGGCGTTCAGGACGGCGCGCGCATCATTGGCGTCGCCAGGTCCATATGGACTTATGGCAACCGGTCGGCTGAGGATCAGGCGACCGTCAAAGCGATAGATAGCGGGACGGGAATGGCTTCTGTGTCCCGGAGGGCAAGATTAAGGGAGTGTCACCCAGCGACACATAACCCATTGTCTGCACATCCTTTTTCATGTGACCCGGCGCCGGAAGCCGGGTGCACGGATTTGCAATCCGCTGCACGCTTGGAGCCGTGAGCGACGATTTCGACTTCGTTCCGCGCCTTGGAAAGATCAGGTCGCAGGGCAAGGTAAAGACCCAGCTGAAGCGGCTGAAACGTGTCGTCGCGAAGGGGCGGCTTGGAACGCGCGGCCGCAAGTCTCTGGCACCGGGAGCGGTGCGTCACGCGGGGCGTGGAAAAGTACAGGCCGCGCTCGCACGGCACTGGTCCAACCAGCGGACCCGGCGCGTCATTGTGAAGGTGCATATTGCGCGGGCAGGTCCAAGCGGCGCGGCGAGCTTTGCAAAGCATGTCGCCTACATCCGCCGGGAAGGTGCCGGGCGCGAGGGTGAGCGCGGAAAGCTCTATGACCGGAGCGTGGATGAAGCGGATGCAAAGGCGTTCAATGATCGGGCTGATGAGGACAGGCGGCAGTTCAGGCTGATCGTCTCGCCGGAAGACGCAGATCAGATGAAGGATCTGACGCGGTTCACGCGGGAGTTCATGAGCCAGGTCGAGAAGGATCTCGGCCGCCGGCTCGATTGGGTCGCGGCCAATCATCACGACACCGCGCAGCCGCATGTGCATATCGTGATCCGCGGTGGGAACACGCGGAATGGCGAACTGCTGATCGACCGCAAATACATCACGCAGGGATTTCGGGCGCGGGCGCAGGAGCTGGTGACGCTCGAACTTGGCCAGAGGCGGCTTCGGGAAATGGCGGCGGCGAGGTCGAACGAGGCCGAGCGCGAGGCGCTGACTGCGATCGATCATGACATTGCACGGTCGCTGGCGGATGGACGTTACACGCCGGAGACTCAACGGGGCGGATTGTCGAGGTTCGATGGCGCGGTCGTTAATCGCCGACTTCGGTTCCTTCGGACGCTCGATCTTGCAGCACGACACAAGAATGGCAGCTGGGCCATGCAAGATGGTTGGCAGGATACGCTGCGGGCACTGGGCAGACGTGGGGACATCATTCGGTCACTCGCCAACCTCGAGGGTCGCAATATCGATGCGTCACGTCTGTATGCCCTACCCCGTGAATTGGGCTCTGCTGGCGAAGTGCTGGGGCGCCTTGCCGCCACCTTGCCGGGTGACGAATTGCGGAACGGCACGACGGCGCTGATCGAAGCGCTCGACGGACGGGTCTGGTCAATCGAGATGACAGAGCAAGAAGCGGCTCAATTGCCGAAGCCTGGCGGGATTGTTTCGGTTTGGCGGAAACCAATCGAGCCGAAGCCGGCGGACCGGACGATAGCAGCGATCGCGGAGCGTAACGGTGGGGTGTACTCGGACGAGTTGCATGGGGCCGCGGATCCATCGAGTTCGCCGGCGTACCGGCTTGCTCACAAACGTCGGCTGGAGGCGCTGAGGCGGCTTGGTGTTGTGCAGCGGAATACGGATGGCACCTGGGTAGTCCCAGCAGACTTCCAGGAACGTGCGTTGCAGGCCGATGCGAGAAAGCACGGCCTCGTCGTCGATGTTCGCTCCTGGCTGCCGATTGGAGCGCTTGTTGAACGACAAGCAGAGACGTGGCTGGATCGGATGAACGCTGATGTGTTGGATGGCGCAGCAGGTCCATTCGCGGCCGAGCTACGAAAATCGGTAAACATCCGGAGGGCTTGGCTGCGAAGCGAAGGCTACGCGCTTGATCAGAACGGCCAGCTGATACGAGCAGTCGCAGATCGCCTCAGGAAAGAGGAGTTTCAAATCGCAGCGAAAGTGGAAGCGGCACGCCTCGGACTGCCACACATTCAGCCGGAAAATTGGACCAGTTTTTCAGGAATCTATTCGCGGAAAATCGAGTTAGCTCAAGGAGAGTTCGCAACTATTGTGGGGCGCGACAGTTTTGCGCTGGTTCCTGTACCCCGTCAGCGCTTGGACTGGCATCGGCGCGCAATTTTGCTGAATCACGCAAATCGATCGATTCGGTGGCGCTTGGGCAGAGATACATCGCGAAGCACTTGATATCCCAAGTTCGCAATTCCGAGTTCGTTCGATTATGCGGTTTGGCACTGGGGAAATTGCAGAGACAGACTATGGCAATGAGTGTCTTTATTCGGATGTTATCGCCGCGACCAGAAACCGATGCTCATGATCGGCATAGTACTATTGCGTTGCATACCGAAGAACATGGTGGAACCGTCGCAGTTTAACTTAGTTTGACGGTCCTTCGCTCCGTTCAGCAGATTGTAACCTAACAATTGCCGCAGTGATTTTCGCTACTTATTTGCCGATACGTTGGCATTGCGATTCATTTTGGACGGACGTGGAATGATGATTATCCGCTCGATGCCGCCGAGTTGCTCTAATCCAGCCTTTAGCGTTTGATACTCTTCAGTTTGCCGCGTCTCATCCCAAATGAATGCAAGCATGCGAGTGAAACCGGTCCCTGGTCGAAGGTATAAGGAATGGTCTGCGGCAATTTCATCAGTGATATCTTTCAGCGCTGCCTGACCTCTCTTACGCAGGAACTTGACCTCAATTATTGTGCTTAGGCTCGGAACACCGAGATCATATCGCGGCGACGTGTGGCCAATCTTCTTTAAGGTTTCCTCATCGACAAGATCCGGAAAAACAGGCCGTAGAATTGTCCAAAGAAGATTTTGAACGTGGTACTCATGGTCAATCTCCCATTTTTGCGGCGCGACGTTCTGAACCCTTTGCTTCTTTTCATACGTCCAGTGTCCCATAGATCGAGAAACTCCCTCGAGTATCTCAATTAGCTCTCGAACACCGGCACCACGTATTGGCAGCCGCGCCAACGCTGATGCACATGCCAGAAACGTTCCTTGGAGCGCTGCTCGCCGACTTGGGTCGCTGTCTTCGATATCCTCAACAAGCCGAGTCCAAGCACGTTGACTGAGATCTTCATCGATGAGCATTCCAAAGCGCTCACAAATAGCAACATGCAGCGTCGGATCAATTTCGGCGATCTCGATGTTGGGATCGAGTGCGAATTGTGCGGACCGCACTAGACTCCATTGCCAATTATCCCCTTTAAGCGCGGTAGCTGACCTTTCTAGTATTTCCTGCAGCCACGCATGATCCAAATTGTGCGCAGATAGCGATCGATATCCAATAGCGAGTCCAAACAGCGCCACTCCGTCCATTTCCAAAGATGGCGCGCGCCCTTGTGCGAAAGGAACGCGTCCGGACAATTGCATTGCGCCTTCGACGAACGCCGTAGCCAGCGCTTCATTCTGCGAGGACGCGCTCAGCGCGAACCCCATCGTGGCCACATCGCGATAAGAACCGTTCGAAGTTACCTGCTGTAGATTGCTTAGATCGCCCCACCATGGACTCAAGAACCGTGAACAGGCTTCTACGTGAGTTGGAAGTTCATGAGCCTCAAAGAGGCGCTGGCTCAGCGTCGTCTTGATAGCTGCAATATCCATCACAAAAACCAAGGAGCTCTGCCGATATTTCGAAATCGTACGGCATCATCATCCCAGCTCTCAATTTCTTTAAGCCCAGCAAGTCGCTCGGCAATCAGATCAGAGTACTTTATCGTGATCGGAAATGGTTCCGGAGTCATAACTCGCCACGAATGGGCGGTGAAATCAAACGCCTGACGTGCGAGGTATGTCATGTCCGTGAATGTGGAATGGCGGTGAAGCTTAAGGAGGCAAGCGCGGGGCATTCCGTGTGCCGCCTGCTTCAGTTCGTTCACACCGGCAAACACAACAAGCGACTCAAAGTCCCCTAGCTTAATATGGACCCCTCTTGAAGGTCCGAGCGCACCTTTTCGCTTTGAAGGATCCTTTTGCCACTGCGGCAACCCTTGTTGATTTCGATCAAAAATCAAGAATGGATGGCGCTCTACCACATGGACGAAAGCGAAAACCACATTCTCAAGATCGAGAGCCTCCACTGCGTCCTTAATGGCTTCAGCTTCTATATTTTTTATCTGCTTGAATGCGTGAAAAACCAGCCGCACTCTATCCGTATTCTTCCAATTGTCCTCACGACGTACGCGCTCAATCGTTCGGGTAAGCGTATCCGTTAATTCACGTGCATATTCTTCGAATCGCACCACACCGGTTCGTTCGCTGAGGTGGTATCCTCCATCGCTAGAGAACACAGTTGTGATGCCTACATATCGAACGCTCTCGTCGAATCGCGATTTTTGTTCCGTATGTGAACCAAGACCAATCACAAGCTCATGCGTAACCGCCTGTTGAGCGCTCAATAACCAAGGCCGACCGCCGAGTTTCGCATACGCAGCCAAGCTTATCTGGTTCATTGTATAAATGAGGCTGGCGTCGGCATCGCGCATAGTTTCGATGCGAACATTTTGAACTGCAACATCGTTGCGAAGCAGCATAGACTTCGACGCAAAGTAAGGATTTTCTCGCCCCGGCAAAGCCTTGAATTCTTCTTCGATTTGCACAATCGCCAAATCCCATCTGAATCCATTGTCGGCGGCGTGCTTCAGTGCAGCTTTGCATGCCTCCTCATAACCCATTCTCGTTGCAGAGGTCGTGCGGAAGGTTTGAACATTGGCGCGCTCAAGACGGAAACGGCTTAAGAAGCCGTCATCGTAAGGCTTGCGACCATTTCTGAGTTCAACATCTGGCATACCGTCAAGAAACTTGCCCATGAACCGGTCCACTTGGCCTTCATACCGACCTTGGCAAATGACCGCGATGTTGAGTTGCTTCGGCGAAAATGTTCGTTGGTCATGAGGGCCATGGGCTTTGATTCCCCGCTCATTCCAAGTGTCATTTGGACGCCCTGATGGGTGAAATACTAGCGTGGGCTTGTCGATGATCTCTGTTCCTGGGAATCCCGCGTCCGAACTCGACAACCATTCGCCCAATTCAAAAGACACACCGGGAACCGCCTCCAACCCCGCGGTTCTTAGATAATCGGCTGTTTGACTGATCAGATTCAGTCTTCCGGGGCCTTGATTTAGCGCGCTGATTGCTGCTCGGGCCTTGGCCAAGGTCGCCTCGCCGTCGTGAGGAAGAAGTGAGTTCACGCACCAGTCGAAATCAGAAAGGTTTCCCGTCAATCTCGCTTCGTTGGCTTTCACACGTTCAAAGCCATCTCGATGATCATCGAGAATTAACGCATCCCCGTCGATCGATGCCACTCGACCGACTGTCAGTTGTCGGGGATTCAATCGAAGGTCTTTCTGAGGCAATTCAATCTGCACATAGCGTCCCAGCGGAGAAAGACCGATATCCAACAATTGATCGCAGCTAGCCAAAAGTTGGTGACGAGTCCTCGCATTACAAACGAGCCCAAATCGTGGGCCTTGTTTTGTGCCATACAGGGTCCGTGAATCGAATTCGAGCAAAGGCAAAACTCGGATCCAATCTGGCAGGTCCGAATGCGCTATAAAATTGCTTCTGGGGTTTCCGAGAACACTTACAGGATAGTCGTGTACTATTTCTCTTTGGCCCGCAAAAACGCGCAAAAGCGCAGCGTTCAGCAATGGCTTCCAGAGCCAAGGAGCTTTCGCTAGGTCCTCTTCAGCTGACGTGTTTGAAAGTGGCTCCGCCCCGGTGATAACGGGGATCTCCAAAATAGTGTTGTCCTCGTAGTTTCGTTTGAAGACGTGGCTTTGACCAAATTCTTGCCGCAACTCTTCCAGCGTTTCCTGCTCATAGGGCCGATAACCTACGAAAATGCGTGTTTCGCCCCGCAGCGCGACGGGCAGGAAGTTTAGCAGTAATGAAGAAACAGACATCGACCTTCAAGAGCAATCAAGACAAACCTCTTTGAGCAGCATGATTCTTCGGCAACTGGAAGTCTAAAGACATTAACGATGTACAAGTCGAAGCTCAAATGTTGACCTCCTCAGAACGCCCCCAATATCCCATCGCATTTCCTAGCCCGAATGACACTATGGAGCCACGCGTCGGCGGAGGTGCCCAACATTACTCCAACCAAGTTTCTCCTGGGGCAGTTCCTGCTGACGCTGTTACTGATCACCTGTTCGGTGTGGATTGCGACGCAGTGGGTCGCTGGCGTTCTCGATCATCAGCCTCGTTTGGGTGGTCCATGGTTCGAGCTTGCGGGTCAACCAGTATACAAGCCGTGGCGGCTGTTCCAGTGGTGGTATGCCTATGACGCTTACGCGCCAGATGTGTTTGCGCGTGCGGGTTTGATTGCCTCGCTGGGCGGTATCGCCGGGATTGTGATGGCAATCATCGCATCGCTGTGGCGGGCTCGGCGCGAGAAGAATGCGACGACTTATGGCTCGGCGCGCTGGTCTTCGGTTCGGGATGTTCGGCGATCTGGTCTGCTTGGTTCGTCAGGTGTCGTGCTCGGACGGTTCAAAGGCCGGTATCTTCGACATGCAGGCGCCGAGCATGTCATGGCCTTCGCGCCAACCCGGTCAGGCAAGGGTGTTGGGTTGGTGATCCCGACTCTTCTTTCATGGACGGGCAATGCGATCATTCATGACATCAAGGGAGAGAACTGGGCGCTCACGTCGAAATGGCGGTCGGACTTCTCTCGATGCGTTCGGTTCGATCCGACAGACTTGTCGAGTTCACGCTTCAATCCCTTGCTGGAAGTGCGGCTCGGGGCACATGAGGTCCGCGACGCGCAGAATGTGGCGGACATTCTGGTCGATCCTGATGGCTCCCTGGAGCGGCGTAGCCATTGGGACAAGACGGCCCATTCACTGCTCGTTGGCGCCATCCTGCATGTTCTTTACGCCGAAGATGACAAGTCGCTCGCAGGCGTGGCGACAATGCTGTCTGATCCGGCCCGGCCGATCGGTGACACGCTGGAGCGCATGCTTGAGACGAACCACCTCGGAAGTCGCGAACGGCCTTTGACGCATCCGGTTGTGGCGGAAGCGGCGCGTGAGCTCTTGAACAAATCAGAGAATGAAAAGTCGTCGGTCGTCTCGACGGCGATCTCGTTCCTAGGGCTCTATCGTGACCCAGTCGTCCAGCGAGCGACTTCAGGCTCAGACTGGCGGATAAAGGATCTGTTTTGGGGTGAGATGCCAGCGTCGTTGTATTTGGTGGTTCCGCCCTCTGATCTCTCGCGGACCAAGCCTCTCGTGCGATTGATCCTCAATCAGATTGCCCGGCGGCTTTGCGAAGAGCTGCCGGATGGAAAAGACCGCCGGCAGACGCTGTTGATGCTTGATGAATTCCCTGCGCTTGGGCGGCTCGACTTCTTCGAGAGTTCACTCGCCTTCATGGCGGGCTATGGAATCCGCGCCTTCCTGATTGCGCAGTCCCTGAACCAAGTCGAGAAAGCCTATGGCCAGAACAATTCTATCCTCGACAATTGCCATGTCCGGATCGCCTTCGCGACCAATGACGAGCGCACGGCCAAGCGCATCTCCGACATGCTCGGCACCACGACGGAGCAACGAAACCAGAAGAATTATACCGGGCACCGGCTCGCGCCCTGGCTCAGTCATGTCATGGTCTCGCAACAAGAAACCCAACGACCTCTTCTGACACCCGGCGAAGTGATGCAGATGCCAGCCGATGACGCTCTGATCTTTCTAGCGAGCCATCCGCCGATCCGGGCGAAGAAACTCCGCTACTACGAAGATCGTAATTTCACGGAGCGGGTCGGCGCTCTGCCGATTGCCTCCGCCGGCTCGGATACGTCTCGGCTGGGCGGATATCATCGATCTGGACCATCGCCCTCGGACGATAATTCCGGCGGGCTGGCGCGAGCGGTGGGACCGGACATCGGCGATGAGGATGAGATCTCGCAGGATATTGCAAGTGAGGAAGAGCGCGCGCCGCAGCAGCGCGGCGGAATACAGGACCAGATCGCGCGCTACTACCTTCAAGCCCAAGAAAATGGCGGACGGGAACTTTAGGACATGGCGCGCAATCCCAGGCTGCACATTCGCGTCTCCGAAACGAACCATCGCAAGGTCAAGCAGTTCTCTGCTGAGCATGGTGTCCACGTCGGCAACCTGATCGACGAAGCACTGACCCTGCTGTTCACGCCGCCTGAGGACAGGCCCGATGCGGCGATCATCCAGCGGCTGGAACGGGTCGAAGACCAGATCGAGAAGCTAGCAACCGGCACAGCGTTCCAGACGGATCTGCTCATCGAGTTCATTTTCGAATGGCTGAGGCAGCGGCCGGGCAAGAACCCGCTCGAAACGCCAGCAGATGCAGCGCGCGCACGAACTGAGTTGGAGGCACTTACGAAACGCGTCGTCGACCGGTCCAATCCGCACATCTGGAACTAGCATCGGTGATTTATGGCCGTCACACCACGTATTGCGGACCGTAAATGGCGTTGAAATCGACGTACTCGCAATCAGTGATTATGCACTAAAAATCGGTGGGTCTCGCTCAAAGCAAAAAGACAAATCAGTCAACCTATGGCTAAAGTAGTTTCGACCGTCAAAGTCACTGGAGAAACGCGTGGCCAAATCGAAAACTCAGTCCCCCGTCGTCGATCAAGTAATCCAAGCGTACGCCCTTGCCATGAAGGAGGCTGGGATCATGCCAGAGGATGCTCAAGGGCGTCTAGTTGATGTCCTTTTGGGTGATAACGTCCCTACCCCAAAAAGAGTTGAGGATGCGCTCTTCCCGGAGAAAGACGAAGAGGTCGATCCTTGATCAAGATCGAGAGCCTAAAGATATCCCACTTCCGGGGCATCAAAGATCTGAGCTTGAACCTTTCGCAGGCCAGGTTTGGTGTGTTCGGTCCAAACGGCACCGGCAAAAGCGGCGTCGTAGATGCAATTGAATTCGTTCTGACGGGATCGATAACTCGTCTTACTGGTGCTGGCACAGATGAACTCAGTGTGAGCAAGCATGGGCCGCATGTAGATGCCGGCGCTGCCTCTGACAAAGCCGTCGTCGTGGTTGAAGGCGTTCTAACGTCGAGCGGAAAGAAGTTCAAAATTGAGCGCTCTGTAGCCCGCCCGAGTAAGCCCAAAATCGCACCTGACGACGAAGAGACCAACGCAGCGTTGGCGGAGGTGGCACGGCATCCCGAGTTCGCATTATCGCGTAGAGAAATCGTCAAATACATTATCACGGCCCCGGGAAAGAGGGACGAGGATGTAAAAGCCCTGCTCCGACTAGATCGGTTGGACGCCATACGAAAATCGCTCACGACTGTGGCGAACAGTGCTGCGACCACTTCAAGAAATGCAGACACTGCTGCAAAAGCAGCGCAACGCAGCTTTGCCGAAGGTCTCGGGATATCGGACATCAAGGCCGAGACGATCTTGTCGAAGGTGAACCTGCATCGGGAAACTCTCCAGCTTCCTCATATCACCACGCTTTCATCAAAAACCGACTTCAAGGATGGCTTAAAAGCAGCCGACGGGAAAAGGCCTTCGCCTCCAAAAGACGTGGCGCTCAAAGAAACACAAAGTCTTCAGGCAAGCCTAAAGGCTGAAACTTTGGCCCAAACGAAAGGCCGAAGCGACGCAACAGAGGCCCTAAATCAGCTCTCAGCGGATCTGACGGCGTGGAGAGCCGTGCGACAAAAAGCACTCATTCAGGCCGGACTTCCATTGGTCGACGAAAATGGTTGTCCCCTGTGTGATGCGGCTTGGAATGAAGAGGACCTGCGCGCTCACCTCGAAGTCAAACTGGAATCAGCAAAGGCTGCAGACAAGTACCTAACAGAGATCGCGGACAAGATATCAAGTGTGCACCTACAGATCACAGAATGTCGAACAGCACTCTCAAGAGCCATTCAGTACTGTGAGCAATTGGATAGGCAAATTGAGAAGCAAAAGCTGAGTGAAGCAGTATCGAATATTGAGACCGTCGACAAGCTCCTCGATAATGCAACTGGATCTACCGAGGCTTTGGCTGAGGCCGTTTCGGCACTTGCAAAACCATGGGCGATTGGAGACCAAGCTACCCTCGGCGCGCTAGAAGTTTTGCAAACTGAAATCCAAAAGCTGCCTGAACTGTCAGACGCAGACAAAGCTGAAGAGCAGCTTATCCTAGCTCAGGAAAGGTACGGCATTTGGGTAACCGCTGTCGATGTTTGGCGAGGCGCAACTGAACGCGCAAAAATCGCCAAACATGCGAAAGACACATTCGACGCAATTAGCGTCGCAGAACTCAATGATATCTACGAGGCAGTTCAGAACGATTTTGCTTCTTACTACAAACAATTGAACAAGGGCGACGAGGAAGACTTCGAAGGTCTCCTCACTCCAGGCCCAGCAAAGCTAAATCTTGATGTCGACTTTTACGGGCGGGGAAAGTTTCCTCCCGGAGCATTTCATTCTGAGGGTCACCAAGATGGAATGGGGCTTTGTCTTTACTTGGCGCTGATGAAGCAGACACTGGGCGACGACTTTCGCTTTTGCGTGCTTGATGATGTTCTGATGTCAGTTGATGCAGGACACCGCCGACAGGTTTGCCACCTCCTTTTGAAGGAGTTTGCAGACACACAGTTTGTACTTACAACGCATGACCGCGTGTGGCTCAATTTCATGCGAGCTGAAAATCTCATTGCGCAAGCAGTGACTTTCGGAGGATGGACCGTTGATACGGGACCATTGGTTTACGACGATTTGGATATGATGGACCGGGTCCGAGCGGCGCTGACGGCAGGAGATGTTCAAACTGCCGCCGGTCGGCTGAGACATTACCTGGAACATATTGGATATCTGTTGGCAGACGGACTGCGCGCTGCGGTACCCTTTCACGCAGATGGTCAGTACACCCTTAACGACACCTTGCCTCCTGCATTGGCTGCAATCAGAAAGCGCATGAAGGAAGCACTGGCGGCGGCAAAGAGTTGGGGAAAGACAGAGTCGGAACAGTCAATAGCTGCAACACTGTCGGCATTCGAAGGTGCGGTTGCGCAAAGCAAAGTCGAAGAGTGGGGTGTAAATCCGGCAGTACACTTCAACGCGTGGCAAAATTTTGAGCCGAAAGAATTCGAGAAAATTGCAGCCGCATTTGAAGCCGTTCTCGAGGCAGCCAGATGCAACGTATGCAAAGGTCTCTTAAGGCTGTCATATTCCGGGCCAACACCACAGGCGCTCAATTGCCTTTGCGGCGAAGTGCGCTTCGATTTGAACAAAAAGAAGCAAGGCTAAGCTTTAGTCCTTTTCCGCCAGAAGTTTCCGCAATGCATCTTCGAGTGTGCGGGTTCCAGTTTTTTCAAGGATCGCTTCTGTGTATGCTTCTGACAGCGCTGTTCGAATGCCACTTCGTTTAGCGCCTATGAGGTAGCTGATACCATCCTTCCCCGCATCGGCGATTGAAACACTCTGGATGGCGAGCTCGGCGAGCTTTGCGGCAGAAGGACTTTCGATATTTTGATCAAGGTCCGTATACAGCACTGTGGGAACCCCACAAAAATCTCGCAGCTGTTTCACCCTTACTCTGCCCGTGACACTTTCTGGGGGAATAGTATAGCGCTTACCGGACCCAACGGCCTGAATTTCACGTCGATAGAGCATGTCGACTGCGTCATCGATTGACGCTTTCAATAGAATTATTTTGCCAATTACCTTTGCGCCTCCGGTTGCCACCGGAACTAGCGTCGGAGCCCCACCTCGTTTGGCGCCACTCTGTCGAGCGAACTCTACAGCGAACGGTGTTTCCGCATTTTCTATTATGCCTATCTTAGATGCATCAATTTCTTCGCCCGGATCGACGATTAGAGATCCATAAGCCAGAATGCCTGTTCCGGGATTAGCGTGGTTACCCACTTCAGTTCCCCTTCATCGCTTTGGCCAACAAACTCTCTCGCGGGGTCCGGCGGGTTGCTAAGACAAATCTAGAACGAGCGCCGCTGATCCGGGCTATTCGAAGCAGAAGAATATCAAATGTGGCATTAGTTGATGTCGTCTCGGGTACTATGATTCTCGTGTATTTCCGATCCGACCGTTGTCCACTTCACAGACAAGTTGGCCTCTTGAGTTGAGTTCCTCTCTAAACCAATTGGCATCCTGCTCTGACCTGAACATGTAGCGAGCTGTGTGCTCGCCCTTCTCCAGATGGCTGTGCGAACGCCAGTCGGGACCGATATTGGTGTTGAGCCAGGCGGCGATGATGTCGAGACGTTTGCCGAGGCCGAAGGGAGGGATAGGCAATTCGACATGGTGCGGGAAGTCCCGCGCATCCTTTTCGGCCATGAGAACGGATTTGTAGCGACCCATAGGCTTCTCCTTGGTGTTCGTGTTTTGTTCTATTCTTGCTTTCCGGTCCGATATCAATCCGTGCGGCGCGATTTCCTGTGAATTGCCCCTCTGCGTCCTCGTAGGTCCCGCAGGCGCCTTTCTTGTCCTCCTGCCCCAACTGTGCGGCAGCATTTGATGCCCTGATGCTGGCCCCATCACTGATGAGGACCACGCCTAACCATGTCTGCCCTGCCCCAGACCAGCGAGACCGAGACCCGCCGCACAGCGATGCTCCGCACGGCTTTTGACGGGCCGGTTGGGGCAGCACTGGCCGCGCCCGATACAATCGAGATACTCGCCAATCCTGACGGCTCGGTCTGGGTCGAGAAGGCGGGTTTCGGCTTGCGCCGTGCATCCGAGACGCTCGGCCGCGCCGAACGCGAACGGATCATCCGGCTGGTCGCATCTTCTGTCGGCGAAGCCTGCGACCGGGCCTCCCCGATTGTGTCTGCCGAACTGCCAGGCTCCGGCGAGCGGTTCGAAGGCATCCTGCCGCCTGTCTCGGAGTCGCCATGTTTTGCGATCCGGAAACCTGCGGGCCAACCCATCGCGCTCGATACCTATGTCGAGACCGGCGCGCTGACACCGGCGCTCTGTGTAGGGCTCCGGCAGGCGCTTGAAGACCGGCTCAACATCGTCGTCGCCGGCGGGACGTCGTCGGGGAAGACGACCTTTGCCAATGCCTTATTGTCCGAACCGGCTCTTTCAGAGGACCGGATCGTCATCCTCGAAGATACGCGGGAGCTTCGCTGTTCCGCCGAGGATGTGACGCAGCTCAGGACGCACCGGTCCGGCATCACACTCCGCGATTTGGTGCGCTCGACCATGCGGCTCCGGCCTGACCGGATCATTGTCGGCGAAGTACGCGGCGGCGAAGCGCTGGACCTCCTCAAGGCCTGGAATACCGGCCATCCGGGCGGGATCACCACGCTGCATGCAAATTCCGCCTCCGGCGCACTCACCCGGCTCGAACAGCTGGTCGAGGAAGCAACGACCGCCCTTCCCCATGCCCTGATCGGCGAGGCGGTCGATGTGATCGTCTTCATGTCCCGCGCGAGCGGCGCGCGCCGCGTTGAGCAGGCACTCCGCATTACCGGCTTTGACGGCACCGAATACCGGACCGAGCCGCTCGCCGCCCCCTTTCTCAACATCGTCAACTAAGGAGACCGACGGATGTTCTACGACCAGATCAAGGCCCTCAACCGATCGCTTCAGGCCGGCGTATTGCTGGCATCGGTGAGTGTGTTGTCACTGCCTGCGCATGCCGCCGGCACAGGCATGCCCTGGGAAGGCCCGCTCGACCAGATCCTGCAATCGATCGAAGGCCCTGTCGCCCGGATCGTGGCGGTGATCATCATCACGCTGACTGGCCTGACGCTCGCCTTCGGGGAGACTTCCGGCGGGTTCCGCAAGCTGATCCAGATCGTGTTCGGCCTGTCCATCGCCTTTGCGGCGACCAGCTTCTTCCTGACCTTCTTCTCCTTCGGCGGCGGCGCGGTGCTCTAGTGCTGGACGGCTACGAAATCCCCCTCCACCGCTCGCTCGCCGAACCCATCCTGATGGCAGGCGCGCCTCGCTCGGCCGCCATCGCCATCGGGACGATCGCGGCAGCGTTGGCCCTTGGCCTCCGGCTCTGGATACCGGGGCTGGTGGTCTGGGTGGCGGGACACTCGCTCGCTGTCCTCATGGCCCGGTCTGACCCCGACTTTCTCGCCGTCGCGATCCGGTCTGCCCGTCACAAGGAATATCTTTCATGCTGAATCTTTCCGAATACGCGGCAAAACCGGCTGGGCTCCCAGACTACCTCCCCTGGGCGTGCCTCGTCGCGCCGGGCGTCGTCCTCAACAAGGACGGCGCCTTCCAGGCAAGCTTCCGCTATCGGGGTCCCGACCTTGAAAGCTCGACGGAAGCCGAACTCGTGGCGGTCACCGCACGGGTCAACAATGTGCTCCGCCGGTTCGGGTCCGGCTGGGCTTTGTTCTTCGAGGCTGTGCGAGCGGAAGCGGTCTCGCTGGAAGAGAGTACATTTGAGTGTCCAGCCGCTTGGCTGATAGAGCAGGAACGGCGGGCAGCCGCCGAAGAGACCGGCGCCCGGTTCGAGAGCGCCTATTATCTCACCCTACTCTGGCTGCCGCCGGCCGATGCGACGGGACGGGCCGAGAAGGCGCTGATCGAGCGGCCAGAAAAGCGCGACGGCGAGGACTGGCGCCAGCGGCTGGAGCATTTCCAGACACGCGCCGCGCAGACTCTGGATCTTCTCTCGACGGCCCTGGATGAAATCCATCCGCTCTCGGACGAGGAGACCCTCACCTATTTGCACGCCTGCATCTCGTCGAAGCGGCATGCCGTATCGGTTCCCGAACTGCCTGTCTTCCTTGATGCCGTGTTGGCTGATGAGAGTTTTGCGGGCGGGCTCGAGCCGCGGATTGGCGAGGCGCCTCTCGCGACACTGACCCTGCTGGGCTTTCCGGCCTCGACCCTGCCTGGGATGCTGGACGAGCTCAACCGGCTTGGCTTTTCCTATCGCTGGACGACCCGCTACATCGCGATGGACAAGGCCGAAGCCGAAAAGCTCCTCGCGAAGAAGCGGCGGCACTGGTTTGCGAAGCGCAAATCCGTCGGCGCAGTCCTGCGGGAGACGCTGTTCAACGAGCAGGCCGCCCTGCTCGACAATGATGCCGACAACAAGGCCGCCGATGCCGATGCGGCGCTGCAGGAGCTCGGCTCGGACCTTGTCTCTTATGGCTATGTCACCACGACGCTGACGCTCATGGGCACTTCGCGCGAAGAGGTCGAGGAACGCACCCGCGCGGTCGAGCGGGTAATCAACGGGCGCGGGTTCACAACCATCCGCGAGACGCTGAACGCCGTCGAAGCCTGGCTTGGCTCCCTGCCGGGGCATGTCTATGCCAATGTCCGCCAGCCGATCCTGCACACACTGAACCTCGCTCACCTCGTGCCGATCTCTTCAGTCTGGGCAGGCGAGGCGTGGAATGACCATCTGTCGGACCGCGCGCTCATAGAAGCGCAAACGGAGGGCACGACGCCGTTCCGGCTGAACCTGCATGTCGGCGATGTCGGCCATGCGCTGATCATCGGGCCGACGGGATCCGGCAAGTCGGTGCTCCTGTCGCTGCTCGCGGCGCAATGGAAACGCTATGAGGGCGCGCAGGTCTTCTTCTTCGACAAGGGACGGTCGGCGCGGGCGGTGACATTGGCTTTGGGTGGCACCTGGCTGCCGCTGGCCGGCGATGAGCGTCCGGCCTTGCAGCCGCTTCGGGACATCAATACAGACCGCGGCGCGAGCTTTGCGGCCGACTGGTTGCTCGGCCTGATCGAAGCTGAGGGCGTGACCGTTACGCCAGACCTGAAGTCTGTCTTGTGGGACGCGGTGCGGTCGCTGGCTTCGGCGCCTGTTGCCGAACGCACGCTAACGGGGCTCAGCCTGATCCTGCAATCCGATACGCTGAAGGCGGCGCTGCACCCCTACACGCTGGAAGGCGCCTACGGGCATCTGCTCGATAGCGATTCAGAAGCCTGCGACCTCTCGTCGGTTGCCTGTTTCGAGATGGACGAGCTGATGCAGACCCCGTCTGCGGTCGCGCCGGTCATCACCTATCTCTTTCATCGGCTAGAGGGCCGGTTCGATGGCCGCCCGACCCTGCTCATTCTCGATGAGGCCTGGCTCTTCCTGGATCATCCCGTCTTTGCCGCACGCCTCCGCGATTGGCTGAAGACGCTGCGCAAGAAGAATGTGGCGGTCGTGTTTGCGACCCAGTCGCTTGCCGACATTGAGGGGGCGTCGATTGCACCGGCCCTGATCGAATCCTGCCCGACACGGATCTTCCTGCCGAATGAGCGGGCGCTCGAGCCGACTGCCCAGGCGATCTATCGGCGGTTCGGACTCAATGACCGCCAGATCGACATTCTCGCCAAGGCCATCCCGAAGCGGGACTATTACTATACCTCGCCGCTTGGCTGCCGGCTCTTCGAGCTTGGCCTTGGTGAAGTCGCCCTCGCCTTCTGCGGGGCGGCATCACCTGCCGACCAGAAGCTCATGGATGGGCTACTCGAAGCCGACGCAGAAACGGGCTTCGCCCGCGGCTGGCTGCAGCTGAAACAGCTCGGCTGGGCAGCAGACCTGCTGGCCGGGCAGCCCGATGCAACCCTCCCACAAATCGCCGCTGAATAGGAGCCCCCAAATGAAAGCCCTTCTGTCTTCCGTCGCGCTTGTTGCCATTCCGCTATCTGGCCTAATGGCCCCGCCCGCCTCGGCGCAGCTTGCTGTCTACGACCCGGCCAACCACGCCCAGAACATCCTGCAGGCCGTGCGAGCGCTTCAGGAAATCGATAACCAGGTTCGCCAGCTCACCCATGAGATCGACATGATCGAGAAAATGGCGCGGGATTTGGAAACCCTGCCTGTCGAAGTTGCCCGCGCCATCATTGCCGACCGCATCCGCCGCATCGGAGAACTCATGCGCGACGCCGAAGGGATTGGCTACGGCGTCGAGGAGGTCGAGGAGGAGTATGAGAACCTCTATCCTGAAACCTATGGCGACACACCGCCTCAGTCCGATGTACTTGTAGAGGATGCGCGCGCCCGCTGGCGCCAGTCGCGCAATGCCCACAAGCACACGCTCCTCATGGTCGCTGAGACCGTGCGCAACAATGCCGAGGATTCCGAGGCACTGACCGGCTTGGTGGATGAGAGCCAGACAGCCATCGGCAATCTCCAGGCCCTGCAGGCCGGCAACCAGATCGGTGCACTCTCGGCCGAACAGCTGATCCAGATGGAAGCGCTGATGGCCGCCCATTACCGGGCCATAGCCTTCGACCGGGCACGTGAGCTTGAAGAGGCCGAACGCGGCCGGGCCCGTCTTAAATCCTTCCTCGGAGACTGACCCGTCATGGAAGAGATGGGCGTCATCGACCGGTTCCTCGAAACCTTCATTGCCTATATCGATTCAGGCTTCGGCCTGCTTGCCGGCGATGTCGCTTACCTGACAACCACACTGATAGTCATAGACATCACGCTCGCCGGTCTCTTCTGGGCGCTGTCGCAGAATGCCGACGTCATGTCGGGCCTCCTCAAGAAGGTGCTCTATGTCGGCTTCTTCGCCTTCATCATCGGCAACTTCACCCTGCTCGCCAACATCGTGTTCGAGAGCTTCGCGAGCCTCGGTGTGAAGGCGGGCTCCAGCACGCTGACGGCAGGCGACCTTATGCGACCGGGCTATATTGCCGGGGTCGGGTTCGAGGCGGCAGAACCCTTGCTGGCCGAAATCGGCGACATGCTTGGTCCAATCAGCTTCTTTCACAATTTTATCCTGATCGCTGTCATGTTCCTGGCCTGGGCGATCATCCTCGTCGCCTTCTTCGTGCTCGCGGTTCAGCTCTTCGTGGCGATCCTGGAATTCAAGCTGACGACGCTGGCCGGGTTCGTACTGATCCCGTTCGCGCTCTGGAACAAGACCAGCTTCCTCGCTGAACGCGTGCTCGGCAATGTCGTCACCTCGGGCATCAAGCTGATGGTGCTCGCTATCGTCGTCGGGATCGGCTCAACGCTCTTTGCTTCGATCACCGATGCTTTCACCGGGCCGGGCGATACGACTCTGGCGCAAGTGATGGGCACCGTGCTTGCCGCCATCGTCTTTCTCTGGATGGGTGTGTTCGCGCCGGGAATTGCGTCAGGCCTTGTCACCGGGGCGCCGCAGCTTGGCGCCGGTTCGGTCGTCGGCACAACAGCCGCTGTGGGTGCGGGCGCGATCCTCGCAGGCACAGGCACAGTCGCTGCTGGACGCGCCGCAATTGGCGGGGCGTCGGCAGCGGTCAAGGCCGGGGCCTCAATGTCGGGCGCGGCTCGCACCTCGTATGACCTTGGACGGCTTGGTTCCGGCGCCACCGGCTGGCGCGGGCATCTCGCTGGAGCCACAGGTATGGCGCAGGCTGGCTCGGACGCCATGCGGCGCATGGCCGGACGGCCCTTGCAAGGCGCCCGAAATGCTTACAGGCGCGGCAGTGAAGCCGCCTTTGCGGCAACCGGCGGGAGCACAGCATCTACGGGCGTCAGCGATGCCGGAACCAGCGGTTCAAGCCCGGCCTGGGCCCGGCGCCTGCGCACAGAACAACGCCTGCAGCATGCCGGCGCGATCACTGTGCACGCTCTGAAAGATGGCGACCGCGGCATGGCTGGTGAGAACCCGAAACTTCAAAGAGACGAGGACTGATCCCATGTTCAGGCGAACTTCCACCCATTACGGGCAAAGCCCGCATCCCGAAACGCCTTACCAGAAAGCCGGCCAGATCTGGGATGACCGGATCGGATCTGCCCGCGTACAGGCCAGGAACTGGCGGCTGATGGCACTCGGGTTGCTGGTCCTTCTGACGGCCTCTTCAGCCGCCCTTGTTTGGCGCAGCCTGCAATCCACAGTGACGCCATATGTGGTCGAAGTGGACGACACAGGCTCTGTGAAAGCCGTCGGCCCTGCCCTCGCCAATTACGACCCGACCGATGCGCAAGTCGCCCATCACCTCGCCAACTTCATCTCCGATGTCCGCAGTCTTTCCATCGATCCGGTCATTGTCCGGCAGAACTGGTTGGCGGCCTATGACTATGTGACCGACAAGGCCGCCATCACGCTCAGCGATTATGCCCGCGACAATGACCCCTTCGCCGAGATCGGACGTCGCTCGCGCAGTGTCGATGTCGTAAGTGTCGTCCGCGTCTCGGACGAGTCCTTCCAGGCGCGCTGGCTTGAGAAGACCTACGAGAATGGCGCGCTGACCGGCGTCAAACGGTTCACCGGCCTCTTCACCCTGATCCACTCCCCGCCGCGCGATGCGCCGACGCTCCGCGCCAACCCGCTCGGCCTCTACATCCACAGCCTCAATTGGGGCGAAGACCTTGTCACAGGAGACAACCCATGATCCGCACTCCCACACTGGTATCCACACTGGCCCTTGCCACCGCCTGCGCCAGCGTTCCGGAGGCCGCGCCGATCGAGCCGGAACTGTTTGTCGCCGCCGCGCAGGTCGAGGACGCAGAGCCCCGTCCTGTCGAGATCGTCGAAACACCAACACCTTTGCCGCTTCCCGGCCAGATGAAACCGGTCGACGGGGTCAAGCGCACGGTAACCCGTGTCTATACCTCGCCCTCCGAGACGATCCGCAAGGGCACATCAGAAGCCCGGATCGAGCCGTCCGTGGACGGCTATGTAAATGCCATTCAGGTCTATCCCTATACAGAAGGGGCGCTGTACAGATTGTATGCCGCGCCGGGACAGGTCTCCGACATTGCGCTGCAGCCCGGCGAGACGCTGGTCTCTGTCTCGGCTGGCGATACGGTGCGCTGGATTGTGGGAGATACATCCTCCGGTTCAGGCGGAACAGCACGCGCACATGTTCTGGTCAAACCGATCGGCGCCGGCCTCTCGACCAATCTCATGATTGCGACAGACCGGCGGACCTATCATCTGGAACTGGAGAGCGGTGACGGCACCTATATGGCGGCGTTGTCTTGGCGCTATCCGGCCGACGAGCTCTCGCAACTCATCTCTCGCAACAGCGTAGCGCTCGCGCGGGAAGAGACATCAATCATGCCGGGTGTTGCACTCGACCGGCTGGACTTTGATTACCTGATCGATGGTGACCGTCCAGACTGGCGACCCGTCCGCGTGTTCGATGATGGGCGGCAGGTTTTCATCCAGATGCCGGAAGGGTTGTCGACTATGGAGGCCCCGCCCCTCTTTGTCCTTGGCGTTTCTGGCGAGGCCGAACTCGTCAATTATCGCCTCAAGGGCAATTACTACATTGTCGATCATCTCTTCCGGGCCGCTGAGCTTCGCCTTGGTGAGAAATCCCAGACCGTGGTGCGGATCCGCAAACGCGAACCGAGGTCTGGTCTCGCGAGCCTGTTCGGGAGCAAGGGATGAGCGAGCCAGCCCCTTTCCCGCAGCAGGCCGATGCCCTGAAACTGCGCGCGCGGCCGCGACCCGTCACACGGATCAACCGGAAAGTCCTGATGGTCGGCGCCGGGCTCGGTGTGCTGGGGCTCTTTGCTGCCGCCTCCATTGCGCTCGATCCGCCCAAGGCCGCCGATCCCGCGGATCGCCAGGAACTTTACAACACGGCCACGAAGCGCGCGCCGGATGGACTGGCAGAACTTCCCTCGTCGTATGCGACCTGGACGCCGTCGCCCGGAACGCCAAAGCTTGGCGCACCCATGGCCGGCGACCTCGGCGGGACAGTGGTTTCGGAGGAACGCGAATGGGGGCTCGATCCGGAGTGGGATGTCGCAGCCTCGGATGATTTCAGGCCCTCGCCTGAAGATGAAGCCCTTCGGGCCGAACGTCTTGTCGCGGCTAAGCTTGCCGACGCAGCGGGCAAATCCTCCGTATTCTTTGACATTGGCGCTGGGCCGAGCATCGGGCCGGCATCCCTGCCGTCTGCCGGAGTTCCGGCCTCGTTCGGCTCTGAGCTGCTGGCGCTCGCTAGCCAAAGCGCCGGTGCCTTGCCGACAGGTCCAGGTAAGGATGACAACTTGCAAGCCCGCAAGATCGCCTTCGCGGACGAGGCACGCGATGGGGCGATTTACAACCCGCATGATCTCGAGACACCGGTCTCGCCCTACCAGGTCATGGCGGGCACGCTTATCCCGGCTTCGCTTGTGACAGGCCTCAACTCGGATCTGCCAGGTTCGGTCATCGGGCAGGTCACCCAGCCGGTCTATGACACCGTCACCGGAGCTTATCTTCTCATTCCGCAGGGTACCCGGCTGATCGGGCGCTACCAGTCCGAAATCTCATTCGGCCAGCAGCGCGCACTATTGATCTGGGACCGAATGATCTTCCCGGATGGCAGTTCTGTGCAGATATCTGAACCTGCCGCAGACAAGCAGGGTTTTGCGGGCCTTTCTGACCGCACAGACCATCACTGGGACCGGGTATTTGTCGCCGCTGGTCTTGCGACCGTTCTCGGCATCGGCGCGGAACTAGGATCAGACGAGGATGATATCGAACGTGCCATACGGCGCGGGTTCGGCGACAGCGTGTCTGAGGCCGGGGAGCGCGTCGTTGATCGCAACCTCGGCATCCAGCCGACCCTTCGTATCCGGCCCGGCTGGCCGGTGCGGGTCATCGTGACGCGTGATCTCGTGCTGCGGCCTTATTCTCAGGGAGGCCGCTGATGAGCCTTCGCATTGCCCAACTGCCGGATCGCACGCCGGTCAAACTGACCCTCTCTGTTGAACCCGATCTCGCGTCCGCGCTTGCCGACTATGCGGCGATCTATGCCGAGACCTATGGCGCCGAAGAGAAACCCGAAACCCTGGTTCCTGTCATGCTGGAAACCTTCCTCGCATCGGATGCCGGGTTCAAGCGGGCCCGCAAGGCCCTTCATGCCAGAGCCAGCAAAGGAGAATAGCAATGGCGACAATTGGCACCTTCAGCCAGAAGGATGGCAAATGGACCGGGACGATCCGGACCATGACAATCAATGTGAAAGCCCAGATGGTCCCGGTGACCGAGAAAGCCGAAGGCGGCCCGGACTACCGGATCTTCGCCGGAGGCGCAGAACTCGGCGCCGCCTGGCGCGAGGAAAGCAAGGATGGCGAAACTCCATACCTTGCCGTCAAGCTGGATGATCCGGGGTTCGAGAAGCCACTGAGAGCTGCCTTTTTCGAGAAGGAAGAAGATGGCAGCGGCGTGCTGGTCTGGAACCGTCAGAAGCTGAACTAGATCAGCTTCTGCCTATCGGACCGTGAACCGCAAATACCCCAAACTCGTGTCTCGCGGTCGCCTTCCAAAGGCGATCGCGAAGCCAACTGAACCTCCCGAGGACGAATTTTCTGGGGAAATAGCCCCATCTTGGGCGATTGATCTCGCCGAAGCGCTTGCGCGATATCATGCGAGGTTGGCATATCGGAAAGGGTCATGACCCTAAAAGCCGCCATCTACGCCCGCTACTCGTCGGACCTTCAGTCTATTCGTTCAATCGAAGACCAGATTGCTCTTTGCCGACAACACCTAGAACAGAAATCCTGGACCGAAACCGTCGTCTATTCAGACCGCGCGATCTCGGGCGGCGCAATGGTTACGCGCCCCGGTATACAGGATCTGATTAGGGGCGCCGCGAACGGTCACTTCAATGTCGTTGTATCAGAGGCGCTCGACCGCATTTCCCGCGACCAAGCCGACACAGCCACAATCTACAAGATCCTCGCCTTTCACGGCGTGTCGATCGTCACGCTTTCCGAAGGAGAAGTCGACTCGATGCATGTCGGCTTCAAGGGCGTGATGAATGAGATGTTCCTGCGCGATCTGGCGAAGAAGACGCGCCGCGGTCAGACTGGTGTTGTGAATTCAGGTAGATCGGCCGGAGGACATTGCTACGGTTACGACATCCTACCGGGTGAACAGAATGGCATCCTGACCATCAACGACGAAGAAGCTGAGACCATCAGACGGATCATGCGTCTGTTCGTTGAAGGAAAATCTCCGCGAAGCATCGCGGCCATGTTGAATCAGGAAGGTGTCGCAGCACCGCGCGGTTCAGATTGGCGCGCCTCAACGATCAATGGACAGGTGCATGCCGGCAACGGCATCCTGAACAACGAACTCTATATCGGTCGCCGCATCTGGAACCGCAGGCATAAGGTCACGGATCCCTTCTCCGGCAAGAAGCGTATGCGGGCAAACCCCGAAAGCGAATGGGTCATCAATGAGGTGCCGGACCTTCGGATTGTTGATAATGAACTCTGGCAGGCTGTGAAGCTTCGCCAACAAAGGCACTCCCGCAAACGTGGTGGAGCGAAGCGGCCAACACGGCTCCTGTCGGGGCTTCTGGAATGTACTGTGTGCGGCGGTCCAATGTCGATTGTCTCTCAGAACAGGTACGGTTGCTCGACAAGGCGCGAGAAGGGTACCTGCTCGAACAATCGAACCATTGCGGCCAAAGAACTGGAAGAACGCGTCCTTGCAGGACTGAACAACGCTCTGCTTCATCCGGACGCGCAGAAGGCGGCCGCACGCGAGTTTCACGCAGAACTCGTTCGTCAACAAAAGGCGACTGGGAGCGAGCGGTTTCAGCTTGAGAAGGCTATCGCTGAAGCCGGCAGGCGTATCGACCGGATTGTCGATGCGATTGCTGAAGGAGTCGCGACCACTGCCCTCAAGCAAAAGCTGGTCGCCCTGGAAGCAGAAAAAGTCGAAAACGAGGGCAAACTTGCGGCAATGGGCAGCGAGCCCGTTGTGAGCGTTCATCCGAACGCGGGCGAGCTCTATGCCGAGCTTATCGGCTCACTTGTGGAAGTGGTTTCGGACCCGTCTCCGGATGCTGACGAGGTCCGATCCGTCTTGAGGAAGACCATCCAACGGATTTGCCTTGAGCCGCGCAAAAATGAGAGCGGCTATAACCTTGTTATAAAAGGTGATTTGGCCGCCCTGATTTCTCAGGACGGCCAAACTACTCTTATGATGGGTGCGGGAGTAGGATTTGAACCTACGACCTTCAGGTTATGAGCCTGACGAGCTACCGGACTGCTCCATCCCGCGTCAGCTTGTAGTTACATTTAGGAGGGTAACCCCTTAAATGCAAATCCGGCCGCGAGGGCCGGACAAATCCGCTTGGAAAATCCAGGCGGCAGGCCGCAAAAGCGACCAAAATCGTCGTAATGGAAAGATGTGTCTGCAAGTTTGTCTGACTGGGCTCTGCGGACCCGGCAGCGACCTACTCTCCCACGNNACGCCTTAAGACGTAGTACCATTGGCGCAAGGGGGCTTAACGACCGAGTTCGAGATGGGATCGGGTGGGGACCCCCTGCCATAACCACCGGGTCGGCGGAAACCAGTCAGGGATATTATACCAACATGTTCTTTATCGAGACTGTGTAGAAGCAAATACGCTTTCAACTACACATGAATTTCAACAATCAAGCCTATCGAGCAATTAGTACCGGTTAGCTCCACGCATCGCTGCGCTTCCACACCCGGCCTATCGACGTGCTGGTCTTGCACGGCTCTCAGGGATACCTGGTTTTGAGGTTAGTTTCCCGCTTAGATGCTTTCAGCGGTTATCTAGTCCACACATAGCTACCCTGCAATGCGGCTGGCGCCACAACAGGTCCACCAGAGGTGTGTTCATCCCGGTCCTCTCGTACTAGGGACAAATCCTCTCAAGTATCCAACACCCACGGCAGATAGGGACCAAACTGTCTCGCGACGTTCTGAACCCAGCTCACGTACCACTTTAATCGGCGAACAGCCGAACCCTTGGGACCTGCTCCAGCCCCAGGATGAGATGAGCCGACATCGAGGTGCCAAACACTGCCGTCGATATGAGCTCTTGGGC
>NZ_DGNK01000001.1:0-2560 GCF_002388935.1 Hyphomonas sp. UBA4494
GCCGCCCGGCATTCGCCGCGCCGGAATACATGCCTTCCAGCTCAGCCTTCAGCGCGTCGAACTGGTCCGGCGGCATCCGCCCATGCCCGCCATAGACCAGCGCGCCCGACGGCTTGGCCGAATTGTCAATCAGGGCCTTGGCCCAGTCGGCGCTCGCATTGTGCAGGTCCAGCGCCCGCCTTGCAGCGCCAAGCGGCGGAAGGCCCATCGTGTCGCTGACCGGGTTGAACAGTTTCAGGTGCAGCACGGGGCTCCAGCCGGTCTCGGCATCGCGCCGGATCAGTCGCTCGCCATGACGCTCACGCACGGCCCAAGCCTCGACCCATCCGCGCGCATCCGCAACCGGCCGCATGGCGGACGGGGCCAGCGCATAAAGCGCCGACACTCCCGCCCCGTCCGCCGCCTCCAGTCGCACCCCTTCCAGGAACGCATTCCCGGTCAGCTGGAGCTGGGAATAGGCCGTCTCGAACAATTCGGTCGCAATGCCGTCCGGCTGGGGCCGTCGCAACAGGCGGCTCGCGCCCTCATGCGCCGTGACCAGCGGCACCGCAGCCGCCGCCTCCGCCACCATGCGGACCGCCCGATACGCAATGGCATTGGCCAGATATCCGTCCCGCGTCAGGGCCGCGCCGTCCCGGCTGCCCCAACGGGCCTCACCCACCTCGGATAGCGCTACCAGAGGGGGCGCGGATTTCGCCTCGCGCGGGCGACGGTTGAAGGGCCAGATCGGGTTCATGAGGGGCGCTGCTCCATTTGCGTTGATGAGCAGAAATTAAATCCTCGCCACCCCCATCGGATTCAGCTTGGAAAAGTCGCGAAAAATCAGTCCGCTATGGCGAAATAGTTGAGGATTAACCGGTCACTATCCCTGTATTTTCTTGGCCCGCAGCCATAGCCAGACGGGCGCAAATCTGCTCTTTCGCCATTCGATCAGGGGCAAAGGAGCTTACAGAATGTCGGCACGTGTCATTTCCGTCGCCAACTCCAAGGGCGGCGTTGGCAAAACCACTACTTGTGTCAGTCTGGCAGAAGCTTTTGCGGCCAATGGCTTTCGCACACTGGTGGTGGACCTGGATACACAGGCCAATGCGTCCCTGCTGGTCTACGGCCATGAAGGCGACGAGCACCTCTTTCAGGCCATCAATGATTACGTCACGATTTCCGACTGGCTGCTGGAGAATTTCTTCGCTGGCGAGCACAAGCGCCTGTCGGAATTCATCGTCACCGACGCTTCTGATGTCAGCTATAATGGCAAGCCGCTCGAACTGGACCTGATCCCGTCCTCGCCGCGTCTGCGCAAGACCGAGCGCGAGCTGATCTATGAGCTGACCGCCAAGGGCTATTCCATGGAAGCGCTGCAGGGCCAGGTTGGCCGCCGCATGCGCGATGATTTCGAGAAGCTGAAGGCGGACTACGACGTCATCATCTGCGACTGCCCTCCCGGCATTTCGGTGATGACCGAAACCGTCCTCGCCGCCAGCCACCTGATCATTGTACCAACTATTCCGGACTTCATGTCCACACTCGGCCTCGACCTGTTCACGGGCGATATCATGCGAAACCTCCGCAATCGCGATATCGAGAGCCTGCCTTGCGTACTCGCCACCCGCTATGATGGCACGCCGCACCAGCAAGTCGTGCTGAACGCCATGCGCGAAGCCGCCAGCGCCAAGGAAACCGAGTTCGACATGTTCGACACGGTCATCCCGATGAAACAGGGCTTTGCCACCAACCCGATCGAGCTTGGCCCGGAGCCGACGCTGCAGGCCAAATGGCCCGGTGACGCGCTCGGCATCATCGAGAGCCTGCTCAAGGAAGTACGAGAGAAAATTCAATGAGCGACACCGCCACTCCCCGCAGCGCCGTAGCGCTGGAATCCCTGCTCAACCAACGCGATCGCTTTGCCAAGCTGGGCGAGAAGGATTTTGCGGCGGCCACAATGCTGCTGGCGAAAAAGCTGATGATCTCCGCCGGTCAGACCACGGACGACATGAAGCATTTGCGCGAGACCGTCGGGGCCGACCTGTTCGAAACCACGCTGAAATCGCTGACCGCCCACCAGGCCCGCCAGTTGGCGCGCCGCATGGACCGATCTGTCCCGGACCTTGAAGTCTCCACCGCAGGCGCCGCCTGCGCCTGGATCCGCGGCCTGATGAACGGCACCAATCCGCCACCGACGGAACCCGCCAAGGCCGCCGAAGACACGAGCGCAGACGACACGCCCCCCGCCCCCAAGAACGCTTATTTCGGCCGGAAAGCCTTCCGCACCGGGGGCTGACGCATCATGGCGGACAGGTTCTCGCGCACGCCTGAGCACACCCGCCGCGCCCGTGCCCTTCGCCAGTCTGCTTCGAAGACGGAATACAAGGTGTGGCTTGTGCTGAGTCGCGATGCCCGGCGAGACGCCTTTCTTGACGAGCGAGGGATCTCCATTATGCGCATTCCGGTCTCTCATATCGATGAGTCGCTTGAGGCGGTGGCTCAACAGATCAGGTCCGAGATCGAATTGATCCGGCAGCGCGAAGGCTAGTCCGCTCAGACCCCCACCTGTCCTCCCCCT
>NZ_DGNK01000001.1:2605-57381 GCF_002388935.1 Hyphomonas sp. UBA4494
TCGCTGACTCCCATCACATCACATATTGCGCGGATCACAGTCAGGCCTCCACCCCACCCGCAAACAATCTCCGATTGGCCGCGAGGATCGCGGCTGTGTCGGCATCGCTCGGTTCCAGCGACCAGTTATGGTGCTGGAAGGTTCCGCCCAGCACGATCCCGTCGCGGCGGCCGAACATGTAGGCGCTGCCGCCCGTGATGATATTATAGTCGATCTCGGCCTGCGGCTTGAGGATCACGAGCTGGCCCCGCACCGGATGGATTTCGGTATCGCCAAACAGTTTGCCCGCGCCCAGCCCGGTGCAATTGAACACCACTGCCTCGTCCAATGCCGCCACCTCTGCAGCGTCCTGAAACGCGCGCACGATGATCCGTCCACCCCGTTCCCGTATATCCTCTTCCAGCTTGCGTAGATAATGCGGCGTGTCCACCATCATCGTATCGAAACTGCGCGCATGGGCGGTCGTGAACGGCAATTCCCCCGGCGCGTAATCGACAACATTGATCGCGAATTCTTCCATCGGGTGGCCCGCCCGCGCGGGTTGGTTTGTCACGGGCCGATCTGACAAGACATAGTTCACTTCCCAACTGATGCCGTACTCCGGGCCGGTCAGTAACTGAAACCGCCGGAAAGAATGACGCGCCGCCGCGACATGCCGGTCCATGTATCCGGGGGCGATGGCCGCACTGTCATACACCGACGCCGGCCACCACTGCCCGCCTGCGATGTTGGAGGTCGTGTTCGGGCTCAGCGCCTTGGCATAGAGCGTCACCTTCGCCCCGCGCTCCAGCAACAACATCGCGGTCGACAGGCCCAGCGCCCCCGCGCCCAGCACGGCATATTCCGCCACATCCGGATCAAACCCTTCCTCCACGGCCAGCTGCGCCGAGCCCCAGGACAGGGTGATCCCGCCGCCGCCATGCCCGTAATTGTGGACCACCGCCGTCTCGCCCAGCATCTCCCGCTCCACGCGGAAGCCAGACGCCCGGTAGGGCCTCAGCCCCACATCCACGCGCACGACCCGGTCGGCAGACACAAGGACCGGCGGCACGGGCTTCATCACCACACCCGGCGCCTGCGGAACAGTCGCGCATCCGGCCACTGCTGCGGTCAGTCCGGTCGCCGTAAAGGCCCGGCGTGTCATCTGGCTCATCTGAAATCCCTCGCTTCCGACCCGCACCTTCGATCACGGGTCTGGCAAGATCAAGGCAGATCACAAGACCCGTACCCACGGCCCATTGCCCTGCTGCAAAAGTGCCCAGATGGCCCAGACCAGCGCATCCACCCGGTCAGGCGATCCGCGAAACCCTTCCGCGCCGAACTGGCACATCTGGTCTTCCAGCGTCGGCAACAGGCCGACATGCGCCACCCGCCCCTGCTCATACAGCGTCGCCACAGGCGCGGCCCGTGCGCGCTTGCCCAGCCGCGCATGCACCAGCCGCACCGGCACATCCGCCCCTGCGCTTTCCAGCACCTGCCGCACCATTTCGCCGCCCTGATTGGACTCGGCGATGATCTCCCGCGCGCCAACCTCGCGGCACACCGCAACCGCTCGCCTCGCCCAGTCGAGCGGCTTCAGGCCCGGCGCTGACGCATCGGCCAGCACATAGGCGACCCCGTCGCGCACGCCCGCCGCAATAATCCCGCAGGCATCCGCCGCAGGCCCGCTCGTTGCGGGCGGGTCCACCGCCACGATCACATCTTCCAGCATGGGCGGCGCGCTCACCCGTGCCGCGTCAATCATCTGTCGGCGGAACAGCGCGCCTTCGGCATCCTCCAGCAATTCGCCATGAATTTCCTGCCGGGCCAGCGCGCTGTTGCCATAGGCCGCCTGCATGGCCGCCACGAACCCATCTGACAGATTCTCCGCATTCTCGGCCATGCTGGCCTGACGCACCAATGTCCCCGGCCCGGTGAGCAGACCCTTGAAGAAATCCGTCGGTCGCGGCGTGGTCGTCGCCATCACGCGCGGGTCCGCGCCCAGCCTCAGCCCCATCTGCAACGTGTCCCACACGGCCTGCCCACGTAACCAGGCCGCGATCTCATCACACCAGGCCACATCAAATTGCGGCCCGCGCAAACTGTCCGGATCTTCGGCCGAGTACACATGCGCTTCCGCCCCATTGTCAAAACTCAGGATACGTCGGCTGGGCGAGTAGTGTGGGCGGCGGCACTTCAGCGGCTCGATCCATTTCAGCCCGCTCGGCCCATCGATCATCACTTCGCGCACATCGTGCAGGGCTGGCCCCACCAGCGCCGCCCGGTGACACCGTCCGTGAATCATCGACCAGCGGAGCCATTCGGCCCCCGCCCGCGTCTTCCCAGCGCCGCGTCCGCCCATGAACACGAAGCTCCGCCATCCGCCCGGCGGCGGCACCTGTATATCGCGGGCGTGCAGGATCCACGGATTCTGGCTGACCAGGCTGCGCTCCCATTCCGCCAGCGTGCTCCAGTCGTTGCTCTGCGCCGCCTGACGCGCCCTTTGTTTGAAATCCGGCAGCAAGGGCGTCCAGCCGGCATTGTTCAGCGGCTGGGGAGAGTTCGTCTTCGGCGTCTTCGCCCGTTTCGTCTTCGTCGGCACGTCCGGCAATCCGCACATCCTCATCCCCTTCCCAAGTCGCCACCGCCATTTCCATCCGCCGGATTTCCGCCGCCAGCCGCATGATCAGGCCACTCAGCGTGCGCAGCTCCTCCGGCGTCACATCCGCCGCCATCATGCGGTCCACTGCCATGTCGTGCGCTTCGCTCAGCGACAGGCGCTGGCGCTCCAGCGGTCTCTCCGGAGCGTCGAGCCCATTGTCCCGGATCACACGCCAGACTGTGCTGGCGCCCCGGCCAACCTGCGCCGCGATCTCCGCCATGCTCCGCCCCAACAGGCGCTGGAGTCGGACCTGCCGGATCAGGCGTTGACGATGGGGCTGTCGGATCATTCGGGCCTCCTGCGGTGAGAGGGGCAATGTCGCATGGGTGCGCACCCCGTCGAATTCAGGCTCCGAAAACCCTCAAGCTTTCGGGATGATTCGCCTGCTCAACCTCAGAGCGACGCCAATAAGTGTTGCGGGAAAAGCACGAATTTTTCCCCACATGGCAGGCACTTGCCCCATTTTCCTCAGAATTCCGGGGGCGTCATAAAAACATTACGCATCTGTCATCCAGCCGTAACTCTGGCGTGGGACGGGGCCGCAGTTTTCGAAGCGTAGACTTCTTAATACGGATTCCCAGAGCAAGGACGACCTCCCATGACCTTTACTTCCCGCAAGCTCCTCCTGATCGGAGCTGCCACTGCTGTGATGGCGCAGGCTGCTGCCGCCGACATCCTGAAAGGGACCGTGACCGATGCGTCCGGCGAAGCTGCGCTGCAGGGCGCGATTGTCACGATCGAGGAACTGGGCCGTACCGCCTCGTCCGACCGGTTCGGCAAGTATCGCTTCACCAGCGTCCCGGCCGGCGAATACACGGTCAGCGTCTCTTATGTCGGCGCGGACATGGTCACCGACACGGTGTCGATCTCTGGCGACACCGATTTCAGCATCCAGCTTGGCGGCGATGTGCGCTATCTCGACAACATCCTCGTTGTCGGCTCGGCCGCGGCCCAGGCCGGTGCGATCAACCAGCAGCGCGCCTCCGATGCCATCATCAGCGTCATCGACTCCGATGGCCTCGGCAACTTCCCCGACACGACCGTGGCGGACTCGCTCGCCCGCGTGGCTGGCCTGTCCATCGAGAATGACCAAGGCGAAGGCCGCTATGTCTCGATCCGCGGCATCAACTCTGACCTGATCTCAGCCACCATCAACGGCGTGCGCACGCCGTCCCCGGAAGATCGCCGCGGCGTCTTGCTGGATGGTGTGCCATCTGACCTTCTGGACGGTATCGAAGTCCAGAAATCCCTGACCCCGGATGTCGATGCCGACACAATCGGCGGCGTCATCAACCTCAAGACCATCTCCGCCTTTGACCGCGACGGCCAGTTCATCCGCGCCAAGGTCGAAGGCTCCTACAATGAGCTGACCGAAGACGTCTCCCCGAAAGCCACGCTGACCTATTCCAACGTGTTTGGCGACAAGCTCGGCGTTGCGGCCTCCATCAACTATCAGAGCCTCGGCATTCAGGCCCATAACAACGAAACCGGCGGCTGGGGCTTCGACGACGACCTGAACGCTTTCATTCCGAACGATGATTATGAAATGCGCTGGTACGACCTGACGCGCGAGCGCGTCGGCCTCGTCTTCAATGTCGACTACCGCATGACCGAGAACACTGAGCTCTACCTGCGCACATTGGTCAACGAGTACACGGACGACGAAGTCCGCAACAAGTTCGAGTTCCGCGACCTCGCCGAAGAAGGTGTCAGCGTTGACGGCAACCTCTACAACTTCAACTTCGCCGAAGCAGACGTCGAAGTCCGCCAGCGCGAAGAGACCCGCAAGATCCAGACCTATGCGCTGGGCGGCAAGACTTTCGCCGGCAACTGGACCGTCGATTACGAAGTGTCCTACGCCTATGCCGAAGAAGACGATTCCAACAATCACGACGTAGCCTTCCGCTCCGACGACATGGAAGGCGATGGCATCATCGTGTGGGACAACTCCGACCCGCAGAAACCGAAGCTCTCCGGCACGGGCATCGATTTCCTGTATGACCCGGCCAGCTATGAAATGGACGCCTACGAGCAGGAGTTCACGGTCAACGAAGACACTGAATGGGCCTACAAGCTTGACCTGACCAATGACACCGTCCTCGGCAATACGCCCGTGACCTGGAAAATGGGTGTGAAGGTCCGCGACCGCGAAAAGGTCCGCGACCAAAACCTCTTCATCTGGGAACGCGACGATGTCACCCTGACCGATTACATCAATGCCAACAGCCAGATTTCCGGCTGGCGCATGAACAACCCGATGTTCGAATGGCCGAGCGCCGGCCTGACCCGGGCCCTGCGCGGGACCTTCACCGCCGATGAGCTGGACGAAGACGGTACGAATTTCGACAGCCTCGCCGGCGACTACACAATCGACGAGATGATCATCGCCGGCTACGGCATGGGCACCTTCCAGATCAACGACCTGACCGTCGTTGCCGGGGCGCGTATCGAAGCCACTGACGTATCAACCACGGGCAATGTCTTCTATGAAGGTGGCGATCCAGACCAGGTCGGCACACGCCAGTTCGACGATGAATATGTCCACGTCCTGCCGAGCCTGAACCTGAAATATGCCTTCTCCGAAAATGTCGTCGGCCGCGCAGCCTATTACGCTTCGCTGGTCCGCCCGGCCTTCGGCGAGATGCGCCCGACAGCTGCCTTGAATGATGACCGCGACGAAGTCGAAATGGGCAACCCCAACCTCGACCCGTACGAGGCCAACAATTTCGACCTGTCGATCGAATACTACCCGACCAAGCTGTCGGTCCTGTCGGCTGGCTTGTTCTACAAGGACATCCGCAACCCGATCTTCGGCGCCACCTATGACATCGACCAGCTGCCAGGCTCCATCGATCTGGGCTTCCTTGGCGATGCCGGTGCGGACATCGAAGAAGTCGCCACCTACATCAATGGCGAGACCGCAACGGTACAGGGCCTCGAACTCAACTATGTCCAGCAGCTCGACTTCCTGGGCGGCTTCTGGGAAGGCTTCCTCGCCTCCGCCAATGTCACCATCGTTGAATCCGAAGCGTCCGTCCCGGACGAAGAGGATGTGGCCCAAACCCGCGACGTGCCGCTGCTCAAGCAGAACGATCTCATCTGGAACGCCTCCATCGGCTACGACAAGGGCCCGTGGGATCTGCGCATCTCGGCCAATTTCCGCGATGACTATCTCGACGAGCTGTTCGGCGCCGATCTGGACCGCTACACCAGCGATCACCTCAGCGTCGAAGCGTCAGCCAAATACGACGTCAACGACAACCTCCAGATCTATGTCGAAGGCAAGAACCTCACCGACGAGCCGGAATACTATTATCACGGCGCAGAAAGCCGTCTGTCTCAGTATGACGAATATGGTGCCCGCTATGTCATCGGTGCCCGCCTGACCTACTAGGCTGGGTTGACGAGACTTACCGAAAGCCGGGCGGGGAGCGATCCTCGCCCGGTTTTGCTTGAACGCATGGCACTCAGCCAAAACCCTGTGCATCTGCAATCGATTGGGTACATTTTCCTTGCGTTAGGGGGTGCACCCGGTGTTTTTCCTGCTAGAAGGATACAATTAGCGGGAGAATTTTTCATGAAAGCACCAATTCTGGCTCTGGCCGCCCTGATCGCGGTATCCGGCTGCGCCCTCAAGAAGAAAGAGGGCTACTCGGTCGCCGATGCGTCCAATGACGAGAACATGATCTGTGAGCGCGTAGCGATCCCGGGCAAAGTCTATCCTGGCAAGATCTGCATGACTGCAGAACAGTGGGCCCGTCATGAGGCTCAAGGTGAGAAAATGGCTGGTGAAGCCCAGCGCGGTGCATTGCGGACCCCAGCGCCAGGTCAAGGCACCTGAGCCAAGTTCGACACAATCACTATCCGGGAAAAGCAGGCCGATTGGCCTGCTTTTTTCATGTCAGACAGACGCGCATCATGGCACATTTGTGAAAACTCGCTCGCGCGTCTTGATCTTGCGCCGGACGCAGGGAATACCGACCCGAACCCTGTTTGTCCCAGCCCCTGAGGAGTGTTCATGAAACGCTATATTCCCCTCGCCGCCCTGCTTCTGTCTGCCTGCGCCACAGAGCCTGCCCAACAGATTTACGCCATCGACACTGCGCCCATCCCGGCGTCTGTCGAAACGGCGCCCATGACAGGCACAGGCGACAAGGCGGACGATCCGGCTGTCTGGGTGAATGTCGCAAATCCGGCTGACAGCCTGGTCCTCGGCACCAACAAGGATGAAGGCCTCCACGTCTACAATCTCGCTGGCGAAGAGCTTCAATTCCTTGATGTCGGTCGCGTCAACAATGTCGACTTGCGCGGCGATGTCGCCGTCGCCTCGAATGACGAAACCAATTCCATCAGCTGGTTTGCCATCGACCCGGTCACCGCCACGGTCAGCCATGTTGGCGACACGCCAACACAGAAAGACGAACCCTATGGCATCTGTGCTGGTCAGGTCGGCACCACCTATTACGCAATGCCCACTTATAAGGACGGCATGGCCCAGGTCTGGTCTGTCGAGACCGACAAGATGAGTGAAGGCCCGGAGCTGGTCGCTGAAATCCAGGTTGGCCAGTTCGGCCAGCTTCAACTGGAAGGCTGTGTATTTGACGAAGCCAATGGTCAGGTCTTTCTCGGTGAGGAAGAGCACGGCATCTGGAAACTCGACCTGAATGACTGGTCTGCCGCCCCGGTCAGCGTCGACACGATCGCCGCGCAGAATGGCCTGGTCGCCGATGTTGAAGGCATGGACATCTGGGCCGGTGCAGATGGCGCGGGTTACCTTGTTGCGTCGTCCCAGGCCGCAGACCGGTTTGTCGTCTATGACCTGAAAGCCCCTCATGCGCCGCGCGGCGTCTTCACCGTAACGGCCAATGCCGACGGCTCCATCGACGCTGTAACGCATACGGATGGTCTGGATGTCAGCTCTGCGGCGCTGCCGGGCTTCCCGAAAGGCATTCTCGTCGTTCAGGATGATGGCAATCCGGCCTCAGGCGTCGACCAGAACTTCAAGCTGGTCGACTGGTCCCTGATCGAATCCGCCCTCGGCCTCGACTAAGTCTGAGCGTTACCCCAGAGTCACGAAAGCCCGCCCTCCGGCGCATTGGAGAGCGGGCTTTTTCGTTTGCGATGCACAGGGCCTGTCAGGCAGCCCTGGCAGCGAGGATGGCCTCTTCCACGTCGCGCAACCTGTCCTTGCCGAACCACATCCTCTCCTTCACGAAGAAGGTGGGTGAGCCGAAATTGCCGCGCTCGACGGAGGCCGTGGTGTTGTCCACCAATTCCTGCTTGATCCCGGAATCCTGCGCCTTGGCCATCAAGGCGTCTGCGGGCAAATCCGCTGCGGCCAGAACCCGTCCGATCGTTTCAGGATCATCCATCTTTTGCGCGCCTTGCCACATCGCAGCGTAGATCGCGTTCACATAGGGCTTGAACACGTCCAGATGCTGCGCCGCCACGGCGCCGCGCATGATCGCCAGCGTGTTGACCGGAAAATGCGGGTTCATCGCGAAAGCCTGGGTCAGACCATGCCGCTCGATGAACCGCATCATTTCGAGCCGCTCATATTCCGGTTTGTTTCGAATACCCGCAAACGCCATCACCGGGGACTGATTGCCTGTCGCCTTGAACACACCGCCCAGCAGAACCGGCACATAGGTGAAGGTCACTCCGGTGCGCGCCTCCACGTCCGGAATCACCTTGTGGCTGAGATAAGCATTCGGGCTGCCGAAATCGAAATGGAATTCAACGCTCACATCACGCATCACCATGTCTCCCCATAGGGACGGATTTCCTGTTCGAAGGTCCAGGCTGTTTCCGGTTGCTGGAATAATTGCCAGTAAGCATCCGCGATGGCTTCGGGTGGCATCAGGCCCGGCGGGTTGTCCGGCCCACCTGCCTGCCTGATCCGTTCGCGCACCCATTCGGTATCGACGCCAGCGTCAATGATGAGATGCGCCACATGGATATGTTGTGGCCAAAGTTCGCGCGCCATGGATTCGGCAACGGCGCGCAATCCGAACTTGGCCGCGGCAAAGGCGGCGTAGCCATTCCCCCCGCGTCGCCCTGCGGTTGCACCTGTAAAGAAGATCTTGCCCTCCCCATGCTCAAGCATCAGCCGCGCAGATTCGCGCCCCGTCACGAAACCGGCGAAGCAGGCCATCTCCCAGACCTTGCGGAACACGCGATCCGTCGTCTCAAGTATGGGAAAATTCACATTGGCCCCCACATTGAAAATGGTAAGGGCGAGCGGTGCCAACGCGTCCGCTTCGGCAAGGAAAGCGGTGACATCTTCTGGTTCGCGCGCATCCAGAGATCGGGCCGAGATCCTGCCACCGGCCGCCCCTATCTCGGCGACCAAAGGCTCAAGCTTGTAGCCATTGCGCCGGCCTGCCACGACCAAATACCCCTCAGACGCGAATTTTTTCGCAATGGCCGTGCCAATATAATCGCCCGCCCCCACAATCGCGACGCTGTTGTCCAAATGCGCCATGCTACGCCTCCTTCTTGACCTCTGGTCTTCTCATTCAAGTTATGTGTATATGCACACTTAATGGCGTCGCGGTAAATCCCCCAATAATCGACGACCTGGAAAATCGGTGCAGGACACGCGTCATGCTGACGGACAAGACAGACAAGATCCCGCTGTTGGAAGACCTCCGCCACAGCCCTCACGTGTGCATGGCCGAGGCGGCCCGCGCCGCAAATCGCGCGCTTGCCCGTCATTACGGTGCCTATCTGGACGGAGCCGGCATCGCTCCCGGACAGGCCTCTCTTTTGATGCAGCTCTACTATCTGCAAGATACCTCCGTCGCCGATTTCGCAGCGCGCATGCGCACCGAGCGCACAACCATGGTCAGAAACATCGCGGCGCTTGAACGCACAGGCCAGGTCGAAACCTTCACGCCAGAGGGCCTGCGCGCGCGCCATGTCCGCCTGACCGATCAGGGACGTGCCTTGCTGACCGACATCGTCACCCGATGGAATGATGCCCAAACGGCGCTCAAGGAAAAGCTTGGGGCAGCGCAATGGGACGCTCTCATCAGCGCGCTGAACATGCTTGGAAACATAGATACTCACAATACAAACGATTGAAGCAGAGTTCAGACAATGCACTAGACATGCACTGGCCGCTCGATTTTGGTCCCATGAGGAAGGTCTGAAAAAATCGGTCGATTTCGCTGTGGACGCCAACACGCTCTACCCCATCTATCTTCTGTCACAGAATGGCGGAGAGCTGCGTCACGAATTCACGCCCACGGGAATCGCCTATGACTTGCGCATCGATGGCAAGCTGGTGACGCCTGCGCCGGGCGCAGAGACCGCACTGGTCAAGGGTGCGGCCAGCTCGCAACACCGGCTGGGCATCCTGATCCGCCCCGACACCACCCACGCCCCGCTGGCAAGTACACAGACCGCCTGACCCTGGTGATCGCCGGGGATTAGGGCGGCTTCGGTGCCTACCCTACAGCCCCAACTCGCTGAGGCCGGGATAATCGTCAGGACGACGGCCCATCAGCCAGCGGAACTTTCTTTCACCTGCCGAGATGGGAAGGTTGTTGATGCTGGCATGCCGTCTTTGCATCAAGCCAGACTCGCTGAACTCCCAATTCTCGTTGCCATATGCCCGGTACCATTGACCGGTGCGATCGTGAAATTCGTACGCATATCGCACAGCAATCCGGTTGTCAGAAAAGGCGAACAACTCCTTGATCAATCGATACTGGATCTCTCGCCGCCACTTGGCAGTCAGGAAACTGACGATTTCGGCGCGACCATTGATGAAGAGGTCACGGTTTCGCCAGATACTATCATCGGTATAGGCCAGCGACACTTTCTCGGGATCCTGCCCGTTCCACGCATCTTCGGCGAGACGAACTTTCTCGATAGCCGTTTGCACTGTGAAAGGAGGTAAAGGGGGGCGCATATGGGACTCCTGCAATATCTGGAGGGAGGACTGCGGCCGGACGCACCGCCCGGCCGCCAATGAAAGGATCAGAGATCGCCAACAGCCTTGTGCTGGATGGATGGCCAGTTCTTTTCAGCGCGCTTGAGAATCTTCACCTTGTCTTTCTTGTATTTTTCAAAGACGTCTGCGTTCACGAACAGGTAGAGCTTTCCATCGACAATATCTGCATAGTGAGGATCACCGTCGAACTTCTTGCCAAGGGCGACGGCATAGGCGCAGAAGCCACCATATTGTGGGGCAAAGCGCGCCGGATCAGTCTTGAATTTGCGAGCCGATTCCGCAGACGCGAAATAGTAGGCGACGCCATCTTCAACGACCGTATGCGCGGCGTCGCCTTCGGCGACTGCATTATAGGTGGTCAGGGCGACTGCGTCGACGCCGTGCAGGCCCAGGGGAACGCCCGCTGTCGTTACGCCGTTCGACACATTGTATTCGTCTTCTGCGAAAGCGGGCATTGAGGCCGACATCGCAATCGCGATGGCCATGCCGGTGAGATAAAGTTTCTTGGTCATGTCAGATATCCTTGAGGGGTGAATGCCAGTCATCTGGCGGAACAGGCCGATGGTTCAGGGGCTGCGCGCAGGAGTACGCATTTTCGGGCGGCGGGAGGCCTGCAAATATCCGCCGACGAAACAAGAGGGCGCCCAGCTGATGGGTGTGGGTGGGTGAGTTCAACTGGGCGCCAAGGGAGCCATCCGGGGAGAGGGCGCAGGAAAGATGGCTCCGAAGCTTATTTCTTGTAGGCGGATCTGATCGCCTTCACCGTGTTGGCGGTATTATCAACGGCACTGGCAATCATTCGAAAATTGGTGAGGGACGCGTCATAGCCGTTGTAGTGCTCTGTGATGGCTCCGGCCGTTGCATCAGTCACAACCATGACCTCGAAACCTGATTCGATCAGGCTGCGCATGTGGGACTCCGTGCACAGATTTGATGACATTCCTGCAAGAATGACCTTGTTGATGCCGGCTTTACGCAGCTGGAGCGCAAGGTCATTGCTATCCGGGCCATAGACTTTGTGCGGGCTGGTCACCACCGTTTCACCATTCTCGATATAGGGCTTGTACTGGTCCAGCCAGTCAGCACCAGACCCTTCGAATCCTTCGAGGTTCAAGGCGGATGGACGGTCGAACATGCCGATGGAGTGCATCAAGGTCTCGAGCGTGCCCTCGAAGAGCCACTCATGATCGTGCTCATAATAGTAATGCGGAGAGACGAATACGGGCATGCCGGTTTCCTCGGCAATCTTGAACAAATCGCCGATATTTTCGACGGTGCCGTTCTCCGTGATGCTTTGCCCGACCACGCCCCAAGTGACGCCGTCAGGAGACAGGAAATCATTTTGCGGATCGGTGACAACGATGGCTGTACCATCCGTGGTCACCACAAATCCTGGCATGGGCAAGCCATCATTGACCGGCGGCATCTTGGCCGACGCCGGGCGGGCGCCTTGGCTCTCGGCTTCGGCTGCAACGCCGATCAGGGCAATGACAGCCGTGGCCGTCGCGATGAACTTAAGAAGCGCTTGTGGCGTACTGGGTGAATTCAACATGGGTCTTTTTTCCTCGCGGCTGTTGGGTCTGGTGGTCCAGTTTGCCAGCCCGGCGGGGAGATACTCCCGGTCTGGAGCGTCACCCTGAGCTGATCTGTACTCATCGTATGGGGGGCGACGATGAGCGTATTGACCGGTCGCGACATCCTGTTGACTGGACGCGACAATCCCTTTGGCGCAATGTGAAAGCGTGAGGTGCGATGGGGATCGCGCCCTTGGGGGAAGGCCAGAGCGGGGAGCGCGCGGGAGATGGCAACAGTTTCAACCGTCTTCGTATTGAGGATCATTGAGCGGCTCAGCGACCGGATGGATCGGGACATGTTGTGCCGTGTGGCCGGACTCGACCCGTCGCCATCGGCCGGCCCGCCGCCCGCCATGATCCACGCCGCCAATTATTACAGCTTGCTGGAAACCATCGCCGAGACCGAGACACCGGATATCCGCTTCCTGCTCGGCGTCAGCATGTCGGCCACCTGCTCCGATTTCGGCGCTGTGGGCCTGGCCTGGAAATCGGCACCGACGCTGCGTCAGTCCTTCCTGCGGATGGACCGCCATGCGCGCGCCTACAATACGGCCTCGACGTTCAAACTGTATGACAAGGGCGACACATTCTGGTGGACGCACCGGCGGCCCGACACGCCGCGCCTCGGCCTGGACCTATCGAGCGAGGGCGCGCTGGCCACCTATGTCACGCTGTGCCGGGAGGCGACCGGCCCGAATTCGAAACCGGGCGCGGTACAGTTCTGCCACCCGAAACCGGCCGGCTCGCGGGAGCTACTGGAGGCACACTTTCGCTGTCCGATCACTTTCGGGGCGGACATTGACGCACTGATCATCCCGGCCGAGCGGCTCGACAAGCCGAACCTGGTCGGCGACGAGAGCATCTGGAAATTCCTGAGCGCCCAGGCCGAGGGAATGCTGCCGGCCGAGTCCGGGGATCGCCAGCTGGACCGGCAGGTCGTGCTGCAGATTGCCGATGTGCTGACCGATGGCATTCCGTCGCTGGTGCAAGTTGCCTCGGATCTCGGCATGAGCGCCCGGACGCTGCAGCGCCGGCTGTCGGACCAGGGGCTGACATTCCAAGCCCTGGTGGACCAGGCGCGGCGCGAGACGGCCGAGCGCTTTCTCGCCGACACGCGCTATTCCATTGCGGAAGTGGCTTTCCTGACAGGGTTTTCCGAACAGAGCGCCTTCACCCGCGCCTTCAAGCGCTGGGCGGGCCAAACCCCCGGGACCTATCGCGACCTGACCGCCGCCCCCTGACCCCACAAAAAAGGCCGCCCCACAGGACGGCCAACCGAAATACCTGGTGCCAGAAGAGGACTCGAAAGCTTACATTAGATGCTTGTTATTACATACTTTTCCACACTTGATACATATAGATACCAACAATAATACCAACAAATCTCAGCCCTTACGCTGCGACAAAGCTTTTTTTGCCTTTGGCAGATCGTTACCCTGCAGCTAGGCGGCTAGTAAATCGTAATGCCTTGGGGCTGGAAAAAGTAGGTTAAGAGAACTAGCTTCAATCTTGAACAATGGGCCCTTCTCCTTGGCGCTACCAGGCGGCTTACGTTTAATTAAATGATCCATGCTCACTACGCCTTGCTCTATCAATATATCGAATTGTGAAGCAATCGGCTTTCGGGTGTGGACAGCCTCTGTGAACTGGAAATACTCCGTACCATTTCGAATTTCCGGTTTTGCGGCGATCCAGAATGTTTCAGCGTGCTTCTCAAGCAGCTTGCTACGGAGCCTGTCTAACGGCCAAGCGGCAAAATCCCCATATTCCGGTTTATCTGAGTTTTCCCACAGCATGTCAGAGCTGGGCTCCAACCGGAGTTGGAGCCCTTGCGAATTGCGCTTCGTCGCCTCGACCTGACAGTAGAGCTTAAACGCACCATCTCGCTCATAGCCGAACGCATCCAATATCTCGGCGCTACGCTTTAACTTACTTATGGACCAATCGGGCACCTGTGCGAAAAGCGTCTTGCGAACCTGCCGTCCAGCTCTGCGCTCGCGATAGGATTTCAACTCTATCCCTTTGTAATCGGGGGCCTGGAGTGAGTTCATTGCTATGCCGAGTTCATGCTCCAGCGTCCTGCCAATAGCCGTATCGGCCCGGGTATCAATGACCGAACGGGTCGGTCCACGAGCGGCAAGTTCCCTCAAGCGGTCTAGGAGTTCATCGGCAATGGAGCTGGTTGACCGCAGGATAGTGTGCAGGAGCCGGGAAATGCTATGGCCCTGTTGGGCAAATAGCGCAGGAACGTCAACTTCAGATAAGTTTATAAGATGGAGTGTTTCATCATGCGGAATTATTGCCAAGATATCGCCAGAACGTGCATGCTCCTTCAAACCATAAAACCAAATTCTGGGATCTCCCTCCTTCGTATCAGGCCGATAGAGCGAGACCTTCGTTTCCTTGGGAGCCATGAAGCCGTGGATAACCGCGCAGGCCATCACCTTGTTGCCTGTCCCTTGTGCTTGAGCTCCATAATCATGGAAACCCCTCTGGTGCAGGAGTCTGCGCAACGGGTGGGTTGCATCCATAATCGACTTGTCGAGCCCAGTCTGGGTGATTTCGAGCAAAGCAACTTCAGCGTTGTTGCTGGTCAATGAAACGAGGCGGTCCTCCTCGGCATCTGTCAGCTTACGCACTAGCTGGCTCTCCGTGTCGTCGCTGCTTTCGCAGCGATCAACAATTCCCCGACTGATTGCCCAACGGCGCGAGCCATGCGCGGTGGCACCGCGTTTCCGACTTGTGTGTACTGCGGGACTTCGACCCTCCGGCGCAGGCTACCTGTTGTTTCCTTTGCTCGAAATTCGAAGGAGTCCGGAAAAGATTGGAAACGTGCCATCTCCCTGACGGTTAGTGTTCTTGGCTCTTCAGGATGGACATAGTCATCGGGCAAGCTAACCACTGTGGGGCTTGGAAATGTCCAAGATAGCGGGCGCTGGCTATGCTTTTTAGTGCCGAGCGACATAATTGTTTCAACAAGCTGTTTCCGCGAACGCGCAATCACTGTCCCATCCGGCGATATCGCGGGAAGTCTTGCACCTACCAGCGCTTCTGACACCAGTAACCTACGGCCGTCCTCCGGGACATCATCGCGTTTGGGCAAGGACATGACTTTTGGGTGGACACCTTCATCACGGAAATACTGATAGAGACGGAACCGCGTTTCTATATGTTCAGCATGCTTACGTAAGGTATGGTTCTTGAGCTTGCCCGGTGTGTAGGCCTCACGAATTTGCGCTGGCATCCAAGATGTATCCTCCCGCATTTCCTTTGCATACTCGGTAATGTTTGTTTTACGGCTGTAACCCTTGCTATTTAGGTCTGATATCGCGTGAAGTACGCTCAGGATATCTTCACCAAAGTGGGTCGCTTCGGGAGCGATCAAGGGTCGTTTTTCAAAAAGGAGACTACCAACTTGGTCATAATCAGACCGCCAAGTATGGTGACTGGCAGTGAAACCAACCTGCTGTGCTAGCGAGCGTTGGAGTCCCAAAAGCATAACACGCGGGCGGTGCTGCGGGGCACCGAAATGCATTGCGTTCAAGAGGACAGGCTGGACGACATATCCGGCACCTGTGTCTTGCAGGGCCAGCCTGAGTTGGTCGAACGGCGACTCCTTGCCATGCTTCTTGAAGTCTTGGCTCATCCCGGAGACATTTTCAATGATAACGGCTTTGGGCTCCACAGCTTCAACAAATTCCAAGAACTGCCATGGAAGCTGGTTGCGAATGTCATCCGGGTTTCGGCGCCCCGCAAGCGAGAAGCCTTGGCAGGGCGGACCACCAGCAACAAGGTCTATTCCTTGTGCTCTCAAGTCATTCAAAACTGGCTTACAATCCAGTAAGGCGGACAACTCCTTGATAACGATCCCCCTGGAGGCTTGCTCCTCTACGCTGGTACGTTCACTGGCAAAACTGTCATATGCCGCTTGGTCTGAAATTCGTTCAATGAAGTTGTGATAAAAAGTCTCTGCTGCCATGGAGGACTTTTCGACAGCGAGCGCCAATTCGAATCCCGCTTGCTCCAGCCCCAACGAAAGTCCCCCGCAACCGGCAAATAAGTCTACATACTTCAAACTCGCAGCCATGATGTATTTTCCTTACTGATTCGGCCTCCCAAGCATAAGCGAACAGCGACACTTGTCCAGGCGCTTTCCCCAGGATTTTGTGGAATGCTGCAACCCGACTTCACATCGAAACCCGCAGCATCGAAGTTTGGCTGTACAGCAAGCCAGATCTAGTTTTCAGGCTCTGGCTCTGGCTCTGGCGACAGTACTAATTCTTCTAAGAACTCAACCACATCAAAAGCTATCTGCAATCTCGTGCGTGTGCTCCGCAGCGTGACATTTGTGGTGTTCGCTTCTTTACCATGGGCAATATCATTGCGCCCGGAAATAAGTGAGTTTATTTCGCTTTTGAATGTCTCATTTAGGTCAAGCCACGCTACAAATCGTTCACCCCACGAGTGCTCAAATTTCTCAAGTATTTCCTTGATATTACTAGTCTTCATATTTCGAGATTCAGGCCAGGTGGCTTCGATATAATGACTTAGCCGAACTGCCCCATGAGTTGAGGTAAACTCAAGTAGAATCTCTTTGATGGATTGCTCAAGATATCCAGAAATCAGAACAGATAGATATTTAGCCCAATGAGCCTGCTCCTCAGGATCTTCGGGCGTTCTTGTAGCGAGTTCAGCAAGTCGGCTTCTATAGCTTACTCTCGCTACAGCGCCGCGAGTTTCGGTCATGCTATTGCAAAAGCATTTCGAGCAGTTCGCAACCTTGCGTCTACCCTATTTGTGTCATTGGTGAACTTAGCTATGGACCAATTGTATCCTCGTTCTTGAGCTGGATAATCCGGTACCTCTTCGCCATTTTCGTCCATCCCGCGAGAATCAGATTCCAGCTGGTTCAGTCGCATCGCAATAGTCCGGTCACCTAATTTCTCAAGGAACTGTGCCTCGGACTCTGACGTTAAAGTACCAGTTTCACTGCTGAGTGCCGACATGATTCCATGAGCCAAAGCGTCATAACGTGTCAGAACAAATGTGCCCCGCTGTTTGAGGGCATCGTCGCCCAGCGCTTGACGAATCAGTTTCACGGTTAGCGCAAATAAACCTCTCAGCTCATCAATTTTTTCTTCATTGAGATTACGATTGTCCTCCATAAAATCGTTCAAGAATTTCGGCATCGGAGATTTGTAGTTATTGCCGTTTTCAAACAATGCTATAGCGCGCAGGATAGCCTCTTGATCCTTCAGTCTACTATGAACTTTGCCGAAGAGAGTTCTCCAGTCCTCATTTTCGTTTAACTCTTGGATTAAACTCAGCAGAGGGCCATGGAAAATACTGGCTCTAACCTCTTGTGCATTCAGAGCTTTGCCAGTGGTATTCAATCTCTTGAATATCTGTATGATCGCTTTGTTATATTCGCGCCCTAAATTTATGTCATCATCCTTTGGGTTTGGTCGGATGATGATAGAATGTATCACCGCATCGGAAAGTGTCCGCTCGTCCGCTGGATTAAGTATTTTTGCTTTAGGAGAAGCGCGTCGATCTCTATATCCAACTCGTCGGTTGCTATGATAGCACCCCTTAAGGTCATCAGGTATATCCTTACCCGATAGACTGAACTCTCCGTTTACATACGACTGCAATGTCTTCAAACGCTGCTGGCCATCTATGATGTTCAATTTGTTCTGGTTTTCAGAGTCTCTTGCTAGAAAAAGGGTTGGGACTGGAAGGCCCAAAATTAGCGATTCGATGAAACGTGATTTTTCGGGTCCCGACCAAACAAAACCGCGTTGGAAACCCGGAACATAGATATCCTTGCGGTTCATTCGGTTTACGAGGCCTTCGACATCTACGTCCCAACCATAACTACTAATGTCAAACCGCGGAGGTGAGGCCTCCTCCTCTCCAGTTTCGCCTTCTTTCTCGTCTTGAACATCGACATCATCATCCATGTCGTGATCAGTATCGTTTTCTAAATCAGACATATTCAACCTCGATTTCTCATCTACCTGCTCAAAAGGCCTCACATCGAAGTAAAAAACAAGTTTTGTGCGCAAACAGGAGCAAAAGAGAGTCAACCGCTCGGGGCTGTTGGTCCGGGCTTGGCGTCAAAATCCAGCAGCGATGAAGTGCCTTGAGCCAGGTCGCCCCGGTGTACGTTTCTTGTTGCCCGCCCGCCGCAACCCGCGACTCCTCATGCTTGCTAGAAAAGAGGCTGTTCAACGGTAGGTTAGTGGTTGCGCCGCCTGATCTCTCCTGCCAGCACGCGCTCTATGGCAAGCACCGCATCCCAATTCACCGCTTCCAGCCGCTTATAGGTGCGCCAGTGCATGCCCTTTGGCTTTTGCGGAAATGGGTTGCCAATTCCTGGTTCAGCGCCCACCCGCTCGCGCGCTGTTTCGGCCTTCGCAAGGCCCGGCGCGCGAAAGGTTTCATATTGGCTTGGGTAGGTCGCACGGTAGCATTGCCGACAGCGGAAACGTGCCCCGCCAATCAACACGCGGCACCGCCGCTGACATGACTTGCAAACAAACCAACGCCGCCGTCCGCCAAGTGGCTGTTCAGTGAAGGTGAAGGCAATGCGCTCGGTTACATCCTCGGCGTCATTGCCGCGTCCATGTCTGTAACTGAGTTCCATATCATCAGGGCCAAGGCGGTATCCTATGCTTCCAGTCTCGCGCCCGCCCCGGCTCCAGGTCACGCGGCCTATCCGCCAGCGCGCAAACCATTCGCGTTCAAAGCTGGCAAGATCCAGTTTCAAGAAGTCATCCATCCGGCTCGCCCATCGACAATGACTCATTTGATTTTCCGTTTCGTTCGCAATCATGTGGGAAGTGGATAATGGTGGCCCTTATCGGAGCAACTATATACGGGTGGATGGGGTGTTGAGCGGTATAACATTGTGCCCGTCGATATTAGGTTTTCTTAGGTTCGTAGAATTTTGAGACCCCGACTTTTTCCGGGGTTCATTCGGGAATTTTTGCGGTGTTCTGGAGTCTTGCCAGCGCTTGATCGGCAGAGCAGGGTCGCCCTTTTGAGTGTCGGTGTCATGGCGAGTCAGGGAGACAACGCGCTCACGGGTTTTAACTACCCCCCGGTTTCTGCCCTTGCGCTCTTCTCGAAGGTGGCCCGTTGTAATCAGTTCATCAACTAGCCGTTTTGCAGTCTTGTCGGACACACTCGTCAGCCGGGCGACAGTCGCAGCGCCGACAGGGAAACTGTTCGGCTTGTTTGGCCGGTAGCTGGCCAGTAGTGCTACAAGTAACTTCAACGCGTTTCCGCTAAGTCCGCGCCAAGCGGGATGCTTCATCTCGTGGTCGTATATCCGCGCATGCGGTCGGTCGTGACGGCTGGCAGGATAGAGGGCGTCCGGCATGGCGTGCTACTACCAACTTCGATCTACACCGCCGTTTCTTCTGACGTTTCAAACAGTGCGCGAATGTCTTCAACGCGCCACACAGTCACTCGCGCCCCTAGTTTTGTCGGCGTGGGAAAGCGGCCATCTTTGCAGCCAGCCCACCAGGTTGATTTGCTGACAGGGATTGGCCCATGAGGGGCAAGGATTTGTGAAAGGCGCACAAAGCCGGTTTGCGGGAAGTCGTGGTAGTAGGACATGATCCGTCTCCGTTGCTCAAGAGACGATAATGTCGCTCAGAACAAACCGGGAAAACAGGTGGATAGGATCGCTGAAACCTCGGGAAAAAAGAGGTTGAACGTATGAAGGTTTTCTTAGCTGCGGGTGGGATCAGAAGGGAATTTCATCATCTAAATCAGCGGAAAAGCTCCTAGTGGATGGGGGGCCGACAGTTCTGCGGTTCGCGCTGGATCGTTCACTCAAATCGACTGCACTTTTATCGTTTTTAGTGTCGGAAATAGCAGGCCTGCCGCCCTCCGCATCCCAGTTAGCAATACGTGCAGCTTCATTCACGAAAGTGTCAGTCACTTTTGAATCCATGCCATCAGGCCAGAAGCGCGCGCTGTTGGCTTGCAACCAGTCCGCCAGTTGGCGTTTGATGCTGAGGCCATTGATTGGGCTTTGCTTAACATGTCGCCATGCGGCGATAGTTGCAGCCAGCTTTGGCGAATAGCTGGGGTCTTCGCGGTCTAAGAAGTCATCCGACGTTCTAGACAGACCTGCAAACTGTTCAACCGTCACATTTTTACTGGCAAGCCAAGCGCGAAGACTTTCCATGTTGATCGTTGATCTATTGGCGCAAAGGTCGCCTTCGATTTCTTCCTGCCAGGATTCCAGCCCGTCAGGATCGTAAGCCGTCTTAGTTTTCCATGCGCGAACCCCAGTAATTTTTTTGGCTAGCAAGGCGCTTGCTATCACCTGCCTCGCAGCTTGGTAGCCACTTGGAACCTGTCTGTGATTGTCGGGATACTCAGCATCAGGGTAATCTTCTGGATCTTCATTCAACAAGAGCAATGCAGCTTGCCGAACTGTGAGGTCTTCAGCCAGCAACCAGAGCACGGTGCTTGGTGAATAATAGCCGTCCACCATCGAGATATTTATCTTGTCAGCCACTGCAGGATCTCCCCGGCCCACCAATCTGCCATCTTAACCCTTTCATCCCAGTAGGTCGCGCGGTGGTAAGCATTGCGTACTTGGTCTGCCCCCTTGTGGGCAATTTCTGCTTCGATTGCATCGCGGTTCCACTTGCCGCTTTCATTCAGCAAGCTGGACGCGCTCGCACGAAAACCGTGTGACGTGTGTTCATGCTTGTCAAACCCCATGCGGCGAAGCGCTTGGTTCATTGTGTTTTCGCTAATCGGTCGGTCGTTCACGATCATCGACGGGAAAACGCGGGTCGCGCTTCCGGTTTCGTGCTTTAGCTGTTTCAGTATGTCTAAAGTAGGCTTGGATAGGGGCTTTGTGTGTTCCCTTCTCATTTTCATGCGGGACGCGGGAATCGTCCATATCTTCTTGTCCAGATCAAACTCGTCCCAATACGCCAGCCGCAGTTCACCGGGTCTCGTGTATAGTAGAGCCATCAGTTTCAACGCCGCGCGCGTGGATGGTGCGCCGCCTTCGTACTCCCAGATAGCTCGCACAAGCTGGCAGAACGCATCACTCGTGGTTGCGGCGGCCATGTGCGTAACCGTGGGCGCGATTAGTGCGCCCCGAAGGCCAAACGTCGGGTCATTGTCGGCGCGGGCGGTGGCAATGGCGTAGCGGAAAACTTCGCCAATCGTGGTGCGCAGGCGCTTTGCCGTTTCGTAGTTGCCCAACGCTTCCACCTTTCTGAGCGGCACAAGCACATCTGACGGGGCGATGGTGGCGATTGGCATCTTACCAAGATCGACATTTGCGATCCCGATCAGCCAGCGCTTTTTCTTGAGCGTGGTTTCCGCTAAACCTTCTCGGGTCTTCTTATCGATCAACTCCGCGCCGATAATTTCAAATGTGTGCAGGTTCGTTGCCGCGTGGGCTTCTTTTTCAGCTTTGCGCAGTGCGGATGGGTCGGTCCCCGTCGCCAGAACGGATTTGGCATTGTCACGCCGTTCTCGCGCTTGTGCCAACGAAACAGCCGGATAGGCACCAAACGACAACAGCTTTTGCTTGCCGTCGAAGCGATAGGCCATGCGCCACAACTTAGAACCGTGCGGCTTGATCTCCAGGAACAATCCGCCGCCATCGCTTACACGACGCGCCTTGGGTCCCGGTTTCAAATTACGAACTTGAATGTCACTAAGGGGCATTGTTGGTATCGCTCCGACGGTTTGCTTGCTGGCATACCAAGGCTACCAACAGAAATACCAACTTTTGAACGAGATACCAACAACCAATATCGGACGTGATTGGACAACAAGCGCCATGGATTAGGCGCTTGTTATTGATTTTGATGGATTTTTTGGAGTGTATTGGCCGCTCTTGGATAAGCGGTTGGTGCCCAGAAGAGGACTCGAACCTCCACTCCCTTGCGAGAACTACGACCTGAACGTAGCGCGTCTACCAATTCCGCCATCTGGGCACGGGGTAGGAAGGCGCCGATGTATAGGCTGATCCGCGAGCCGTCAACGGTAAAACTGTCGTATTTGAACGCGCAACTGCGCCTTGGCGCGCCCGGTCAACGGGATAGGAAAATCCAGGAAAAGCGGCGCTTGGCGCAGCCCTCTAGCCAGTACCCGGGCAGCGTGGCCTGACGCGCTAAATCGCTTGCCTGAAAATGCGCTAGTGCGCTGTAAACTATGGGAACATTGTCTGGAGCGGGTAGACGGAATCGAACCGACATACACAGCTTGGAAGGCTGGTGCATTACCATTATGCTATACCCGCCCAGTCAGGGCCTCGCGAAGACACCTTACACCATCTGGTGCGGGTGGTGGAGGGGACAGGATTCGAACCTGTGTACGCTATGCGGGCAGATTTACAGTCTGCTGCCTTTAACCACTCGGCCACCCCTCCACGGGACCCGCGACCACACGCCGTTTGACGCCGTCGCAGCAGCGCTTCACATAGGCGCCGAAGCACCGCCGATCCACACCGGAAGCGGCCTTATAAGGAAACCCGAAATGGCGCGCAACCATTCTAAACCGCGAAAAGCACACGCTGGCGCAGATAATCCACGCCGCGGCCCTGCCCGACCGCCGCGTCGCGCCGGCGCCGGGCGCGATGGCAGCGGCGCAGATGGCGGTCCGCTCTGGATCTGGGGTACGCATGCGGTGGTCGCTGCCCTGGCCAATCCCGCGCGCAAATGTCACGAATTGCTGGCCACCGAAAACGCCGCTCAGCGCCTGCCTGCCACCGGGCCCATTGCGCCAGTTCTGGTGACGGCGCGCGACATTGATGCCCGCCTGCCCGACGGCGCGGTCCATCAGGGCATCGCCGTGAAGGTTGATCCGCTGGAAGCGGGCGCCCTTGAAGACCTGATCGATGCCGGGATCAGCCATATTGCCGTGCTGGATCAGGTATCCGACCCTCACAATCTGGGCGCAGTCTATCGCTCGGCGGCCGCCTTTGGCTTTGGCGGGCTGGTCTTGCAAACGCGCAATGCACCTAATGTGACCGGTGTCGCGGCAAAGGCCGCTGTGGGGGCGATCGAAACCGTTCGCGAGGCGCGCGTTGTGAACATTGCCCGCGCACTGGAGCAGCTGGGAGAGGCCGGATACCATACGGTGGGCCTTGCTGGCGAAGGCAAACGCCTGATCGCGGATGCGGTCGGAGGGGCACAGAAACTCGCCATTGTCCTTGGCGCCGAGGGCCCGGGCATTCGACCCGCTGTGGCCAAGGCCTGCGCCGAACTCGCACGCATCCCGATTGCCCCGGCAATGGAGAGCCTGAACGTCTCCAACGCAGCCGCGGTCGCCTTTTATGAAAGCAGCCGTAAACGTTTCCCCCTGTCATAAAGCTCTGCTAGGGATTAACCACGCTGTGGGGAAAACTGACGGAGCGCGAACCGCCATGCTGAGACTGCTGTCCATTATCCTTCTGCTCTGTGGCCTCGTGGCTGCGGGCTATGCCGGGTCTGTCCTGATGGACACCTATGCGCCACGCGACGAGATGGTCGAAGCGGCCACACCTCAGGAGATGGCGACCGAGGAGGCCTTCGAAGAAGCTTATGCAGAGACGGCCATGCCGCCCGCACTGGAAGAGGAACTGGCTGAGCTGGAGCCCCTGCGAAGCGAAGAGATGATGATGGAAGCGCCGGGAGACGCCCCTGCTGCAGGACCCACGCGCAGTCTGGGTTCGGATCTGCCGGGTGGCGATGTGTTCCCGGAATCTGTCGGCTCCTCGCCGGGCTTTGATGCGCCCCCCATGACCAGCCGGTCGGCGAATGTGATGCCTCAGGCCAATGAATCCTTTGTCGAAACGCTGAAAAGCGTACCGGTGGCGCACGAAACACCAAGTTCTGCCGAATACAAGCGCGCTTTTGATGTGACGCTGGCCATCGACTCCACTGGCGATGACACCGCGGTCGACGCACTGCCCGGCCGCGGCAATGTGATCGAAGGCGAAGCGCTGGTGTCGGATCGTGTTGAAGCGCGTCTCAGCGGCGCGAATTTCGAGATCGTGTCCATGTCGCCGGAAGTTCAGGCATTGTCCCCGCTGACCGAAAATGTCTGGCGCTGGTCGGTGCTGCCGTTAACGGCCGGCAGCCATGACCTCGTCTTCGAGATATATGCCATTGACGAGGACGCCGTCGTGCCGCTGCGCACTTTCCGGGACACGGTGACCGTACAGGTCTCCGGAATCAATCGCGCCATCGCATTCGCGGACCAGGCCAATCCCCTGTTTGTGTTGCTCGGCGGGCTTGGCTCGGCAATTGCGGGACTGATCGGCGTCATCCGCTTTTTCGGGCGCAGATAGGCGTCCGGCGAGGCGATCCGCAGATTTATTTCCAGTCGCCGTCAGCAGGGCTTTGACTTTACGTCAATTTCCGTCTTTTTGGCGGCATGACAACGACAACATCCCCCACGACTCTCGAAACCGCCCAATCCTTCCTGCGGACACAGGCCGCCCGGATTGAAATCGATCCTCTGACCAATTCGGTCTTCGCCCTGGCGCAGACCCTGTTCCGCGACCTCGAAACCGGAAAGGCCAAGCTGGCCGATCTGTCGAAGCTGGCCGACGAGGTGCATCTGGACCTGATTGAAGAGCGCGCGGACCGCTTTCGCACCCAGCATGCGGGCGGTAAGGCGAAGAATGCTTGGGCGAGCCTCACCGAAGAATTGGAGACACTGGCCGCCCAAGGATTTGACGTATTCAAGGCGCGCGTCGAACAGGCGACCGGCGGCATCGTGTTCACTGGCCACCCGACCTTTGCCCTGTCGAAAGATCTGCGCACGGCGCTGGCCGACCATGTGGTGAGCGCAACAAAGACCAGCCGCAACATGCTGATGCGCCAGATCCGCGCCGATTCCCGTGCATGGAACCAGCAGATCAGCCTTCAGGGCGAGCATGACGAAGTGCAGGGCGCGATTGCTCACGCGGCGAATGCGCAACTGGCCTATGCAACCGTGCTGATTTCGTTTTCACGCAAGGCCTTCCCGGATGAATGGCGGTCACTGAAAATCTTCGTTCCGACGCTCGCCTGCTGGGTCGGGTATGACCTTGATGGCCGCGCCGATATCCACTGGTCCCAATCGCTGACCTTCCGTCTGACGGAAAAGGCGGTCCAGCTCGATCGCTATGCAACGCAGCTGGAATCGATCAGCGGCAGCCAGAAGATCGGCCCCATTGCCAAGCTGACCCAGCGCCTGAAGACCGCGTCGGAAGACACCGCACGCCATGCGGCCTTGTTCGCGGCGGATCTGACCGATCCGGACAATCTGGTGCCGGCAGCAAATGCGCTGACCGAGCATTCCAAGCGAAACGTGCTGGACGCGTCTGAAATCCTCGACGTGCTGGACAGCGTCATTCCCGAAGCCGAAGACAGCCTTGCTGCAGACCTGATGGCGGTCAGGGCGCAGGTCGAAGCGCTGCAGTTGGGCACGGCGCGCATTCACTTGCGGGTGAACGCAGCGCAGGTGCGCACGGTGATCAACCGCGATCTGGGCCTGCAGACTGAAGACCGGGAACTTGGTCGTCTTGCCCTGGCTGAACTGGCGCAAAAGGCCCGCAAGTCCAAACCGGTTCAGGTGAACTTTGCCGACCTGTTCCTGGAACAATCCACGGCGCGACGTCAGTTCATGATGTGCGCACAGATCCTGAAACATATCGATTCCGGCTCGGTCATCCGCTTCCTGATCGCCGAGAGTGAGAATCCGGCCACCGTGATGGGCGCGCTGTACCTCGCGCGGCAATATGGTGTCGATGACAAGCTCGATATCTCTCCGCTATTCGAAACGCCGGAAGCGCTGGAGACCGGCGGCCGCTTCATCGAGCGCTTGCTGGAAGAGCCGGAATTCCTCGCCTATGTGCAACAGCGCGGCTATCTTTCGATCCAGTTGGGTTTCTCCGATGCCGGACGGTTCATCGGACAAGTCGCCGCCGACATGGCCATCGAGCGCATCCACAACCTGATCGCCCGGGCGCTGGCCGCCAAGGGCGTAAATGTCGACCTCCTGATTTTCAACACGCATGGCGAAAGCATGGGCCGCGGCGCATGGCCGGGTACGTTCGAGCAGCGCTTTGATCATCTACTGACACCATGGACCCGTGGCGGTGCCCGCGCACGGGGCCTGCAGCTCCGTCATGAGGTCAGTTTTCAGGGCGGTGATGGCTTCCTTCACTTCGCCAACCCGGCGCTGGCCGAAACGACGATGGCCGCCTGGTGCAGCCACACGCTGTCTGACCCGGCCGACCGCACCAAGGATCCATTCTATACGCGCACGGACCTTGTCTGGGACTTCTACCGGTCGCTGCGAGCCTGGCAGGAACGCCTATTCGACAATGCAGACTATGGTCGATTGCTGGGCGCCTTTTCCAGCGGCTTGACGGTAAAGGCGGGCTCGCGACCGAAACGCCGCGCCGCTGGACCAGTCGGCCCGCGCTCCCTGCGGGCGATCTCTCACAATGCGACGCTGCAACAGCTCAGCATGCCAGTGAATGTGGCCGCTGGCATCGGCTCATCCCTGCAGCGCGAAATGGAGCGGCTGGTTGACCTGATTGATGACAGCCCACGCATGAAGGGCCTGATCCTGCTGGCGACCCGCGCGCGGCTTTTGACCAGCCTGCCCGCGCTACGCGCCTATGCCCGCGTTTATGATCCGGGCGTCTGGGTGGCACACTCGAAACTGGCCAACCCTGACAAGGCGAATGCCTATCGCGGGGTCTATTACGCGCTGCGCAACAATGAGACGTCCGTTTCGATGAACCAGATCGCGAACTATTTGTCCGTGGACCTTGGAAAGTTTGACCGTCTTCTGGCCCAACTCAAGACCTCTCCTTCACTGGAAGAACGGCATGAGGGCAGATTGGACCTGCACGTCCTGCATGCCGTGCGTCAGGCGCTGATCATGAAAGCCTTCTCCATTGTCGGCGGCCTGCCCCGCCTGTCGGAACGTCACGATGCGAGCAGCCGCGACCTGGTCGAGATGGTTGCGGAATTGCGGATCAAGGAAGCGGTGGAATTGCTGCGTGAAATCTTCCCGCACTCCCGCGATCAGGATACGCCGCTGAAAGCCCTGACCGAGGCCGGAAATGATACCAAGAGCCAAGCTGGCTACGGGTATGATCGCATTCACAAGGACATCATTGCACCGCTGGATGACATCGACCGGATTCTGCACGGGATCAGCCTGTCGGTGACGCATGCCTATGGTGCGTTCGGCTAGGGGTACATTACCGCCTGCGATAGGACTGCACTTCCATGCAGACCAGGCATTTCTTGGCTGTGCTATGACGAATTCGCAAATAGAGCAGATTATGCTCGCGATCTATCTGTACACGGAATTGTGACAGAAAGTCCATACCAAGGATCATGACCGGTTCGTCAGCCATGCCCAGATGTTCGAACAGGGCGGGGTCTGATACGATCATGTTGAACCCCGTCATGTCGACGTCATCCAGTTCAAAACGGGAAACGTGGGCAACGTGCATATTGTAGTCGTCGCCGGTTATCCCAAGCAGGCGCTTGGTTTCGTCCTCGTTGACTTTGGTGCCTGCATGGCTCGCAAATTTCGAATTCATGTAAGTAATGGTCGAACCTGTATCTATGAGGGCGAGCCCCCGCCGGCCATTGATCGTAACCTGCACGAAATAGAGCCCGTTGCGAACAACGAGGGGCCGTTTGCAAAGGACTTCTCGCATTCGCCCGGCCGGGCGCCGATCATAGGCGGTCACATGTCCCTGGTCGAAATCGAAATCCACGACATTGCCCGTCAGTGCACTGATGGGCAGTACATTGCGCACGCCGCTGACGGCGATCTTGCTATCAAGGGCGGCAGGCACCTGGCTCAGGGCAATCGAGCCTGTCCTTAGACTTGGCAAATCGATCAAGGGGAACGTTTCCTTGCCGCCAAGGCCAAGTATCTCGACAAATTGCTCCTGTCCCTCGATCACCCCGACATTGGCCGAGCGCGCTGTGGCCCCGCCAATCATCGGCAAAGTGGCGGCCGTATCGATAAGCGCCGTAGCGGTTGACCCGTTTTCAAATGAGATTTCGGCCATCAACCGGTCTTGGGAATCCATCTCGAACGGGATGATTTGCTGATCATTGGTATTCGACCAGGCTGGCGGGCCAAGAAACAACAAGAGGCCGAGCAACAGGCTGAGCAAAACAGCGTGCTGAACGAGACGAGGCTCGTCGGTCCGGGTTGTTGGCAATCCTCCCATGGATGCATCCTTTTCCCGCATTATGCCACAAGCGGGCGTGCGGACAAAATGCAGGGAAGAATGGCCGTGGGCGCTACAGGTCTCGCCAGTCGGCTTGCAGGCCCAGTTCCGAAAATACCTCGCTCCAGTATTCCTTCAGAGCGCCGCGTTGCATGTCGGTATAGCGTCCGCGCGGAATCAAGCGAATCTCCAGTTCCACGCCGGATAGGGACCGCCCATAACGGCGCTCGACCGCCTCAGCCACATCACGCGCGGGCGGCATGTTGGCGGGAAGCGTGCCTCCGCCGCCATAGGCTGAGAACAGATCGGAATTCTGGAGCATATCGGACACGATGACGATCCGGCGGGCGGGCGCGTCGGGTGAGAAGTTCTCCGTCTGGCCGAGCCGTGCCATTGCTTCGAGGATCGGGCTGGAGGGGGCTTCCTTTGGTACGACGAGATCATCGATCACCGCATCCATCGGTGTTTCGAAAAGGGTCGCGTAGCGCTCCTCGATCATCCGGGGATTGCGGAAGAGCGGGTTCACCTGCCCGCCCCGGCCCGGATTGCACAGGGAGAATTCGCCGCGCGGATCGAACTGGCCTGCAGCGTCGAGCTCGAACATGGAAAGGCGCTCGCCCACTTCGAGCCGGTCACGCGAGCGGCGGATCAGGTCGGCAATGAGATCGGCCTGGCTCTCATCATACTCATCCGTCTTGTCCAGGATAATGGCGGTGTGCGGCGGCAACTCGTCGCTCAGCAGACAGAGCGTTTGCTCGTCATAGGGGACGGGCTTGAGGAACTGGAACGCCGCCACGCCGCCGGCGATCAGCAGGGCGATTATCGCGAAATTGATATAGGCCATCCGGCGCTGGCGTTGTCTGCGCCTGCGGCTCATGCGTCATTCTCCGCGCGCGGCATGATTTTTGGTTTCTTGCCGGAAATATGCTCGACAACCTCTTCCGGCACGTCGAATTCATCACGCATGATGTCAGGGTCTGTCTCAAGCAGGCGGCGGAAGGGCGACACCCGCGCATCCATCGCTCTACGGAGCCCCACCTTCTGCTTCGGGCTCAGCTTGCCAAAATCCTTCTCGGCATCCTCGAGCGCGTCTTCATAGCTGTCATAGTAGTCGTCCAGCGCATCCTGAAGGTCTCTGCGAGAGCGCTCGATGCCACGGGCAGCGTCGCTGAAACCGGGGAAGGACGCATCCGCCTTGCGCCCCTCAAAGGCAGCGATGGCCGATATCGCAAGGCCAAGGGCAAACAGGACCATCGCATCCAGGGAATGCAAAGCAAACGGCCGACACATGGCATTCGTCGCGGCGCTGCCAATGGACTCGCCCATGGGCGATTGCAGGATGGATTGGCAAATATCTGAATCTATGAAGAACCGTGGGAACGTAGACGTATGTTGGTTGAAGGCATCGAAAGCGCCTGGAGTATCTCCAAGCGTGGCCTTGAGATCGAGCAGATTGCGATAGTGCGCAGCTGACAGATTCACCAGCAGCACAATGACGATGCCAAGTGCCACAGCCAGCACGCCAAACCATTTGGTCACATTGCGGGCGTCGAACTCCCAGAATTTCTTGTTTGGATCCAGTCCGATCGAGGCATGGCGCAGGCCCCAGAAACCGATGATGAAATAGCTGGTGGCGACATTGGCGAGCGAGACCGCCGCAGCCTGGAAGATGCCGCCGGAGATGCCGAACTCGCTCTGCTGCGCAAAGAAGTACGCATTGGCCGCGCTTTCAAACAGGATGAGCAATGCGATAACCGACAAGTTCAAAATGCGGACCTGCGGATGGTCGGAGACATAATGAATGCCCCGCCCTGTCGATTTGCCGAATTTCATTTTGGTTTCGGGCGTCGTGCCATTGCGACCGCCGCCAAGCTGGCGAAACCGATAGAAGCTGATTGCGGCGCGCGCGGCATAGTCGGCCTGCAATACCACTTCGTCGTATTCGGGTGACGGGCGGTTCGCGAAATAGGCGATGTCATCCTGTGACAGGTCGTTCGCGTCGTCGGCCATGCAGATCTCCCCGTTTGTTCCCGATTACCCGATAGTTAATGAAATACAAACTGGACCGTTCCGAACAGCCCCAAAAACAGTTGACCTGCATAACCCGACGTCACGGCTGGATTTACGCTTACGTGCGCGTAAACTTGGGAAAATAATAAACCCAAGGGAGAGACCAGATGGCTGAGGCCTATATTATTGACGCCGTGCGCACGCCGCGAGGCATTGGCAAGGTTGGAAAAGGGTCGCTCGCGCACCTGCATCCGCAGCATCTGGGCGCAACCGTGCTGAGCGCGATCCGCGACCGCAACAATCTTGATACGGCCACCGTAGATGATGTCATCTGGGGCACATCCAGCCAGCGCGGCGCGCAAGGCGCCGATATGGGTCGTATGGCGGCCCTTGATGCGGGCTTCGACGTGAAAGCCTCCGGCGTTACGCTGGACCGCTTCTGCGGCTCTGGCATTACCACCGTTTCCCTCGCTGCTGCGCAGATCATGTCCGGTATGGAAGACTGCGTTATCGCGGGCGGCTGTGAGATGATGAGCTACACCGCATCGACGGCTGATCCAAAAAATCCACCAATGATGGACGCCGGCAACCTTCACTTGCGCGAGATGCACCCACAGTCACAGCAAGGCGTCTGCGCAGATGCGATCGCCACGCTGGAAGGCATCGACCGCGAAGCCGTTGACCAGCTGGCCGTGACCTCCCAGCAGCGCGCCAAGCGCGCCATGGATGAAGGCCGTTTCGACAAGTCCCTGATCCCTGTCTACAATCGCGACGGCACACTGGCGCTCGACAAGGACGAGTTCCCGCGCCCCAGCACGACGATGGAAAGCCTGTCCGGCCTGAAAACCGTCTTCAACATGTTCATGGAAATCCCGGTCGATGATCAGGGAAACACCTATGGCGCGATGGTCACCAAGAAATACCCACAACTCGAAGGCAAGATGAACCATGTCCATCATGCCGGTAACTCTTCCGGTGTTGTGGACGGCGCAGCCGCAATCCTCGTCACGTCAAAAGAGTATGCCGACAAGAACGGCCTGAAGCCACGTGCCCGCATCGTAGCCACGGCAAACATGGGCGACGATCCAACCCTGATGCTGAACGCGCCGGTTCCGGCAGCCAAGAAAGTGCTGGAAAAAGCCGGCCTGACCACAGACGATATCGACGTTTATGAAATCAACGAAGCCTTCTCGGTCGTGGCCGAAAAGTTCATCCGCGATCTCAAGCTGGACCGGGAAAAAGTGAACATCAATGGCGGCGCTATGGCGCTCGGCCACCCGATTGGTGCCACTGGCTCCATCCTGATCGGCACCGCGCTGGACGAGCTCGAACGTTCTGGGGGTCGCTATGGCCTGGTCACCATGTGCGCTGCTGGCGGCATGGCTCCGGCAATCATCATTGAACGGATTTAAACTTCCTCCCAGAAGCTTACTCACAATCTGTTCAATCCTCTCCCGGTCCAGGCTTGCCTGGGCCGGGCTTTTTTTCGCGCTTCCACCGATATGCAATTGATCGGGAACGCTCCCCTCCTCAAGGCGTTGCTTATGAAGAAGCAACCCCATCAGGAGACTCATGCCTTATACAATCCAAGCTGAAACCAATCACCTCACCACCATCGACGCGCAGGGCGAACTGAACCCCGACACTATGCCGGAAGCTGTTGATGAAATCATGGAGCAGACTGACGCGGAGGATCCCGGCAGCCTGCTGGTGCGATTGCAGCATATGGATCTGGGCACGCTCCACAATGTCGCCAGCGACTGGTCACGCAAGGCTGAGTTCTTTGCCCTACAGAAACGCTTTGGCAAGGTCGCTGTTCTCACCGACCAGGCATGGGTACGCCAGTCGGCGAAGATGCAGGCGGTGGCCCTGCCCGACACCGAGTTGAAAGTCTATGAGCTGGCCGATGAAGCCGACGCACGTGTCTGGCTGGAACAGGCAAAGGCCGAAACCGAAATGGCCTAGGTTCAAACCTGACCGGACTGGATCGTCTCACCGTCTTCCTTTGTGAAGCTGGCAGGCGGGTTGTCCAACAGATCGAATACTTTCTCAGAGGGACGGCACAGCGCCGTCCCTTTTTTGGTAACAACAATTGGTCGGTTCACGAGAATGGGATGTTTCAGCATGGCTTCGAAAAGTATGGAATCATCCACCGCCGGATCCGTCAGACCAAGCTCCTCGGCCGGGCTCTTGGACGTGCGCAAAGCTTCACGCGGTGTCAGGCCCGCTGCGGCCAGTAAACCCGCCAGCAATTCCCGCGTCCAACCGCGCTGAAGGTATTGGACGACATCCGGCTCAACGCCGCTTTGGCGGATAATTTCAAGCACATTGCGAGACGTGCCGCAGTCTGCATTGTGATAGATCGTAATGCTCATGATGAACTCGCTATTCGGGCGGTTGGTCGCTGCTTCTTTAGACTATGCTGACAAAGTGTGACAACATTTCAAAGAGAGCAGATCACGATCACAGGCCCTTTACCGTTCGGCCGGATGTGACCACTTGGCGGGATGTGGGATTCAGGTTTCTTCAGATGGCCCATCTGACGTCCCCGATCCCGGCGAGGCGGGCAAATCGGGTAAGCTCGGCGTTCAGTTTATCGTGGCGAGCCGGGGTCCATTTGACGTTCGGCTCGGGCCAAAAGCCGGTCACGCTCATCCACCCCTTCGCCCGATCTGCCTTGATTTCGATACGCCCCGTGAAACGGTCCCCTTCGAGAAGCGGGTAGACATAGTACCCCCAGCGCCGCTTGGCGGCGGGAACGAACATTTCATTGCGATAATCAAATCCAAAGAGCCGTTCGAGGCGGTTTCGATCTCGCACCGCCGGATCAAATGGATTGAGGATACGCAGGCGGCTTGTCGGCGCCGGAGCCGTCGCCAAGCGGGTTTCGATGTCGGGAGTTGCATAGGCGAGAACCGTTCGCCGGTTCGAGCACTCGATCTCGACCGGAACCAGATGCTTGGCGCTCATCACCCATGACTTTGCCTCTGCCGAACTCATCGCTTCCCAGAAGCGCTGGATTTCGCCGGTTGTGCCAAAGCTGAGCCGATCGATCGCGTTCTGGCAGAGCCAGTCTATCTGCTCGTGATCCGGCGGCCCATCGCGAAGATGGGCAGGAAAAACACGATCTGGAAGATTGTAGTATTTGACGAAATTCTGTCGGTAACAAGTGGCGAGGTCTCCCGCATACCACATCTGGTCGAGTGCTCTCTTGTGCGGTGGCCGGGCCCACATTTCGCGACTGGTGGCCTTGGTGTCGAAGGCGTGCGTCGACAAAGCGCCTTCAGCTTCGATCCGGGCGCGGATCTGGGCAATCTGTTCTTGCGCAAGGCCGGACTGGAACCATTCATGCCGGGCCACTTTGGCACCGAGGCGACGAAATTGCCGCTGCCAGTATGGCAGATACGCCATGGGAATGAGCGAGGCATCATGGGTGAAATGTTCAAAGATCTGACGATCTCTACCCAAAAGCGGCCAAAGCATCTCTTCGCGATAGTTCTGGTTTCGGCTCCACAGAATGTGGTGATGGGCACGGGTCACATTGCGAATTGTATCAATCTGCACGAAGCCAAGGGCGTGGAGCATGCCCATCACATCGAGCTTTCCGGTCGGCGTTTCGGCGAGCCCATTGGTCCATAACCAAAGCCGGCGAGCCTCTCGGTTGGAAATGCGAAGCGGCGTCATGTTGCTCATGCGATGGAGCGATCAGTCTCGCGTGAATTCTTGCAGGCTGGCGAGGTATGGCATGAGGTCCAACCCCTGAGAGGCGATCCAGGCATCATCATAATAGGTGTCAAGATAGCGCTCGCCCCCATCGCAAATGAGGGTCGCGACGCTGCCCGCTTGTCCGGCGGCGCGCATTTCGCGCAACAAGGTTAGTGCTGCCCATACATTGGTGCCGGTCGATCCGCCACAGCGCCGGCCAAGAATATCCTGCAGCCAGTGGATCGTGGCGATGGACGCCGCATCCGGCACGCGCATCATCCGGTCTATCACGTCTGGCTGGAATGAAGCTTCCACGCGCGGGCGACCAATACCTTCAATACGAGACCTCGTCCCGATACGGATATCCGGGTCGCCCGTTTCATAATGATCATAAAAGACCGAGTTTTCCGGGTCCGCGACGCAGAGCGACGTCTTCGCGGCGATGTCACAGCGATAGCGGATAAACCGGCCGATCGTGGCCGATGTGCCGCCCGTACCAGCGCTCATCACCACCCAGTCCGGCAGGGCATGGGCCTCCATCGACAATTGCGAGAACAGGCTTTCGGCGATGTTGTTGTTGCCACGCCAGTCAGTAACCCGCTCGGCATACGTGAACTGGTCCATATAGTGGCCGCCAAGTTCAGTCGTGATGCGCTGCGCCTCGGCATAGATGTCTGCAGGCGGCACGGCGCGGGTCTCGCCGCCATAGAAGGCGATCTGGTCGATCTTGCTGCGCGAGACGCCCTCTTGCACAACCGCGATGAACCGCAGGCCCAAGAGGCGGGCAAAGTAGGCCTCCGACACGGCGGTGGAACCGGACGAGCTTTCCACGATCACCGTGTCCGGTCCGATCCAGCCATTGCAGAGCGCGAACAGATAGAGCGAGCGCGCAAGCCGGTGCTTCAGACTGCCGGTCGGATGCGTGGACTCATCCTTCAGATAGAGCGTCTGTTCCGGAAATCCGGGCAGATCCACCTTGATCAAATGAGTGTCAGCCGAGCGATTGAAATCGGCATTGATGCGCTGCACCGCCTCGCGTACCCAGCGCCGCCTGTCCCAATCAAGATGTGAGATATCCAAATCTGCCCCCTGCTCCAGCCGCCTTCGCCGTCACCATAGAGGCTTGTCCCATCAGGGCAATTGCAGCGCGCAGCCTTTGTCAGGCCAAGGGCTGTACGGCCTCCAGCACGGCGAGCAACAGGTCTTCCCCGGCAAGAGACTCTGCCTCGTCGCAAACCTGATCCGGGCGGCATTTATCGCGGGCCAGATCAAGCAGAACGGGATGGATATAGGACGATTTGGCGATTGCAGGTGTGTTGCCGAGTACGTTGGCCGCGGCCTGGGTGATCGCCTTGATGGTGATGTCCTCTGCCTTGGTCAGGGCATCGACCGCGGCAACGCTGCCCTTCCATGTCCTGAAATCCTTGGCGGTAAAGGACAGGCCCAGTGTTTCCTGGATGTATGCGTTTACATCTTGCGCCGCGGGCCGGACCTTGCGCGATCGGAAGAGGAATGCGCCGCGCTCGGCCATCAGACCATCCAGGGTCTTCGCCAACAATTTATCTTTCACAATGACGCGGCGAGGCGTGCCGCCCTTGCCCTTGTAGGCGCAAATGATCTTGTGGCCATCGATCTGGACATGCGACTTGCGCAGGCTGACCGCGCCATAGGTCTTGCGGCCCGACCGGCCGATGCGCAGCGCGCCCCGGTCCAGCAGGCGGACAATGGCGGCGAGGCGCACCGCGCGGGGACAATCCGAATAAGTGAGATCATGACGCACGCGGCGGCGCAGTTCCGGCAAGGCATGCCCAAAGGCGATCAAGTCGTCAAACTTGGCCGAGTTGCGCGCGGCCGACCATGTGGGGTGATAGCGATACTGCAGTCGCCCCGCTTCGTCGCGTCCGGTGGCCTGGATGTGACCGCGTGGATTGGGACAGATCCATATCTCGTCCCAGGCCGGCGGCAGGACCAGCGCGCGGCATCGTTCGGCCCGCGTACCCTTCAGGGTCTGGCCCTTGTCGTCCTTGTAGTTAAAGCCTGCGCCGCACCGCCGCCGCGTCCAGCCGGGCTTGGATGGGTCTGACCGGACAAGGCCAATGGCCTCTGCCGTCACGCCTTCGCGGGAGAGCGTCTCCGGGTCTGAACTGAAGGGCATGGCGTATCTCTCAGGTGAATGCCCGGATCAACGATCCATCTGTCGAGACGGTTCCCGCGCCAGCATGTTTGGGCTGAGGCAGATTTCAGATAGGGTAGTTGGAGGGGAGAACACTATGAGAAATTTGTTTCTGATCGTCGCAGCGCTCGCGCTCATGCCTGGCTGCACCAATCTGAAAGAGGCAACTGAAACTTCGCCGACATACGATACCGAGTTTCCGCCAGCACTGAACGAGCTGAATTTTCAGAGCCATGGGAAACGGCTCAACGGGTTGATTTATGTCGCTGAAGGCCCCGGCCCCCATCCCACCGTTCTGTTGCTGCATGGGTTTCCCGGCAACGAGAAAAATCTCGACTTGGCGCAGGACCTGCGCGCGGACGGCTTCAACGTCTTGTTCTTTCACTATCGCGGCGCATGGGGCAGCGCGGGAACATTCTCATTCACGCATGTGATCGAAGATGTGGCCGCCGCGACGGACTTCCTGCGAGCCAATGCGGAGACCTATCGCACCAATCCGGACAAGCTGATCCTGATCGGGCACTCCATGGGCGGCTTCGCAGCCCTCGCCGCGGGCGCGAAGGATGAAACCATTGCCTGCACCGCTGGGCTGGCTCCTGCGAATTTCGGTGTCGTGGCGAATGTTCTCGCGGCAGATCCGGACAGGAAAGCGGGCTTTATCGCCTATGGCGATTCCCTGCAGATGCTGGCGGGCACAAATGGCGCGAGCATGGTCAGCGAACTGATCGACAATCGCGAGGCTTTTGATGCTCTTACTTACGCGCCAAATTATGCCGGCCGGTCGGTGCTGTTTGTTGGGGCAGACAATGATGAAGCCGTGCCATTGGACGCCATCATCAAGCCGCTGATCGCGGCCTACGAAGCAGAGCCGGATGTCGATGCAACCAGTGCAATCCTGTCGGGCGATCATTCGTTCTCGTGGTCACGAGATGCGCTGATCGACACGGTGCTGAACTGGGCGGAAGGCTGCCGCTAATTCGGGCGGTGCTCGTCGGCGTCGCCGCTCCAGAAGCGTTTGATGCGGCCGAGGAAGCCTTCGCTTTCCGGGTGGCAATCGGCGCCGGTGCAGTCGCAGAATTCGCGCAGCAGTTCTTTCTGGCGGGCGGTCATGTTGCGCGGGGTTTCCACGAACATTTCCACGAACAAGTCGCCGGTATGGCCTGACTGGCGCACCGAGGGCATGCCCTTGCCACGCAGACGCAGTTTGCGGCCGGTCTGGGCGCCTTCCGGCACCACGACGCGGGCACGGCCGCCATCAATGGTCGGGATTTCGATTTCGCCGCCAAGTGCAGCCGTCGCCATCGGCACGGGCGCGCGGCAATAGAGGTTCGGGCCGTCGCGTTCGAAGATGTCATGCTCGACGACATCGACGAAGATGTAGAGGTCGCCGCTCGGCCCGCCCTGATCGCCAGGCTCACCTTCGCCGGACAGGCGGATGCGCATACCGCTTTCGACGCCTGCCGGGATTTTCACCTGGAGCTTGCGCTCCTCGCGAACCTGCCCTGCGCCGCCACATTCCTTACAGGGCTTCTTGACGATCTTTCCCTTGCCGGAACACCGCACACAGGTGCGCTCCATCGTGAAGAAGCCTTGCTGGGCGCGCACGCGGCCATGGCCGTCACAGGTCTCGCAGGTTTCCGGCTTGGTGCCGGGCGCTGCGCCGGAGCCGTCACAGCCTGTACATGGCACGGCCTGAGGCACGTGAATGGTTTCTTCCTTGCCGGCCCACGCTTCAGCCAGAGTGATTTCCAGATCATAGCGCAAATCTGCACCGCGCTGTGGCCCGCCACGGCGACGTCCACCGCCAAAGCCACCTGCGCCGAAGACCTGGCTGAACAGGTCGGAGAAGATATCGTCCGGATTGCCGCCCTGGCCGAACGGGTTGCCCCCGCCCCCACCGCCATTTTCAAAGGCGGCATGGCCAAACCGGTCATAGGCACCACGCTTCTGAGCATCGCTCAGGACCGCATAGGCTTCGCCCACTTCCTTGAATTTCTCTTCGGCTTCAGGATTCCCGGCATTCTGGTCCGGATGATACTTCATCGCCAGCTTGCGGTAGGCGGACTTGAGTTGCTTCTCGTCCGCATCCTTGGATACGCCCAAAATCTCGTAATAGTCGCGCTTGCTCATGGAATGGCTATCGTCTTCCAGAATTGTCTCAGATCAGCCGCACATGTGGGGGACGTGACCGGCCGGTGCAAGGGAATGTCACAGGTCGCGCCACGTAATGATCAGGCTCAGCTTGGGCCGGTCTGGCCAGTGGGGAAGGACTGAACGCCCCCTTCGACGAGTTCAGGGCCACCGGGCTGGATCTGCATGACCGCCAAGCCGCGCTCGGACGTGCCGTCAATGCGGAAGCGGAACAGGCCATTTACTCCGAAAAAGCCGTCCGGATCGGTCACGCCGCCATAGGTCAGACTGTCATCTGCGGCGAGGCGAACGGTCAATGCGGCTGCATCATAGGCCAGTGCAGCCAGATCGGTTGGCGCGCGGCCATAGATCCGACGATAGGCTTCGGTGAAGGCGCTCTTGTTGCCGGGGTCTGTGGCAGCATAATAGCCGCCGCGCAGGGTCGGTTCGCGCCAGATGCTGGAATCGTCCCAATAAGAGGTGCCGATCAGCTTCACTTGGCGCATATCGACGCCGTTGTAAGGCAGCAACGGTGCTACCGAGAGCAATTTGACGCCTCGTTCAGGGATCATCACAGCCACGCGGCCGGGACGGCCGGCCAGTTCGGATTTGAGAACGTTGGCGATCTGGCGCGCTTCGGCGCCTGCTCCACTATCCTCGCCATAGAAGGCTGAGGCGGCCATGACGGCGCCAAGCCGGGAGGCTTCAAACCGCATCGCGGCCTCAACCTGACGCCCGTAATCCGAACGTGGGCCAAGGAAAACAAACGTGTCCACGCCGCGCGCGGCCACATATTCCATGACGCGGCGGACTTCCTCGTCCGGCGAGATGGAAGCGAGATAGGCTCCGCCACCAGCCGCAGACCGGTCATTGGAGAAGGCAATGACGGGAATATCTTCCTCGCGCGCCATTTCCCGCACGGTTTTCACGTTTGCGCCAAAGAGCGGGCCAAGGATTACATCTACCTTGTCTTCAAAGGCTTCGTCCGTGCGGGCCTCGGCAACGGAGGTCTTGCCGGCGGTATCCTTCGGGATAATCAGGAAATCCTTGTCGGCATATTCAAACAGGGCAAGTTCGATCCCTGCCAGCATGCTTTCGGCCTCGGCGCGGACATTGGCGTTCGGATGAGAAAAGGGCAGCAGCACGGCTGCCCGCTTGATCTCACGTCCCTGCATGAAGGGTGGGGTCAGGCCACGGTCGCCTCGGCCACGCGTTGCGTCGCCCAAATCTTCCATGTCGCCAATTTCGATTTCTTCGCCCGGTATGTCGCCCAAATCGCGAGGCACGCCCGTAACAGGCTCCTCGCGGGGCTGTCCGGTGCCGATGGGCACTGGCTGGCGAGCAGGCGCTGTGGCACAGGCGGTGGCCAGAAGCAGCGATGCCAACAGAAGACTTGGCGCGGGAAGCTTCCTGAGCAATGGTTGAAGCAATGTCATCTCCTGATCCTTCTGACTCCGGGGCGATTCCCGCCGTTGGCGACTCTAGGCGCGGTCTCCCCAAGGGGCAACCGGCTGTATCTCTGGATCCGGGCCTGTATGTGGTTTCCACCCCGATCGGTAATCTGCGCGACATCACCCTGCGCGCGCTGGACGTGCTGACCGCTGCCGATGAAGTGCTGGCAGAGGACACACGCGTCGCTGGAAAGCTGATGTCTGCCTATGGCCTTAAGGCTCGCCTCAGCCCCTATCATGACCATAATGGGGCGGAACGGAGACCGGGCCTGATACGGGCACTTCAAGGCGGCGCGAAGATCGCGCTGATTTCCGACGCTGGCACGCCGCTTGTTTCCGATCCGGGCTGGAAACTGGCGCATGAAGCCCTGGAGGCTGGCGTAAAGGTCATCCCCATTCCGGGCGCCTCGGCCATGCTGGCGGGATTGGTCGCCAGCGGCCTGCCAAGTGACAAATTCCTTTTCGCAGGCTTCCTGCCGCCAAAATCCGGCGCGCGGAAATCTGCCGCCGAAGCGCTAAAGGCGGTGCCGGGCACGTTGATCTTCTATGAGAGCGGGCCGCGCCTCGCCGATGCGCTGGCAGACCTTGCCTCTGTGCTGGGGGACCGTGACGCGGCGGTGGCGCGGGAATTGACCAAGATGTTCGAGGAAACCCGCCGAGGCACGCTTGCTGATTTGGCCACGCATTATGCCGAGTCCGGCCCGCCACGTGGCGAAATTGTATTGCTGGTCGGCCCGCCGGGCGAACATGAAGTCACGCCCCAACGCCTCGATGCGGCCCTGCGCGACGCACTGGATGGCCAGCCGACCAAGGCCGCAGCCAATGCCGTGGCCGAAGCGCTGGGTCTGCCGAAGCGCGACGTTTACCAGCGGGCGCTGCAACTGAAAGCCGATGGCTGAAGGGCGCGCCCCCAGCGCCAAGCGCACGGCTGCCGAAAAACGTGGCCGCGCGGGCGAGACACTTGCCGCCTTGTACCTCCGCCTCAAGGGCTATCGCATCCTCGCGCAACGCGTGCGCACATCGGTCGGCGAGATTGATCTGATTGCGGAGAAATCCGGCGTGATCGCCTTCGTCGAGGTGAAGGCGCGCAGGCAGGCTGATACGGCTCTCGGCGCCGTGACGCCGCACTCCTGGCAACGCATCGCCCGCGCCGCAGACCACTGGATGGCCCGCCGCCCCCATTATGCAGATCATGGCTGGCGCTATGACATCATCGCCGTTGCGCGGCGGCGCCTGCCCGTTCACATCCGCGACGCCTGGCGACCAGGGCTGGCCTAGAGCACTTCGCTCATATGCATCGAGCAAAAAAGCCTTGTATATTTATAATAGGGTTGTTATAAAAATAATGCTCTTCGTTATCAACGAAGGGCGCAGAATTGAAAATTCAATTCACAAAGCGAAGCGATAAGCTGAAAATTTATCGCTTCAACAACCAAGGAGACCATTATGAAATGCCTATTCAAAGAAGCCAAAATGAGTCGAGAGATTCGTCGCTCTTCATCGGTAACTTCCAATTCGAGGTGTTACGGAAAGTGAAAAACCTCGGCTCCAAAGCATACGGTATAAATATCCGACGTTCTTTGGAGCAAGATTTCGGGAAGGAGGTACATACTCCTCAAGTTTATACGGCCCTCGTTCGGCTAGAAAAACTTGGATTGATTACTTCTGAAATCGACAGAACTGCATCTGCTGGGCGGAGAGGCCGACCCCGCCGTGTCTATCACTTGATGGCACCGGGCCAGCGGATGTTAATGGCAGGGTCAGTACTCTCCGAACCGGTGTCTGCAAAGGAGAAATTTCCGCATGCAGACGGGCAAAGGCCCACCTCGGCCTAAAGCGTGGTGTGAAAAAGTGGTATTCTGTTGTACATATTTCAGACGTGACCACTCGGAACAGCTTTTACAGCTCCGCAAGGACTACAGAGCTGAGTTTCGGAAGTATGGTCGACGGAATGCCGACCGCTTCGCAAGCAGGCAAGCCATGCTTTGGTTATTCTGTACAATGAAAGAAGCCGCAATAGGGGTATTCATAATCGGGAGACGCATCTTTACAAATTCCTAGATTGTTCGTCCCATGCAATTCCTTGCCTCTTTGAAGTTTCTCGGGTTGCTCTCTTTGGAGAGCAACCTTTTCATTTGAGAAGGCTAAACTCATGTAGATGCCAACATCCCACCGAACAGCACACTCGGCAATTTACCTTTCATGTCTTCGGCTGGGGCTTCGCACGCTTACGATAGACGCGCGTTAGCGGGCTTTTTGCCATCGGAATGAAGCGAGTTTTCTTGCCGACGATGCTTGGGCGGTTGATGCCTATGCGCAGAAGACTGAACACGGCCAACACGAGATATACACCCGAGATATACCAGAACAGTGCGGCCGGGTGAAACGCGCTCATCACGAGAGCGCCAACCAGGGCGCCAATCACCGATCCAACCCCATAGAGCAGGAGCAGGCCGCCACTCGTGGCGACGGCCTTGCCGAGCGCGGAATGGTCATTGGCATGCGCAGCGCAAATGCCGAAGACGGGTATGATGAAAGCGCCAAACAGGAAGCTGAAGCCAATCAAGGCGTTTTGGGACAGGCCAGCAAAACTTGCCAACAATGCCGAAGCCCCTGCGCCGAGCAGCGAGCTGCCCACGATCACGAAACGCCGGTCTACTTTGTCAGAGAGCGAGCCCATGGGGAACTGGAACAAGCCTGCTCCGATGATCGCGGCACTCATGAAGGCCGCGATCATTGCCGAGCCATACCCAATCTCCTGCACATAGACCGGCGCCATCCCCCAGAAGGCGGCATTGGCGAGTCCGGCGGCAGCAGCACCGACGGCGCCGACGGGCGAGACGCGATAAAGCTGAACAATGTCGAGCTGAGCGGTCTCCAGCGGCGCAGGCGAATCCGAGCGCGTTAGCGCCACCGGGACGAGCGCGATGGAGATCAGGATGGAAACCAGAACGAACAGCTGGAAGCCCGAAGGCGGCGCAATCGCGAGCAGGCCGTTGCCGACGGTCACGGCGCCAAGATCGACAATGCGATAGACTGACAGCACCTTGCCACGGTTCTCGTTCGTCGCGCGCTCATTGATCCAGCTTTCCAGCACCATGGTCAGCCCTGCAAAGCTGAAACCTGTAATGAAGCGCAATACTGCCCACGGCGTGGCATCGACGAACAGGATATGCGCCAGCGCGCTGGACGACGCGATCGAGGCGAGGGCCACAAAAGCCCGAATATGCCCTACGCCCTTGATCATGCCAGGCACGAAGCGGCAACCGAGGATGAAGCCGGCATAATATGCCGAGGCCAGAAGACCGATGATTGCGGTCGGGAAGCCTTCCAGGTCGCCGCGCACAGACAAGAGCGTGCTCTGCAAGCCGTTGCCGGCATAGAGGATGGCAGCAGCAAACAGCAGAGCAGCGATGGCGGAGATAGACTTGAACATTCCAGCCTCCAGGGCGTGCTGGGATTTCAGGGAGGGCGAGCCGTCTTCAGGCTAACCCGATGCAGAAAAGAGTGTTCCGATCGCGCCTGTAGAAACCTCGACTGCTACTGTCAACCAAGCCTGAGCCGCGCATCTGCGCAAGGCGGAATCCCCCGCCTACTCGGTCAAAGTCGGCGCCGCTGCGAAGGGCTCGATTCCGAATGAAGGATATATTTCGCTCGGGAAATAGACCGTGCCATCCTTCACAACCATGGAGATGGTCTTGATCGCCTTCAGGTCTGCTGTGGGATCGCCTGGGACAAGAAAGAAATCGGCCAGCTTGCCAGGCTCGATAGACCCAAGCTCGTCCGATTGTCCCACATACTCAGCCATGCCATGGCTCGCCCAGGCAAGAATCTCAGGCGCTGTCATTCCGACCTGCTGATAGAGCTCAAGTTCGCGGTGATAGACGAAGGATCCGCCCATATCCGTTCCGGGGACGAGTTGGATGCCCGCCTCATGCATCGCGGCGACCGTTTCGATGATCTTGTCGAAGGCCTGCCAGTAGGCCGCGTCATCCTCGGGAGAGGAAATGTCGGCCCATGCTGTCTTGGCCGAGCGCTGCTCGCCAACCGGCATATGATCGATATAGTCCACCACACCCGCCCGGAGCTGGCCATTGCGAGACCTGAGCAAAGCTTCATGGATGGCGAGGGTCGGATCAATCGCGGTTTCATGCTCCGCCATGGCATTGATCGTTGCCTGTACCTTTGGATCACTGATCTCCAGAGATGGGAGACGCTTCAACGCGGTCAGGCGCAGCAAGGTGCGCGTGTCTTCTCCCTCTTCCAGCACCCAGCCCAGCATGACCTGATTGATATGGGTCATCTCGTCATAACCCGCAGCAATCATCTGGTCGGCATTGGAGAAGGCCGGCACATGCCCGGCCACTTTCAGGCCGAGACGGCGCGCTTCCGCAACCATCGCCGGCACCCATTCGCCTTTCATGGAATTGTAGATCTTGATCTGGTGGAATTCTCCACCGCCATACATGCGAACGGCTTCGAGCGCCTCCTCCTCACTCGATACGAGTGTCCCATTGTTGGAGCTGAACGGGCTCTTCCCCTCGATGAACCCGCTGCGGATGATACGCGGACCGGCGAGACGCCCGGACTGTATGTTTTCATTCAGCTCACTGAGCACGTCATTGTTGTTACCCATATCCCGAACTGATGTCACTCCGGCCGCAATGTTGAGCAGCGCGCTGTTCTGACCGAGATGCCCGTGCATTTCATAAAGGCCCGCCACCAGCGTGCCGCCATCGCCATCAATCAGCACTTCGCCTTCATGGCGCGTATCCGGGGCGTCGACCGACCGGATACGATTGCCTTCGAACAAGACCGAGACCGGGTCCGTCAGGGCCAGCGTCTCCGGGTCGAACACGCGGACTTCCGCAATGCGGACGGGCGCGTCGTAATTGTGCGCCGTTTCAGCCTGGATATTCTCGAACCGCTTGGCGGAATACTCGACCGACCGGGCGCGAAGCATTTCATCATGCGCTTCCAGACCGTCCCGCAAGATGGCAAAGCGCGGCGAAATGACGCCAACAAACGCATCACTCGAATCCATCAGAATGTAAGTCGGGTTCAACTCGATCCCGGACAGCGCGTAAGCGCTGATCGCCACATCTCCTTCCGGCCCGGCGACGGTCAGGTCCTCCATCTTTTCGAGTTGAAGTGTACCGCCAGGCAAAACACCAACGGATTGATCGGCATCTGCCATCAGGATCCGGGCATAAAGCCACAGGGCGTAAGGGCTGGCATTCTGGGCCACGTAGAGCGTCGCCGAATTAAGCGTGCGGGAATCGCTGCCGGTCGCATCTGTCCACCTCGCCTCAAGGCCATCCTGTGAGAAGGACTCCTCTACCTTGTTCCCAAACGTCGTCGCGCCGGCGATATCCCAGTCCACCGGCAGGCCGGACGAGTCCAGCGTCACCGTCTCGAGAATGGTCGGGCCGCGACCATTGTTGCGGTACTCAAAGTCCACCTTGGTCACACCGCCGGAATGGTCAACATTCAGGTGGCCGATCTCGGTTCCCGAAACGAACACTTTGAACGCTTCTGTCCCGGTCAAGGCTGGTAACGGCGCGGCAGTGGACACAGCTTCTGACGTGGCCGCGACAACGGGCGCCGTCTCAGCCACCGGCTTTGCACAGCCGACCGCCAACAGGCCGAGAATTGATGATGCCAATAGTGTTGTCCTGATACCCATGTCGCGCTCCCTTTTGTCCAGTCCTAGCCGGGGAACACCGGGCCCTACAAGGTTCATTCAATGGCGGCGCAGGTGCCGCACCCCGTATTTCCCCTGATTGCGGCCTGCGCCGCTGCCCCAGACACTGGCCATCCGCTCGAAACACAGGAGAGCGACATGGACGGAAATTTTCCAGCTCCCGACCTTGTGGAAGGCCAGGCCGACGCCGCCTTCCGCGCCGAGGTGGATGCATTTCTCGACGCTGAACTGACCGAGGAACTGCGCGCAACCGGTCGGGAAACCACCGGGCTGAAATCGCCGCGCTGGGCCTGTGAGGCTTGGCGTAAGCGGCTGACCGCGCGGGGCTGGTTTGCTCCCTCATGGCCTGTTGAATATGGCGGCGCAGGCTGGAGCGCCGAACAACGGCTCTATTTCGAAAATGCCTCAGCGGCCCGCGATGCGCCCATTGTTATGAATTCCGGTGTACGCACGATTGGCCCGCTGATCATTGCCGAAGGCTCGGACGAACAGAAAGCGCACTACCTGCCCGCCATCCTGAATGGCGAGCATGAATGGTGCCAAGGCTTTTCTGAGCCTCAGGCCGGCTCGGACTTGAGCGCCCTTGCCCTGCGTGCGACCCGCGACGGTGACGAATTTGTGTTGAACGGCACCAAGGTCTGGACGAGCTTTGCCCAATACGCCACCCACATGTTCCTGTTGGCGCGATGCAAGCCGGGCAGCACAGGCCGTGACGGACTTGTCTTCCTTCTGGTCGAAATGCATCGACCCGGAATCCGCATACGTCCGATCGAGTTCATTAGCGGCGAACAAGAGACAAATGAAGTTTTCTTCGACGATGTCCGCACACCGGTCGCTGACCGGGTGGGCGACATCGGTGACGGCTGGCAGGCAGCAAAAGCCCTGATGGCAATTGCCCGATCCAACAACACAACGACCGGCCTGCTGAGGCGAGCCTTGCGCGCAGCTGCACGCGGGGCGATCGGGAACTCGTCGTCACAGCAGTTGCTTGAGCTGACCATGAAAGTGGATGGCTTCGAAGCCCTTGAGGCGCGCGCCTCCAACGAAGAAATTCCCATCAGCATCGCGGCGACATCGTCAGCCCTGAAACTGCTCGCCACAGAGCTACATCAGGCCATTACCAAAGTCGGGCTTGACCTGTCACCGAACAGTCAGTTCGCGCAGGCAAAATATCTCTCGACGCGCGCCGCAACGATCTATTCCGGCACGAGCGAAGTGCACCGAAACATTCTGGCCCATGCCATTGGCTGCCCCTAGTCCTCGACGTCCACGTCCATGATCTCTGCCATTGGCAGGCCAGCCGCAGCTATGCCGACATTGCCGCATTCTTCATCGAACACGGATGGCGCACCGGAAACGCCGACGCCGCCGATCAACTCGCCGCCTTCCAGGTGGATCGGCAGTCCGCCGCGCCAATTGGCAACGTCTCCCGGGCCAATGCCCCACTCCGCGGTCATGGCCGTGGCATAGCCGTATTTGCCAGCTGACTTACCTTTCCACATGGCAATGTCGGACACGCCTGCGGATGCATCATCCATGCGCGCAAAGGCCCGCAAATTGCCGTGTTGGTCATAGACCGCGATCGCCACCGCCTGCGCATTGGCTTCGGCATGATCGATACAGGCCGTAACAATCGTGCCAGCGGTTTCGAGCGCCATTGTGGGCTTGGCGTCCTGAGCCTGCGCGACCAGTCCGGCGGCGGCAAACAGTGTGGCCGTAATCAGTGTTCGGCGCATGATGCGTCCCTCCCTTTGTGTGGAAGGCAACGCTAGACGGGGACGACCGGCTTGGCCAGATGGAATTCAAACGAGCGCGTCATCTTTCGATTTGGCGCGCGCCGCAATCCCATCATAGACAAACTCCTCGCCGTCCAGATCTATGAGCGGCATCTCGTCTTTCTCGCGCCAGTAATCCTGCGAGTGTTGCCAGATGTCATGCGCGCCACGTTTGGGCATCAAGTGAAGTGATCGCATCATGTAACCTGGATTGAAATTGTCCGTATCCATCCAGGGCAGGATATCCATCCCCTTGTCTTCCTCGCGCAATTCGACACGCACTTCCTTTGCACCGATATCATCCATATGCTTCAGCATGCGGCTGATAAAATCCCCCATAAGATCTACACGCAACGTCCAGCTGGCGCGGAAATAGCCAAATACCCATGCCATGTTGGGCACGCCGGTGAACATCATACCGCGATAGGTAACCGTCTGGCTGAAATCGATGGGCGCTCCATCTTTGGAAAACGGGATGTCTCCCAACACCGACAGGTTGAAGCCCGTCGCCGTGATGATGATGTCAGCCTCAAGCTCTTCGCCCGATTTCAGCAGGATGCCCTTTTTAGTGAAGTGATCGATATGATCGGTGACGACGCTGGCCTTGCCACTTGCGATGCCCTGGAACAGGTCACCATCGGGCACAAAGGCGATGCGCTGTTGCCACGGGCGATAGTGTGGCGTGAAGTGCGGATCGATCGGGTAGTGAGGCCCAAGGAATTCGCGCACACCCTTGAGCAACTCGGCTCGTACAAGATCCGGCTGTTCCTCTGCCAGGTTCATGAACTTCGTCTGATCAAACAGGACCCGGCGGCGGATGATCTGGTGGATCCATGCCGGATCAACATTTTGCTCGCGCAGGGCATCCGCCAGCTCATTCACATTGCGGCCGGGCGTGAAATAGGTCGGCGAGCGCTGCAATAGCGTGACATGTTCGCAATCCTCGGCGATGGCAGGCACGATTGTCGCTGCCGTGGCGCCGGAACCGATACAGATAACTTTCTTGCCTTTGAGATCGACATCTTCTGGCCAGGTCTGGGGGTGGATGATCTGCCCCCGGAAGTCCTCCATGCCGTCCCATTCGGGCGTGTAGCCCTTCTGATGATTGTAGTAGCCTTGGCACATCCAGAGAAAGTTTGCGGTGAAAGTCTGCGTGTCGCCCGTATCTTCGCGCTTGGCGGTTACCATCCAGAGCTTGTGCCGGGATGACCAGTCGGCACCGATGATCCGGTGATTATACCGGATGTGGCGATCCAGACCGTTCTCCTCGACCACTTCGCCCATATACGTCATGATCTCTTGCGCCGCCGCGATGGGCGCACCGGTCCACGGCTTGAAACGGTAGCCGAACGTATAGAGGTCACTGTCTGAGCGGATACCGGGATAGGTATGCGTGCGCCATGTACCACCATAGCCGCCCTGGGCTTCGAGCACGCAGAAACTCTTGTCCGGGCTCTGGTGTTGCATGTGCCATGCTGCGCCGACGCCCGAAATCCCTGCGCCAACGATCAGCACGTCAAAATGTTCTGCGGGCGTGGCGGCGGGCGATGTGGGCATGATTTCCTCCGGAGTGCCGGGCCTTTTTGTCTAGCCCTGATCTTGCTGACTTCATTGAACCAGCTTGTTGATCTCATATCACTCAGGAATAGCCCCTATTGTAAGGCGTGACCTCGCGGCAGGGCGCGTGCTGCAGGCGGTGCCTTCACCTCGCCCAATTCCTTCGGCATTTAGCTTGCTGGAAACCCGAATTCAGGTATCTGGAAAACATGGCGAAGACACCACGCAAAACGCCCAAAAAGGCGGCCAAGACGGGCGGATCGCAGGCGATCAAGGTACCGCGGTCACGCTTTGGCTTTCTCGGCACACGTGCTGGCCGTTACCTGATGCTGTTCATCCTTGTCGTGATGCTGATTGGCGCTGGGTGGGCCTTCTGGAAATGGCGTTCGCTTTATTTTGGCATGCCGAGCCTGCCGCCGGTCGCTGAGCTGTGGGACGCCAAGCGCGAAGCCGCGATCGAATTCGTTGACCGCGATGGCAACACACTGGACGTGCGTGGGCCGCGCTATGGCCGCGCGACTGACATCAACCGCCTGCCCCCGCACGTGCCGCAAGCCTTCATCGCCGCCGAAGACAAGCGCTTCTACGAACATGATGGGGCAGACGATGCCGCCATCGCACGTGCAGCCTGGTCGAACATGCGCGCCGGGGAGACCGTGTCCGGTGCGTCCACGATCACCCAACAGCTCATCAAGAATCTTGTTCTGGACAGCCGTCAGACCATGTCCCGCAAGGCGCAGGAAATGAAACTGGCGCGCGAACTGGAAAAGAAGCTCGGAAAGGACGAAATTCTCACGCTCTATCTGAACCGGGTCTATTTCGGCGCCGGCCTTTATGGGATCGACGCGGCCTCACGCTATTATTTCGGCAAGCCGCCGGAAGACTTGTCCATACCGGAAGCTGCCATTCTGGCTGCGCTGCCCAAGGCACCGTCGAAACTGAACTTGCGGGAGAATCTGGAAGGCGCCAAGTCACGCCAGCTCTATGTTCTGGAACAAATGGCCGATCTTGGCTTCATCACGGCCGATGAAGTGACCGACGCCATTGAGACCGACATCACCATCATCGACGCGCCCGCTTATGATCCCCAACTTGGCTATGTGATGGACACGGTTGCCGACCGGGTGAAGCTTATGCTGCCGCGGCCACCGGGTGATATGGTGGTGACCCTGTCGCTCGATATCGAGATGCAGGACAAGATACGCGCAAAGCTGGACGCGCGCATGGAGAAAGATGGCAAGGACGCAAAAGCGAGCCAGGCCTCTGCCCTCGTCATCGACCGCGACGGTCGCGTTGCGGCGCTGGTCGGCGGGCGCGATTTCACCGAGTCAGAATTCAACCGTGTGACGCAAGCCAAGCGTCAGCCGGGTTCCAGTTTCAAGCCCTTCGTCTATGCCGCGGCGCTGGAGAATGGCTATTCACCCTATGACGTATTCGAGGATGCCCCGCTCGCCATTGGCAAATGGCAACCCGAAAACTATGGCGGCGGCTTCCTGGGGCCCATGACATTGAGCGAGGCCATGGCGCGCTCAACCAATACGATTGCCGCTGAACTGACGCAGGAAGCCAGCGAAGAAAGCGTCATCAATATTGCGCGTCGCTTTGGCATCACGACGCCGCTGCAGCCATTCCCCTCCATTGCGCTGGGCAGTCAGGAAGTTTCGTTGTGGGAAATCACCCGCGCATTTGGCACGTTCCAGTCGGGCGGGCTGCGCATGGATCCGTGGCTGATTGAGAAGATCGAAAATTCGCGCGGCGATGTGCTCTACACGCGTCCCGATTATAATCGCGACCGGGTCTATGATCATGAGCTTGCCAAGGAAATGAACGGCATGCTCGCCCGCGTCGTCAATGCCAGGTTCGGAACCGGCCGCCGTGCGCGGTTTGGCAACTGGATGGTCGCCGGCAAGACCGGCACCAGCCAGGACTGGCGCGATGCCTGGTTCATCGGATTCACCAACGCATATGTCGGGGGCGTTTGGGTCGGCAATGATGATGACAGTCCCATGGCAAAGGTTTCCGGGGGCGGCCTGCCAGCCGATCTCTGGTCGGACATCATGGAAATCGCCCATGCGGGTATGCCGCCAGAGCCCCTGCTTGGCGCAGAAGCGGGCATTGAAATGAGCGAAGCCGCCGAAGAACGCGTGACCTTCTATCGCGGCATGGCGCAGGCGTTTGGTACAGCGTCAAGCTCGCGCAGCGGAACCAGCAACGGCGTGCGGATCATCCGCCAATAGATGCGGTATGATGGCCGGGACTTTCCCGCGCCGGACAAACCCATTAAAGACCGCGCATGTTTGATACTGCTGTCTATGAAACCCTGATGCTGGCCCTTGATGACGGGGCCGTAACCTTGCCCGATCAGGGGCCGATCCTGTTCCTGCGCGCAGAGCTGTCGCCGCATCTCGCGCGCCTCCCGAAAGAGCGCCTTGTCTGCCAGAACAGTTTCAAACCCGATCATGAGGCACTGAAGGCTGCCGGCTTTGATGTCCTGCCGCCTGAGACCGAGACCTTCCCGGCCACACAGCTGACCCTGCTCCTGCCACCTCGCCAGAAGGATGAAACGCGCGCCCTATTCGCCCGCGCCCTGCGCGACGCGCCGGAGGGTGGCGTGATCCTCGCCTGCCTGCCCAACACGCTCGGCTCCAAGACGATCGAGAAACTGCTGCGCGAGATCGCCGGCGAAACCGAGGCGCTTTCAAAGAACAAGTGCCGCGCCTTCTGGACCGTCAAAAACAGCTCACAGATAAATACCGACCTGATGGAAGAGTGGATCGCGCGCGATGCACCGCAGGAAATGGAAGCCGGTGTGTGGAGTCGCCCTGGCCTGTTCTCCTGGAACCGGATCGATGCGGGGTCTGAACTGCTTGCAGACAGCGTACCGGAAAACATTCGCGGGCGCGGCGCAGATTTTGGCGCAGGCCAGGGATTCCTGTCCCGCGAGATCCTCCAGCATTGCCGCCATGTCGAACACATGACCCTGCTGGAAGCTGAACATCGCGCCCTGCCCTGTATTGCGCAAACTCTATCCGGCTTTGAAAACTGGGACATGAAATGGGCAGATGCGACGAAAGAAGGTGGCAGCACGCCGTACGATTTCATCGTGATGAACCCACCTTTCCATGTTGGCCGCGCCGATGCCGCATCGCTGGGTCAGGATTTCATACGTTCTGCCGCAAAGGCGCTCCGTGGTAGCGGACAACTCTGGCTCGTCGCCAACCGCCACTTGCCATATGAAGAGGTTCTGGGCGAATGCTTCAAGACCTTTGAAATGCTGGAAGACTCCGGCGGCTACAAGATTCTCCGTGCGGAGAAGCCAAAGCGGAAGCGATGAAACCTGATCGTCAGCTTGCAAAATATTTGGCGAACCTTGGCTATGGCAGCCGCAAGGAAATGGAGGCCGCGATCCGCGCAGGCCGCCTAACCGGCGCAGGCGATGATCTTCGCTTCGACGACGAACCGCTCGACCCGGCGCCCGGCATGGTGTTGATCATGAACAAGCCGGCGGGCTTTACCTGCTCGCGGGCCGACCAGGGCCGACTGGTCTATGAATTGCTGCCATCACGCTTCCTCCAACGCAGCCCGCCCCTCTCAACGATCGGGCGACTGGATGCAGATACGACAGGACTTTTGCTGTTCACGGATGATGGTAAGCTGCTTCACAAACTGATCTCACCAAAATCAGCAACCGAGAAAACCTATGAGGCAGCTCTGGCGCGCCCGCTGGAGGGTCATGAGGCAGAGCTGTTTGCCAGCGGCACGCTAATGTTGCGAGGTGAAGAAAAACCTCTATTGCCAGCGCGTCTCGAAGTCACCGGCGAGCGCTCGGCGCGCCTGACCATTACGGAAGGCCGATACCATCAGGTCCGCCGCATGTTTGCTGCCGCAGGCAATCACGTAGAGGCCCTACACCGCGCCAGCTTTGGCGCGCTGGAGCTTGGCGGTCTTCCGGAAGGCGAGTGGCGCGTGCTGGATGAAGACGACCTTGCACGGCTTGGTGCATGAAAAACCCCGCACGTCCGAAGACGCGCGGGGCAAGTCGCCAGGGTCAGGGGCCTAGTTCTTGGTCAGACCCAGCGACTCGACCGTAGAGATGGTCAGGTAGCCAACCGGCAAATTGTTGGACCGCTGGTAGGATTCCATTGCGGTAAGCGTGGCCGGGCCGAATTCGCCATCGACCGGGTTCGAATAGCCCGCATCGGAGAGCGCCTGCTGAACGCTGCGGATCTTGGACGAGGTCGCGTTGGTGTCACAGAGGACTTCACGCCACTCCAGAGCGCCACCGCCGCTGACGACGCGCTTGTCGATCGTCTTGTATGTGGCTGGAACAACGAGGGTTTCCTCGCTGGCTGGCGTGACCAGTTTCTCGACATTCACAGTATTGTAGACAGCCGGCACGATCTCTTCGACCACTTGTGCTTCTTCAACCACGACTTCCTTGGTCACGGTTTCGTAGGTGGCCGGAATGGTGCGGGTTTCCGTTCGCTCTGGCGAAAGGAGACGTGTGCGCGTCACGGTTTCGTACTCGGCTGGCACTTCGACACGGCACAGCAATTCGCCCGTGGAAACCCCATTGGATGACGCCGATGCGTCCGTCGCGCGACCGTACAAGCCATTGCCAGGCTTCCAGGTCGTGTAGGCTTCGCGGATGAGAACCTGCTCTGTATAGGTCTCATATTCTGCCGGAACGACGGTGGTTTCGATGCGCTCAGGTGCCACGAGCACCTGCTCGGTGACAGTCTCGTATGTCGCCGGGATAACGCGGATGTTCTTTGTTTCTTCCTTGACCAGAACCTGCTCGGTCACGGTCTCATAAGTTGCAGGAACCAGCTTGATTTCGGTGCTTTCCGGGCGGTCAACAACTTGTTCCGTCTGAACATTGATCTGCTCAGGAATCAAAACCCGCGCATAGCATGTACCCGGATCGGATGCCGGCGGATAATCGCTGGATTCAGCCGCAGATGCGGCGCCTACAAGAGTAGCAACAGCAACGGAGGCGATGAGAATTTTCTTTGACATGATTTGTCCCCTATTCACACGCATAATTCGTTCTCGAATTAACGCGCACCAAGATATAGCCGGGGGAACGATTGTTTTTGTCATGTGTCCCCCCAACACTTTGTCACCCGTCAGCCTGGCGATTAAAACGCCGGTGCTGAGGCAACGAGGAAACAGATGAAAGTTTCGCAATGAACGCTACCTGAACGCCGGCCGGATTTACTGCAATCGACTGCATTTCTTATTCCGCATCGCATACGGAAGGTAGAATTTTGCATGCGCAGAACGCGCATCCCGGAATGAACGGGGTCTTTGGTCAAACTTCACCAGTGAAGTTTTCGTGCGTTGGTTCTGGTCCAAAATCCTGCGGGCCCGTGCACCCAGACACCGCATGCGCCCCCTAGCGCGAACCTGTAGCACACGCTACATCGCGCCTATGGCACAGCCCCCATTGATCACCCTGAACGACCTTCGCCTCACCTTTGGTGGCAAGCCCCTGTTTACGGGGGTCAGCTTCTCCCTATCCAAGGGCGAACGAGTCGCTTTGGTCGGGCGAAATGGCGCCGGCAAGTCGACATTGATGAAAATCATCTCCGAAAGTGTCGAATCCGACAGCGGAGACGTCTGGCGTCAGCCTGGCATTACATATGCCATCGTTTCCCAAGAGCCCAGTCTGGCCGGATTCGAGACGGTTCTGGACTATGTATCGGAAGGTCTCGAGGCCAGCTACATGGCCGAAGCAGAGCTGATGGAGTTCGGCGTCGATGGCGCGGCGGACCCAACCACCCTGTCGGGAGGACAACAGCGCCGCGCGGCCCTTGCCAAAGCATTTGCGCGCGAGCCTGATGTGTTGTTGCTGGACGAACC
>NZ_DGNK01000001.1:57415-60680 GCF_002388935.1 Hyphomonas sp. UBA4494
TCCTTCTGGTCAGCCACGACCGACGTTTCCTGGAGAATGTCTCGACCAACACACTCTGGCTGCGTCAGGGCAAGGTACTGAAAAGCCCGGAAGGCTATTCCAAGTTCGATGAATGGGCCGAACAGGTCGAGCAGGAAGAGGAACGTCAGCTTCGCCGCATGACGACACAGCTGAAAGATGAGCATCATTGGCTGGCGCGCGGCGTGACCGGGCGTCGCAAGCGCAACCAGGGCCGCCTCGCCCGGCTGAAACAGATGCGCGTGCAGCATGCCGAAATGCGTGGCGCGCTACAGGACCGCAAGAATACGGCCGACTTGTCAGTCTCCAGCGGTGATTCAATGAGCAAGAAGGTGATCGAGGCCAAGGGTCTGTCGAAGACCTTCGACACGCCGAACGGCCCGCTCGTGATTGCCGAAGACCTTTCCTTGCGTATCCTGCGCGGCGACCGGATCGNNTCGGCATCATCGGCCCGAACGGCGCAGGCAAGACAACGCTGGTACGCCTGCTGTTGGGTGAAATCGAACCGGATGCGGGCAATGTACGCCAGTCCAAGACGCTGGAAGTTACCTATCAGGACCAGACGCGCGACACGCTGAACCCGAAAGACACTGTCTGGGAAGCGCTCGCACCGGCGGGCGGTGACTCCATCATGGTGCAGGGCAACCAGCGCCATGTCGCCGCCTATGCCAAGGACTTCCTGTTCAAACCGGAACAGTTGCGTCAGCCCGTCGGCGCTCTCTCAGGCGGTGAGCGCAATCGGCTCGCGCTCGCCATTGGCCTCGCCAAACCATCCAACTTGATGGTGATGGATGAACCGACCAATGATCTCGACATGCAAACGCTGGAATTGCTGGAGGACATGCTGCTCTCCTATGACGGCACGCTGATCCTGGTCAGCCACGACAGGGCCTTTCTGGATGCCACGGTGACGAGCTGCCTCTGCCCCGTAGGCGACGGTAAGTGGGTGGTCACCGCAGGCGGTTGGACCGATGCGCAGGATCAGCTGAAGCATTTCCGCCAGCAGGACGAGACCACCCAGAAATCCGAGAAGGCCAAAACTGAAACCGCGCGTCCGAAGCCGCAGAAGAAGCTCTCCTACAAGGACGAGCATCGCCAGAAAGAGATCAACGCGCTGATCCCGAAACTGCAGGCGGAGATCAAGACCCTCGAAGCCAAGATGGGCGACCCGGAGCTGTATACGCGCGACCCGGATGCGTTTGCGAAGGCATCGGCCCGGATAGGCGCTGCGCGGGATGAACTCGACATGATCGAAATGGAATGGCTGGAAATCGAGGAAAAGCGCGAAAGCCTGTCCGGCGCCTGAACAACCTTTCCTTAAGACAGGCTGCCTAGGATTCGCCGACGATTGAGGGAGTCTTTCGAAATGCGCCTTTTTCCAGCCCTTTTGCTCGCCGCCTGCTTCAGCCTGCCTGTCATGGCCGACAGCCTGGAGGCTGAGCCGGCATCGGCTGAAGCGATACAAGCCACTCCGGGCCAGCAGCCTGGCATCTACCGCTTTGGCGCGACCTATGAATTTACAAACACCGCAAACGTCGATGACTGCCAACAGCTCTGCAATACGCGGTCTGCCTGTCTAGCTTGGAGCTACATAGCTGCACTCGATGAAGGCGCTTCGCGCTGTGAGCTTAAACGCGGCGCAGGTAAGGTAGAGCGCAATCCGCTCGCGACCTCCGGCCTGTCTTCCCGGCACGAAGATCGCCATCAGCCTGTGCTTGAAGTTCAGGAAGAATTACAGGGTGGATCGGACTTCGCCTCCCCGCCAAGCGACAAGCCGGAGCCGCTGACGGCACCAGACCCATCCTGAACGGGTGACCCTCCTCTAGGCGCGAATGAAATTTAGCAGGTCTGGATTGATGAGCTCAGAATGCGTTGTGCACATTCCGTGCGGCAAGCCTTCATAGATCTTCAGTACTGAACCCTCGACAAGGTCTGCGGCCTTGCGGGCGGTCAGGTCGAGCGGAACAATCTGGTCATCGTCCCCATGCATGATCAGTGTGGGCACTCTGAGAGCCTTCAGGTCTTCAGTGAAGTCCGTCTCGGAGAAGGCGGCGATACAATCATAGTGCGCCTTTGCGCTACCCATCATGCCCTGACGCCACCAATTGTGGACCATTGCCTCCACCGTCTCGACATGATCCCGGTTGAATCCGAAAAACGGACCGCTTGGGACATCGAGAAAAAAACTGGCGCGATTGTCTGACAATTGCCTCCGGAAATCATCGAAGACGTCCATGGGTATGCCATCCGGATTGTCCGCCGTTTTCAGCATCAAGGGTGGGACCGCACCAATCAACACGGCTTTGGCAGCTCGGTCCCCGCCATGTTGGGCCACATAACGCGCCACCACCCCGCCGCCTGTCGAATGTCCGACATGAACCACATTTGTCAGGTTCAGCGCTGTAACGAGGTCGTCCGTGTCCGCGGCATAGGTATCCATGTCGTTGCCAGTCCAGGTTTCCTGCGACCGGCCATGACCGCGGCGGTCCGCTGCGATCACCCGATAGCCCTCGGAGAGAAAGAACAGCATCTGATTGTCCCAGTCGTCAGCCGTCAAAGGCCAGCCGTGATGGAACATGATGGGTGGCGCCTCGACCGGGCCCCAATCCCTGTAGAAGATCTCAGTCTCATCTCGCGTCTTGATATACGGCATGCTGATCTCCTTCCGTATTGACGGAAAGATACACCAGAATCGTGACATTTGATACACTACCGAAACGAGATTTCAGAATATCTTTCGGCGTGCGCCAGCAGAACTAGACTAGACGTTCCTTGGTAGCCGTGAAGCGAATGTCCGGGTTCTTTTCCTGAGCATAGCCCACATCCCAGGCATTCTTCGCCAGATAGACCGGGGCGCCATCCAAATCTGTTCCGCTGGCGGACTTGTTCCTGTCCAGGAAGTCTTCCAGCTTCTTGTCGTCATCTGAACTCATCCAGCGCGCGACATTGTAGGGTGCAGGCTCGAAGACGACTTCAAGATTGTACTCCGCGGCTACCCGCTCCGTCATCACTTCAAACTGAAGCTGACCAACCGCGCCGACAATCATGTCGGAGCCGATCGCCGGCTTGAAGAGTTGGGTTACCCCTTCTTCGGCAAGGCTTTCGAGTGCCTTGCGCAAATGCTTGGCTTTCATCGGATCTTTCACCCGGGCGCGGCGCAGCAGTTCGGGGGCAAAGTTCGGAATGCCTCCAAACTGGATATCTCCGCTCTCAGAGAGGCTATCACCAACACGCAACTGGCCATGGT
>NZ_DGNK01000029.1:0-69275 GCF_002388935.1 Hyphomonas sp. UBA4494
CTGCTGTTCGCCGCCCGAAAGCGTGGTTGGGCGCGCATGCATCCGCTCACCTAGCCCGACCCAGGCCAGCAATTCTTCGACATCGCTGCGATAGGTCGACTCTTTCCGGCCCAATACCCGCAGTGGCAATGCAACATTCTCATATGCGGTCAAATGGTCCAGCAGGCGAAACTCCTGGAAGACAACACCAACCCGGCGACGCAATGCCGACAGCTGGTCCCGCGTCAAACGGCTCGTCGGTCGGCCAAACAGGGAAACTTCTCCCCGGGACGGTTTCAGGGCCAGATAAAGCAACTTCAGCAAGCTGGTCTTGCCTGCGCCAGAGGCGCCCGTCAGAAAGCTGAATGATCCGGGTTTCAGGACCAGATCAATCCCGCTAAGGATATCCTCTGACGTGTCATAGCGCAGCGAAACACCATCGAGGCGTACGGCAACATCGTCAAACAGATCGTGGCGGGAAAGAGTCATAGGCTCCTGTCCTGTGCGCGGGCGAATGGATTATTGGGGCGAATTGCGGGAAACACCAAGACATGATCCTCACCTGTCCCAATTGTGAAACCCAGTATTTCGCCGATGACTCAACAATCGGTGAAAGCGGACGCACTGTTAAGTGCGCGGCCTGTGGCGGATCCTGGTTTGTTGAACCAAAATATCTGGACGAAACGGTCCGGCGCACCCCCGCCGCGGCCCACGAGATTTATCGCGAAAAAGTCCGCGAGCAACGCCGTCGCAAGAGCCGTACGGCCGCCTTGCTCTCCTGGTTGGTCACCGCAGGCCTGTTCTTCTCCCTCGGTGTTGGGGCCATCATGTACCGCAACGAAGTGGTGAAGCTCTGGCCGCAGGCGGGCAGCATCTACAAACAGATCGGGTTCAATGTGAACCGGTTCGGGCTCGACTTCGAAGATATCCAGCGCAGCCGCACCTTCAATGACACGGTCCCGGTCGTCACAGTGGCAGGCAAGGCCCTCAACATTTCGCGCTCTACCGTCGACACGCCAGCGGTGCGCGTCGACCTGAAAGACGAAATCGGCGCCGTGGTTGCCACCAAGTACGGCCGCATCCGGCCTGACCAACTGGCGGCAGGCGAATCGGGAACGTTTCAGGTTGTCGTCGAACAGGCGCCGATGGAAAGCTTCGAGATCGAACTCAAATTCGTCGATCTTTCCGATATGCCCCCGCGGGACGATACCCCGGATCCTACCACTGAAGACCTCATGGCCACCGAAACGGAAACGCCTGCCGAATGACCGACCTGCCCAAAATCGAAGTAATCGTGCCTGAAGACGAACTGTTGGCCGAGATCGACAAGCTGGCCGACACGCTGGCCCCTCGCCTGACGGGAGAATGGACCATCGTGTCCATTCTGATCGGTGCGACGCCCTTCACGACAGACCTGATGAAGGCGCTCGCCCGGCGCGACATCCACCCGACCCTCGACGTGATCTGGCTGGAATCCTATCGCGACGCGCGCGAAAGCTCGGGCCGCGTTGTCGTGCGTGCAGACCTTGCCCGGTCCGTGAAGGACAAGGGCGTGATCATTCTGGATGATGTCTACGATACGGGCCGCACGCTCGCCTTTGCCAAGACTCATTTGCTGTCCAAGGGTGCGCGGGAAGTCATCACCTGCGCCCTAACCCAAAAGCCCTGGGCCCCACGCGGCGCAGACGGTGTCGACTATTGCGCCATCGATGCACCGGGCCGCTACCTGGTCGGCTATGGCATGGACGATGCCGGCAAATATCGCGGCCTGCCCTATATCGGCGCGCTGGACTGAGCCCGCTTTACAGAATTGCGGGAATTACGCGGTCTGGTGGGCGGTGGCCGTCGGCGAAGGTCTTGATGTTGATGATGACCTTCTCGCCCATCTCGGTACGGCCCTCGATCGTGGCCGAGCCCATATGCGGCAGCAGAACGACATTCGGCAGGCCGAACAATTCCTCATTCACCGTAGGCTCCCGCTCGAACACGTCGAGCCCCGCCCCGGCAATCTTGCCCGCCTTCAACGCGCGGGCCAGTGCAGCTTCGTCGATCACCTCGCCGCGGGCCGTATTCACGATATAGGATTCCGGCTTCATCAGCTCGATCCGGCGGGCATTCATCAGGTGGAATGTTGCGGGCGTGTGCGGGCAGTTTACCGAGACGATGTCCATGCGCGCGAGCATCTGGTCGAGGCTGTCCCAATAGGTCGCCTCCAGCAATTCCTCGATGCGCGGGCTGACCGGTTTGCGGTTATGATAATGGATCTGCAAGCCGAAGGCTTTCGCACGGCGCGCAACCGCCTGGCCGATACGACCCATGCCGATGATGCCCAGCCGCTTGCCGGCGAGTCGGCGGCCCATCATCCAGGTCGGCGTCCAGCCGTCAAAGCCGCCCGTATTCATGATCTGCGCACCTTCGAACAGGCGGCGCGGCACTGACAGGATCAGTGCCATGGCGACATCCGCCGTATCATCGGTGAGCACGCCGGGCGTGTTGGTCACGGTGATGCCGCGCTGTACGGCACTCTGCACGTCAATATTGTCCACACCCGCGCCGAACTGGGCAATCAGGCGCAACTGGTCCCCTGCCCGGGCCATGATCCGGCCATCCAATTTGTCAGTTACCGTGGGTACCAGCACGTCGGCGGTCTGCATCGCCTCGACCAGTTCCTCCTGCGTGAAGGGGTGATCATCATTGTTCAGCCTCGCATCGAACAATTCCTTGAGGCGCAATTCGACCGGCGCCGGGAGTTTTCGGGTGACAACGACTTTCAACTTCTTCGCGGACATAGGAACTCTTTTTGCAAATATTCTCATTCGGGCCTTAGCAGAGGGATTAGACCACGCCAACGCTTCATATTTTACACAAGATTCATTCGGCTATGGAATTCTATCCCCTCGCAGACATGGGAAAAGACTGCACATGAAGTGGGCAGCCATTATTTTAACCGGGCTCGTCTTTGCTTGCGCTTCGGCACTGGCTGAGGGTCCGACCTATGTGCGCGTGAGCAAATTTTCCGGAAAGGAAGTCCCGCGCTTCGAGACCCTGAAATACAATGCCGTGAATGGTCGGGCCGGCCCCAGCCGCGATCATCCGATCCTCTGGCGCTACGAACGCCAGGGCTTGCCCCTGCTGATTATCAAGGAGAGCCAGAACTGGCGCCGTGTTCGGGATCCGTCCGGCTCAGAAGTCTGGGTCCATGCCCGCATGCTGGAACCGGAAGCCAAGGCCATGGTGCAGACCGACACGATCCTGCACTACGCGCCGGATCCGGAAAGCGCAGAGGTGGCCCGCATAGAGGCGACCGTCCTGGTCGAGCTTGGCAAATGCGCGGACAATTGGTGCCGCATCGAAGCCGGAAACTATAAAGGCTTCGTCCCGGCTGCCGCCCTCTGGGGCGTAACGACCAGCGAAGCCACCCTGTAAGCAAGGGCAGTCTGGACACCCTCTCCCTGTTGACAAGCCGCGCGGCACAGGCTCGTAAAGCCTCTTGCGCTGATTGAACAAGGGAACCGCCATGTCCGGACCGCACGATTACCACACGCCCCAATCCTCCTACTCCAAGGAAGACCTGCTGAAGTCAGGTGCGGGCGGCTATTTTGGCCCGGGCAATGCGCAATTGCCGATCCCGCCCATGCTGATGATGGACCGGATCACAGAGATCACCATGGATGGCGGCCAGTTCGGCAAGGGCAGCGTGATCGGCGAACTCGACATCACGCCAGACCTCTGGTTCTTCGAATGCCACTTCCCCGGTGACCCGGTCATGCCCGGCTGTCTTGGCCTTGATGCCATGTGGCAGGCCGTCGGCTACTGGCTCGGCTGGTCCGGTAGCCCCGGAAAGGGCCGTGCGCTCGGCGTCGGCGAAGTGAAATTCACCGGCGAGATCACGCCCGACAAGAAGCTCGTCCGCTATGTCATCGACATCAAGCGCGTGCGCCGCGGCAAGCTCAATCTCGGCATCGCCGATGGCCGCGTCTATGTCGATGATGAGCATGTCTACACCGCGCTCGACATGAAGGTCGGCCTGAAGAACGTCCTCTAGCGCTGCGCCTGCTTGACGTGGGCAAGCGGGCTGCCTAGCCCTGATGACACGATGATATTTGAACAAGGGAGATGCCGCGATGGCTGATGACTGGACCCCGCCGGCAGGCGACCTGATGAAAGGCAAGCGCGGCATCGTGATGGGCGTCGCCAACCAGAACTCCATCGCCTGGGGCATTGCGCGCCAGCTGGCCGCCCAGGGCGCCGAGATCGCGTTCACCTATCAGGGTGACAGTTTGGAGCGCCGCGTGCGCCCGCTGGTCGAATCCATCGGCATGGACACGATGATCCCGGCCGACGTCACCGATGATGCGTCCATGGATGCCGCGTTCGACGCCATCAAGGCCAAATGGGGCAAGATCGATTTCCTCGTCCACTCCATCGCCTTTGCCGGCAAGGACGAGCTGCAGGGCTCTATGGTCGCCAACACGACCCGCGAGGGCTTCCGCCGCGCGATGGACATCTCCGTCTACAGCTTCATCGACTGCGCCCGCCGCGCCAGCGAGATCATGCCGGATGGGGGCGCGATGATCTGCATGACCTATCTCGGCGCCGAGCGCACCGTGCCCTCCTACAATGTGATGGGCGTCGCCAAGGCCGCGCTTGAAGCCGCGACCCGCTATGCGGCGCGCGACCTCGGCCCACAGGGCATCCGCGTCAACGCCATCTCGGCGGGTGCCATGCGCACGCTGTCCCTCGCAGGTATTCGCGGCGGCAAGAGCCTGATGGGGACCGGCCGCGACTGGTCTCTGCTGAAGGAAGACACGCGCATGGAAGGCGTCGCCGGCGCGGCGCTCTACCTGCTCTCCGAACTCGGCCACTCGGTCGCCGGCGAAGTCCATCATGTCGATGCCGGCTTCCACGTCGTCGGCGTCCCGGATTTGCCAGAGGATTAGTACGCGTTCGCCCAATCTTGGCGAGCGGACTCCTAAACCTCTGCGTGTTGTGCTATGCTTCTCCTTCAAGCTGGGAGGGAGATAACCATGTTACGTATCGCGTGTTCAGCCATGACAGCAGTGCTGCTTTTGGCAGGGTGTGGAGAGACTGCCGCAGAGAACCCCGAACCTGATGTCACGGCGGAGGAAAGTCGGACGTGTCCAGCCTATGATCCGCGCGACGGAAGCGCTGTGATCGATTTCATGCCAGGCATCGTCAAACCTCCGGTGCTGAAGATCCGGTTTCTGGTAGATGCACCGAATGACGGCGACGCGTACGAACTTGAATTTGAGAGCATCCAGGAGTCAGCGCCCCCAAGTTATGTTTTCGATCTTAGGCGCACTGCAACAGGCATGCTCCATGTCATCACCGAAACGTCCGTTGAATACACCCAGTCGGACTTTCCCGAGCCGGAACTCCGCTCGATCGTGATCAATTGCGAAGGCAGTTCGTTCTTTGAAATCGAACCGGTGGAAGTTGTACAGTAGCGATCACGCTTCTGTAATCGCCCGGAACTCCTGCCCGTCTGTCCTGTTGGTCTGGCGAACCCATTCTGACAGGAGACTTCCATGTCCAATATCTTCCTCATCGGCGCCACGGGCGGCGTCGGCAGCCGCCTGAGCCCGAAACTCGTCGAGGCCGGCCACACGGTCAAAGGCCTGCACCGCAAATCTGAACAGGCAGATGATCTGCGCAAGCAGGGCGTCGAGCCCGTTCTCGGCAATATCATCGACATGAGTGCAGACGATCTTGCCAGCGCCATGAACGGCTGTGATACGGCCGTCTTCTCCGCAGGCGCCGCCGGCAGCGGCCGGGACAAGACGACCGCGATTGATGGAGAGGGCCCGGAAAAGCTGATCGAGGCGGCGCGCGCCACAGGCGTGAACCGCATCTATCTCGTCTCAGTCATCATGGATGCTGGCCGCGACCGCGACACGAGTGACGACTTCGAACATTACATGGCCATGAAGCGCCGCGCCGATGCGGCCCTCGCCCAGAGCGGAATCGACTATGTCATCCTGCGCCCTGGCACGCTGAAAGATGATGACGGCGATGGCAAAGTGATGGCGGGCCGCGCGATCACCTATGGGGACGTCGCGCGCGGCAATGTCGCCGCCACGCTCGCGGAACTGATCGACGTGCCGGAAATCACCAATGAGATCATCGAACTCACAAATGGCGAAACACCCGTCTCCGATGCCGTTGCCCGTCTGAAACGCGGCTGACACGCAGGGCGAACCCCATGCTGGCAAATTGCACCCTACACCGTTTGGGCTTGCCATCAGATCCGAGTTGAACAATAAACGTTTTGTTCAATCGTATTTGGGGGACTTTCATGCCAGCACGCATCTTTCTCTGGGTCGGCCATCCACGCGCTACATCGCTCAGCCACGGCATGGCGGACGCCTACCAGCGCGGCGCAGAAGCAAACGGTGCCGAAATTCGGCGCATGAATTTGTCGGACATGGTCTTCGACCCGGATCTCACCGAAGGCTATCACGCCCGCAAGGCCCTTGAGCCATGCCTTGAAGCGTGGCGGGAGAACTTGCTCTGGGCCAATCATGTCTGTTGGGCCTATCCGCAATGGTGGGGCGGGATGCCCGCCAGGATGAAAGGCGTGATCGACCGCAGTTTCCTGCCAGGCTTCGCCATGAAATATCACGAGAAGGACCCCTTCTGGGATCGCCTGCTGGCCGGACGACGGGGCGATGTGCTGATGACGTCCGACGCGCCGGTCTGGTTTGACCGGCTCTCCAATGGTCGCGCCGCCAAGTTACAGGTGCAGAAGCCCGTCATGAAATTTGTCGGCATACATCCCGCACGCATCCTGCAGGTCGGACCGGTGAAGACGGCCAAGGAGGCGACGCTCTCAAAATGGATGAAGCGGGCCGAAAGGCGCGGCGCTGATGCCGCCCGCCGGTCCCGCTGATGTGAATTGCGTCCGCCCGTCATCCTGCTAACACGGGCATCATGAAAACCAGTACCGAGACCCATGTCCCGCTCAGCGGCTTCCCGTCTTATCCCGAAGACGAGATGCGAATCCGCGCCCGCGCCTTTCACGACTCTCTGGCGACGCGCCGTTCCGTCCGCGCCTTCTCCGACAAGCCCGTCCCACGCGAAATCATTGAGGCCTGTGTCGCCGCCGCCGGGTCGGCCCCATCCGGCGCCAATCACCAGCCCTGGTTCTTTGCCTGTGTGAACAGCGCGGAGAAAAAGCGCGAAATTCGTCAGGCTGCCGAAGCTGAAGAGCGTGAGTTCTATTCAGGGCGCGCCGGGGAAGACTGGCTCGACGCGCTCGCGCCGATCGGCACCGATGCCGACAAGCCCTATATGGAAATCGCCCCCTGGCTGATCTGTATCTTCGCCCAGCGCCGCAGCGGCGTGCAAGCGGGAGAAACCCGCAAGAACTACTACATCAACGAAAGCGTCGGCATCGCCACGGGTATGCTGATGACCGCCTGTCATCAGGCCGGCTTCGCCACCCTTGTCCACACGCCCAACCCGATGAAGTTCCTGAACCGGATCTGTGATCGTCCGGAAACGGAAAAGCCCTTCCTGATCCTGGTTGCGGGCTATCCAGCCAACGATGCCATGGTGCCCAAACACGCTCTGGTGAAAAAGCCACTGGATCAGATCATGCGCGTGTTCTAGCGAGCGAACGCCAGCTCAGTGTGGAACGATCATGCATTTTCCGGTGATGATGGCACCGCTGGAAATCGAAACGCCCGGATACACGATGACGTCTGGGCCCAGTGTAACGTTCACGGCCTGAAAATCAGGAGCCACCCATCCCCCAGCGCTTCCGTCAGGGTTGGTGTATCGGACAGCTTCAATTTTGCGTCCGTCGCTCTCGGTAAAGACAACTGTTCGGCGGCTTGCGGTTTTGGCAGGCATTCGAATCACTCCGATGTCTATCGAAGAGAATCACGATTTGGGAGTTTTGTGAATCCCGGACCGGTTTAATCTTCGCACAAACGGAATTCTGCGCCTGGAAAGCTTTCTACAATCTTGCATAGATCCGGAAAGCTCCACAGCATGGCAAGAATACCTACACACATGGGAAGAAGCAGGTGGAAAATATTGTACAGCAACTTTGCGGATGCCGCCTTGCGCTGCACACTTTCCCTGAGGCGCGCATAGACCGGGTTTTTGAAAAGACCCTCACCATCTTGAGATGACGTCGCCTCTTGAAAGGCCTTCTCCATCCCCGCCTTGTCCATTACGAACAGCGCAAATATCAAGCTGAAAACAGCTTGGGCGATTGCAAGAAATGCCCCCGCTTGAATAATCCCAAGCGTTAGGCCCTCCACTTCCAAATCGAATATGGATACGGGCGTGGAATGGTTTCCTGACAGTTCCGCTACAAAAACGATCGCAGAAAATGTGTAGATGCGATTGGTCAGATCCCGGAACAGACTTGCGAAATACTCGGACGTGAGGTTCATGCAACTACTTGCTGTGGTCAATCACATCTATGCGTTTTCGTGGCTGTCCGGGCTTACAGATAAAGCTGGTTTGCACGAGCTTCCTGCCATTTCGGCGATGCTTCGATTTAGATGCCTCGAACTGATGGAGGAAGTGCCCCTCCCGGAGTTCGTGGGCAATAGCCCCTTTTTTTGGAAGTTCCTCAAAATCATGCGGTGGACAGTCACATGTCTGCCCTTTCGCGATGTAATCGCGGACGACTTGCTTTTTCTCCGTTTGCATATCGCCGGTATCCACATCCGACGAGAATTCCTTTTTCACAAACACATCAACCATGGTTAACCCTCCTGCCTCCGGACATGAATCCAGAAATAGAACGATAATTCAACCCTACAAAATTCGGTAGTGTTCTAGCCGCCCACGGTCACAGCGGGACCGGGCAGGTGGATTGTGTAATAGCTGCGCGGCTTCTCTCCCGGTTTGCGGCCTTCGGCGGCAATGTGGATATCGCCCGATATACCCGCCGGAATACCCTGCCCCATTGGCAGCACGTCGCCGCTTGGCAATTCGGCCGCGAACTCGCGGAACTTCCAGCCGTTGAGCACGGGCATCTGCCGCAACCGGTCCCCGGTACGCATCCGCACGGGCACGTCCCGCGCAAGGCTGCCCGACAGGTTCAGGAAGTTCTGCGTCACCCAGACACCCGTCTCGGTCCGCACCACGCCCATCGATACATGCGTGGCCTGTTCGCTGAGAATGTTTGCGCGATGGCCGGGGCTGTCCATGAGGTTCTGGTGCAGACGTTCCACGGCCTGCCGTTCCAGATTCCAGCGCCCCCGAACAATCTCGATCATGGCAACATTTTCAGCTGAATACTGAATGATTGCCCGCCGGTCGAAGGCCGCGATGCGGTCCTGCGGTTCGCGTCCGTCCGGTCCGACATGGCCGAAGAAACCATTATACGCCATGTCGAGACTGTGAAAGCGCGCCGTATTGCGTAGCGCCGCGCGATTGACCAGCGGCGGCAATCCCGCCTCCTTGCGGGCGATATTGGTCAGCTTCAGGAACTCGCCTTCCATGCGTGCGTCGAAGGCATAGCCCTCCGGCAGATTCCCGAAGCAGGGCCGCACCTGCTCGACATAATCGGCCACTGCGACGCCCCGCCCCGTGAGGGCAAGGTCACAGGCAAAGGCGGGCAGCCCAGCGGCAAGCGCCGCAAGGCCGACGAAAAGAGTGCGCAGGATCATGTCTTGCGCACCATATCCGCGCCAACATGAACAGAAGTGTTACGGCCGTTCAGGCCATGGCTGCAGCTGGTCGCGTTTCATCTGCAACCGCTGGTCTTCAGGCAGACTGTAATCATGACCGAATGGCGCGCTTTCCCAGCTGCCATAACCCGGATTCGGCAGGGCGATCCATTCCCGGCCCCACTTGTCCGCATTCGCCTCATATACGGCCTGCCGTTCTGCCGGGCTGCCTTTATAGGAATCGGTGAAGTCGCCCAGATTGTCGCCCAGCATGAGCAGGATCCGATAATCCTTTGCCACCACGGCCCAGCGCGTTGCCTTGGCCGAGCCCCAATCGTCCTGCTCGCCCTTGGTCAGCAACGTGTCGACATTGCCGCCCATTGGGAAACCGAGTGCCCGCAGATTCTGCGCGGTCCCCTCTTTCGTCACTGCGTCGCGATTGGTGACGTAGAATACTTTCACACCCTTGGCCGCAGCCGCGCGGGTGAAATCCACCGCGCCCGGCACGCCCTTCGCCACACCCGCGCTGGCCCAGGCATTCCAGCGGTCGGGGCTGAAAGGCTCACCCGCCAGCACATCCGCCGCCGCATAGGGCGTATTGTCCAATACGGTCTCATCGGCATCAAGGATGATCGCCGGGGGAAGATCCTGATAAGCTCCGCCCTGCAGGTCTGGCGCGGCGGTCCATTCCGGATCAGCCAGCGCCTCGTCCAATCGGATCGCCGCCAGCCCATAGATGCCGTCAGTCGTGGCCTTGTACTCTACCGACTGCTGCGCCCAGAGCGTTGCGTTCAGCCGATCATCCTGTGCCGGACCCGTTTCAACAATGACTTCGCGCTCGACCACCACTTTGCGGACAGGTTCGGAGCCTTCATCAACATAGATACAGGCAGACAGGACAAATGGCGCCGCCAGCCCTGCAACAAGAAATGAAAGCCTATGGGTCATGACGGTCTCCTGTTCCGATGCAGGCTGGTCATACCAGACTGGCCCCGAACCGGAAACGGGTCAGATCGCGCCGCAATTCTGCAGACGCGCCAGCACCGGTGCGATCATGCGTTCGATGGCTTCTTCGGTCGGGCGCACATTGCCATAGGCCGGCAGGCCTTCATCGGCAATCACGAGGTCGGCCTCGAATTTGGCCGGATAGGTCCATTGGTAATGCGCCGCGCGCACCGTGCCGAGATATTGCTGAAGTACACTTTCCAGCGAGCGACCGCGCTCGGTCACGTCGCGGCGAATTCGCCGTGCGAGGCGTAGGTCGTCTGGCGTGTCCACATAGACCGACAGATCAATCAGGGAACTGATTTTCGGGAAAGACAGCGCGTGGATGCCCTCCAGGATCAGGATCGGCGCAGACTTGATCTCGCGTGTCTTCTCGCTGCGGTCATGGCGCTCATAATCATAGATTGGCTGCTGGATCGTCTCGCCGGCTTTCAGCGCGCGCAAATCCTTGACCAGCCGGTCGGCTTCTTTCGAGCGAGGTGCATCATAGTTGATGCCCGCGACAAGTGCCGTCCATTCTTCCTTGTTCCCGGGTTCGCCATAATGGCTCATCGGATAGTAATACGCATCCTCACCAAACAGGACCGCCTGCCCCTCAGGCAAATGTTCCAGCAGGGCTTCGGCCAGCGTTGACTTGCCAGATCCGGAGCCACCGGACATGGCGACGAGGAATTGCTTGCGCTTTGTCATCATGGCTCTGGGTGTAACGGCAAACCCCGGCTGGCTTCAACGAAAAAAGGCCGCCGCCGCACTTCCTTTGCCACGCACAGTCCCGTTAGATGCACGCTGGAGAAACTCGCCATGACTGATCCACTCGACCGCGCCACATTCCATGCCCGCCGCTGGCTGGACAGCCTGCCTGACCGGCCCGTAGGCGCCACGGCCACCGCGCGCGACCTTCGCGCCGCCCTGTCTGGCCCGCTACCGGAAACCGGGCGAGACGCCGCCGCCATTATCGACGACCTTGCCACGCACGCCGAGCCCGGCCTGCATGCCAATGCCGGGGGACGATTCTTTGGTTGGGTGATGGCAGGATCACTTCCTTCGGCACTTGCTGCCGACTGGCTGGTGTCGGCCTGGGACCAGAATGCGGGTATGTTCACCGTGGCACCCGCCGCAAGCATGATTGAAGAGATTGCTGGTGAGTGGCTGAAGCAACTGTTCGACCTGCCGCAGACATCCTCCTTCGCGTTCACCACCGGGTGCCAGATGGCGCACGTCACCGCGCTGGCAGCGGCACGGCATGGCGTGTTGCAAAAGGCCGGATGGAATGCAGAAAACGACGGCTTGTTCGGCGCACCGCGTATCCGCATCCTGACCAGTGAAAACAGGCACCGCTCCCTCGACAGCGCTATTCGCCACCTCGGTCTTGGACAGGCATCCATGACAGATGTCGCCATCAACCCCATGGGCGACATGCGCGCAGATGACCTTGCCGGCCATCTTGCCGAATGGGAGGGGCCAAAAATTGTATGCCTGAACGCGGCAGACCTGAATGTCGGCACATTCGATGATTTCCGTACATTGATTCCGATGGCCCAGGCCGCTGGCGCATGGGTGCATGTCGACGGCGCGTTCGGCCTGTTCGCCCGCACGAGCGACCGCCTCAAACACCTCACAGACGGCATCGACTTCGCTGACAGCTGGGCAACCGACGGTCACAAGTGGCTGAACGTACCTTATGATTGCGGCTTTGCCATTGTCCGCGATTCTGAGGCGCACCGCGCCGCCCTGTCACTCAGTGCGGCTTATCTCTCCCCCAGTCAGGACGTGCGTGATCCAACGGATTGGAACCTCGAACTCTCCCGCCGGGCACGCTCCGTGCCTGTTTACGCCGCACTTCAGGAACTTGGCCGTCAGGGCGTCGCCGACCTTGTTGACCGCTCATGTGCGTATTGCGCCGAAATTGTGAATGGGATCGGCGCCCTGCCGAACGCTCGCGCCCTGAATGACCCGATACTCAATCAGGGCCTTGTGCGGTTTGAACACGAAGGTGCGAGTGCGGAAGAGAATGATGCGTTTACCGACGAGATCATTCGCCGGGTGAACGAAAAAGGTAAAGCCTTTTTCTCCGGCACGACATGGCAGGGTCAACGCGTTATGCGCGTTAGCGTCGTCAGCTGGCGGACGAATGAAGGGGATGTCGCGCGAACAATTGCGGCTGTACGCAAGGCGCTGACGGAAGATGGGTAGTTTGTGCGACCCTAGTCACGGAGGCGCTCAAGTCCATCCAGCAACAGATCAAGGGTGAATTCGAACTCTGTCTGGCTGTCGCACCACCCCATGGCCGGCTCGTCGGATTGATGCATCTCGGACGCTACCATGGCCGAGAGGTAGGGCAGATTATCTGCCATCTCCTCAAACTCCGCCTGCGTCTTTTGTGTGTCCAGGTTACCACCCGACACCGGCGGACTGAACAATTCCTGCGCAAAGCCAAACATCAGACTTCCGAGCGCGTGCAATGCACGATGGGCCGTTTGATAGCTGAAGCCATTGTCCACAAACAATGCAATCACCTGATCCACATAGAGGTACATGGACGGTGGTATGGACTGCCGCGCCGCAAAAAGCGCAGGCGTCCATGGGTGACGCACCACCACCGTGCGAGCGGCCAGACATCTGCTGCGCAGGTCCGATTTCCAGTCTGCCATACATGATGCCGGACGCTCATCAACGGCGGACGTGATCTCATTTGCCAGCGCCTCGGCGAGTCCATCAAGCAGGCCTTCCTTGCCTGGAAGATGGTGATACAGGGACATCGCTTCGACGCCCAACTCTTTGCCGAGGCGCCGCATGCTCAGACTTTGCAGGCCTTCGCGATCAACCAATGTCATCGCGGCATCAAGCACGCGCGTGTGCGTCAAAGGCTTCCGTTTACTCATTGCCAGCCATGTCTCCTTTCGGGATCCATTTGCCTTTGTGGCGATGGCACTTGCAAGACTCTTGCACTGCATGGTAGCACTTGGCGTAGACTTACATTGTAAGGTTTAAACGAATATGTCCGCCTTGCACCCCTCCCTTCGACGCGATGCATGCCTCACTGGCCTGTTTTACCTGGGCCTCGGTTTGACCGGCGGCGCCGTTTTCATGGCGGTTCGACCTCAGCTTTTTGCGGAAGATGATCCTGTTCAAACGCTCGCCAATCTGACCGGGCAGGAAGGCCTTGCCCGCGTCGGGATCGCGCTGGAGCTTGGGTCCGCCATCTTCCAGGCGTTGACGGCGGTATGGTTCGCCAAACTGTTCAGTCACATCGACCGGCATGCCGCGAGCGTTGTGGCACTCTTCGGCATGGTCAATGCGATCGCGACGCTCGCCAGCTCGGTGATGTTGCGCGCGGCGCTCGACACAGCCTTGGGACACAGCAGCGCCGATCCGGCAATCAGCCATCTGTTTGTTCTGACCAGTCACCACTTCTGGGCCGCAGGCGCCATCTTCTTTGGGCTCTGGTTGATCCCAATGGGTGGGATCGTCCTGAAGGGGCGCTTCGGCCCTCGCCCGCTCGGCTGGATACTTATCCTTGGCGGAATTGGCTATGTCGCGAGCGTGTTTATCGCAGTGCTCGCACCGCACGCAGGCGTATGGATCGGATTACTCACGATTCCACCAACAATTGGCGAATTCTGGATGATCGGACTGTTGTTCTGGAAAGGCCTGCGCAGAACATCCAAGTATGATCAAAAATAAAAAAGGCCGCTCCGGAGAGCGGCCTTTCGTATCCTGTTGCAGGAAAAGGAAATCCTATTCCTCTTCGCCGCCCTCGTCCTTGGCAAGTTCCTTGCCGGTGGTCTGGTCGACCACTTTCATGGACAGGCGCACTTTGCCGCGATCATCGAAGCCCATCAGCTTGACCCAGACCGTGTCGCCTTCTTTGACGAGGTCTTTCGGATGGTTCACGCGCTCGTTTGCCATTTGCGACACGTGCACAAGGCCGTCCTTCGGACCAAAGAAGTTCACGAAGATACCGAAGTCTTTCAGGCCAACGACCTTGCCTTCGTAGATCTCGCCGATTTCCGGCTCTGCGACGATCTCCTTGATCATCTTCAGCGCCTTGTTGATGGATTCCTTGTCCAGCGCAGAGACCTGCACCGTACCATCATCATCAATGTTCACCTTGGCGCCGGACTCTTCCACGATGCCGCGGATGACCTTGCCGCCAGACCCGATCACGTCACGGATCTTGTCGGTTGGCACTTTGACGATTTCCATCTGTGGAGCGTTTTCCGACAGGCTGTCGCGGGACGTATCCAGCGCTTTGCCCATCTCACCCAGGATGTGCATGCGCCCACCCTTGGCCTGCTCCAGAGCCGTGTGCATGATTTCCTTGGTGATACCGGCGATCTTGATGTCCATTTGCAGGGACGTCAGGCCTTTTTCGGTACCGGCCACTTTGAAATCCATGTCGCCGAGATGATCTTCGTCGCCGAGAATGTCGGAGAGAACCGCCACGCCGTCAGCTTCCTTGATCAGGCCCATTGCGATGCCCGACACAGGACGGGTCACCGGCACGCCGGCATCCATCATGGCGAGGGAACAACCGCAAACCGTTGCCATCGAGGACGAGCCGTTGGACTCGGTGATCTCGGAAACGAGGCGGATCGTGTACGGAAACTCTTCATGCTTTGGCAGGACAGCCTGCAGCGCGCGCCAGGCGAGCTTGCCGTGGCCGGTCTCGCGGCGGTTGGTACCGCCCATGCGACCGGTCTCGCCCACCGAATATGGCGGGAAGTTGTAGTGCAGCATGAATTTGGACTTCGACGTGCCATCAAGGCCGTCGATGAACTGCTCATCATCGCTGGTGCCGAGCGTGGCCACACAGATCGCCTGCGTTTCACCACGGGTAAACAGCGAGGAACCATGCGTGCGCGGCAGGAAGCTGGCGATTGCCTCGATCGGGCGAACCTGATCCAGCGAACGGCCATCGATGCGCTTGCCGGTTTTCAGGATGTCGCCGCGAACAACGCTCGCTTCGGCTTCCTTGAAGGCAGACTTGAACGTCTCGCCAGACATTTCGCCCGGCTCTTCTTCGGTGCCGACGAGCGCAGCCTTGGCCTTTTCGCGGGCTTCGCCCACAGCGGCCTGACGCTCCAGCTTCTCGGTCATCGAGTAGGCGGCGGAAAGATCTGCACCGACCAGTTTCTGGATTTTTTCCAGTTCGGCCGAGTGATCTTCGGCTTCGAAGTCGAACGGTTCCTTGGCGGCCTGTTCGGCCAGGTCGATGATCGCATCGATCACAGGCTGGATCGATTCATGACCCGCCATGACAGCGCCGAGCATGACTTCTTCGGACAGTTCATAAGCTTCCGATTCCACCATCATCACGGCGTCGGCGGTGCCGGCCATGACGAGGTCCAGTTCGGACTCTTCGAGTTCTTCGATCGTCGGGTTGATGATGTACTCACCATCCTTGTAGCCCACGCGCGCTGCGCCGATCGGGCCCATGAAGGGCGCACCGGACAGGACAAGCGCCGCAGAGGCACCGATCATGCCGATCACGTCCGGATCGTTTTCGAGGTCATAGGACATCGCGGTCAGCACGACCTGGACTTCGTTCTTGAAGCCTTTGACGAAAAGCGGGCGGATCGGGCGGTCGATCAGGCGAGACGTCAGCGTCTCTTTCTCGGTCGGGCGGCCTTCACGCTTGAAGAAGCCACCTGGGATGCGGCCCGATGCGTAGTATTTTTCCATGTAGTTGACGGTCAGGGGGAAGAAGTCCTGGCCCGGCTTCGCGCTTTTCGCAAAACATGCGGTCGCGAGCACTTTTGTATCGCCATAGGTCACCATGACGGCGCCATCGGCTTGGCGGGCCACCTGGCCCGTTTCGATCGTCAGCGTGCGGCCGGCCCATTCCAGCGACACAGATTTCTTGTCAAACATCAAAATGTCTTTCTTTTTCACATACGAAAAGCCCGCCGCGGCCCTATTGCCCGGCGGGCTTGATTTTGTGCCTAGCGGCGAATGCCGAGGGCTTCGATGAGTTTGGCGTAGCGCGCCTCATCCTTGCGCTTGGTGTAGTCAAGCAGCTTCCGGCGGGTTGCGACCATGGCCAGCAGGCCCCGGCGGGAGTGGTTGTCTTTCTTGTTCGTCTTGAAGTGGTCGGTCAGGTTGTTGATCCGTTCGGTCAGGATCGCGACCTGCACTTCTGGGGAACCGGTATCGCCAGGCTTTGTGGCGAATTTTTCGATCAGTTCCTGCTTCTTCTCAGCGGTAATCGACATCGTGTATCTTTCTTGTAATCGCCTTGCGGCGGGTTTCGTCTAAGCGCCTGAATTGGCGGGGGTTTTGGGTGAGTATCTGAGGCCTCAGGCCACGGCCGGGATGTCGTCCAGCCGGGTCAGGACCCGATATCCCACCACAAGGGGCGGCTTATGGCTCATTTTCCCCCGAAATGAAAGGCCCTCAGGTGAGGTTTGGCGCAAAAGCGCCGGTGCTTAGAATCTCACCTCAAGCCCGACCAGAATCTCCTGCGGCTTGCCGGGGCGCAGGCCGGCCGGGTCGATGGAGGCGACATAGGTTTCGTCGAACAGGTTTTCCGCTTTCACGCGCAGGCGCAGCGTGTCGGTCAGGTCGACCCAGGCCGCGGCATCGACCAGCCAGCGTGCATCGATCCGCTCGCCTGCCGGAATGGCGCCCTGCCCCGCCCGCGCACGCGCTTCGGAGACGTGATTGGCAGAGAAATCCATGCCCCAGCGGCTGGCTTCGATGCCCGCCATCAGGGTGATCTGCTGGTCCGAGACATAAGGCAGCTCGTCGCCCGCCTCGACATCGCCCCACGGCTCATAGCTGCTCTCGAAGCCAGACTGGAATTCGGCATCTGTCCACGTATAGACGAGGCCGACCGGCAGCGAGAGCGAGGTGTCGAACAGCGCCGCCGCGTCCCAGCTCGCCGTCAGCTCAAGGCCCATCACGTCCACATCGCCGCCATCGAACTGGTCGCCAATCGTGCAATTGCCACCGGACGAGGCCGTGCAGGTGCCGAGCAGGTTTGAATAGTCATTGAAGAAGGCAATCGCCTCGACATCAACGCCCTCTTTCGAGAAGCGTCCGCCGGCTTCCCAGTTCACGCTCTCTTCGGCATCGGCCTCGGTTGCGCCGGGGCTGGCAATCGCAAAGCCGCGATGCACACCGGCCAGCAGGGTCACGTCCTCGTTGAGTTCGTAAAGCGTACTTAGACCCGGCACAACGACCTGGTCATCCAGGGTCCGCACGCGCGTCGGCCCCGCCGCACGGGTCGGGTCTGCCGTTGAATAGTCCTCGCGCGTCAGCTCATAGTCCTCAAAGCGCGCGCCGCCGGTCACGGTCAGCTTGCCGATGCTGACCCGGTCCTGCAGGAACAGGGCAACCGCTTCGCCGCTGGAGATGCGGTTGGCATTGCTGCCCGCCGCGCCCGCACTGGTCAGGATCAGACGTCCGCCCTCAAGCCGGTACGCATCCTCTTCCTGGAACCGGTCTTCCTCGTCCTCATGCACGCGGATACCAACAGTGACATCATGGTCGAGGCCGCCAAACGCGGTCTGCCAGTTGAGCGTGGTTTGCAGGCCTTCGCTGTAATAAGCGCGGCGGTTGGCGCGGTAGACGATGGAATCGTCGAGACTGGTTGCGCCAGTCGCCAGACTGTACTCGGCCGCATAGGTCACCGGGTCGGCCAGCACGGAGGAAATGCCCGTATCGCCGCTGGCGCCCGTGCCGTCTGCACTGATGCCCTGCAGCTTGTACCAGTTGCGGGCAAAATCATGATGATAGGCAATTGTCGTCAGGTTCAGCGTTGGCGAGAATTCAATCTTGTGGGTCAGCTGGAACAGCTCATTCTCGCCCCGGAACTCATCATCCGCGCTCGCATCATAGCGGCGATAGGGGTTGGCCTCGAAATCTTCCAGCGTCAGACCGAAATAGGTCTCGTTGGAGGTTTCTTCGCGCGTCTGGTATTTCAGCTCGACGCTTTGCGGCATCGGGCCGTCATCCTTGTAGGCCCCGACTTTCAGCATCAGATCATCAGCGTCGAACCCAGTTGGGCCGCCATTGTCCAGCTCCTTGAACCCGTCAGTCTCGTCGGTGAATACTTCGATCAGGCCGCCCAGTTTCCAGCCTGCGCCGACCTCCGCACGTCCGCCCGTCCAGGCGTGGACCCGCTGGCGATCATTGGTGCCAAAGAATGCCTGCGCAAATCCGGACGTCTCTTCCGGCACTGGCGTCGAGAACAGGTTCAGTGCGCCGCCCGTCGTGCGCGGACCATACAGGATCGCGGCGGGCCCCTTGGTCACTTCCACGGCGCTCATCCGCGCTGTGGTCGGGAAATAATAGGCGGACGGCGAGGCGTAGGGCGCTGGCGAGATCGGCACGCCATCTTCCATCAGCACGATACGGGACGAGCGATCCGAACCTGACCCGCGCAGGCCGATATTCGGCCGCAGGCCATAGCCGTCTTCTTCCTGGATGTTCACGCCCGGCACGACGCGCAGCACGCGTTGGATATCGCTCTGGGCCTGCGCCGACAGGTCAGCATCCGTCAGGAAGGAGACAGACCCGGCCACTTCGTCCACTGCATCCGTCGAGCCTGTCACGACAATCGTCGACAACATCCGGTACGGGTTCTGCTCACCCGGCTCGGTGGCATTGTCAGCATAAGATGACAGGGATACGAGCGCGCTGGAGGCCAGCAGAACGGAAAGACGGGAAAACGGCATGAGGGATACCTGTTGATATTGAGAATGAGTTGCGGGTCTTTAAGAGGATGCCACCCCCCAAAACAACCTGCATTTGACATTCACTCGCACAAACCTGTCCCCTATGTGCTTTCCATGCCACGCTTGGACTCATGAGAAGCAGGATCTGCTGCGCGCTCCGCTCGTCCCCTCCCCCGTCTCTCAGGCGCATGTCAGAGTCTCGTCCGGCAGGCTTCAGCAGGAGACCCCGGCATGCGCCGAGGATACGGTTCGTCGCAGAGAGACCACTCCTCCCCCGATGACCCCTGCGCAGCTGCCGAGGACAAGAAATCGTGCCAGTGGCACGATTTCCCGAGGCAGGGGTCCATCTCGGAACGCCTCCCCATGTGCATGAGGGAGCAGCATGAGATGGATACCTGCCTTCGCAGGTATCTTCGGAGCTGGGAATTTGCGCTCCCTATCCGTCTGAGAACTCCCTGCCGCATACTAAGCCTCTGCTCTCACAGGAGCCGGATCAGGTGCCGTTCTGGTTGTGGGGTCAGGGACAGGATGGGCTTTGCGGGAGATAGTACGGTCCTCGCACGGCCCTAGGCAGGTCAGGCCAGGGTGAGCCGAGGAAGCTCGGTTGGGAAACCGCCTCGTCCGGTCGCACGGAGCATTATGCTCCCGGATGGGCCATGCGTGGGAAAGCACGGTGGAATCGTTCGCGCGGCACCGGTAACGAAGACCCGGGACCATGGGCCCCCATGAGGGTGCTCGCCGAAATTCCTGTCCGGCGCGGCGGGCGGTAACGCTCCATTCCGTAGCCATTCCAAATCATCAGGCGGAGCGCCACGGCACCCGCTGCGCCGACGGCTCTGTGAGGGGCCGGCTACGAGATACCCGGATGGCGAGCGCCAGGCCGGCTTTGAGTGCTGAAACGAGAATCCACTCGGAGGAGACCTGTCGATGCCAAGACGTAAAGCCCGCCACCGCAACACGTTCCGTCGGAAATTCCAGCCGACCTATAATTTGCAAAGTCACCGGACCATCGTGAAGTATCTGCGGCGCATCACGAAAGACCGGGACTATCTGCACGCTGACGTGAATGCCTTCGAACAACGTCCTTTGGACAATCTCTATGGCCCCATACAGATCATGCACGCCCTCAGCCCTGAAGTGCTGGCAGCGCAAGAGGCGGAAACCATGCGGAGGCTCAACGCCCTGTCCGAGGAGTTCCGGGCGCGCCGGCCCGCCGGAGAAACAGGTAAAACGCCCCCGAGCCCCCATGACGCGCATGCGCCTCTGAATAGCCCGACACAAGATGACTGGCCGACGGTCCCTGAACCCAATCCAGGAAATTCCGACGCAGAACCCCCTCGCCCCCGCGCCCTTTACCTGTAATCACCAACACACAGCGTGCACCCTCTGCCCGGCTGCGCTGCAGGAAACTTCCCAGCATCGCTTCGGCAGACGCCTGAGTATGGCCGTGCAGGTCGATTTTTCCGGCAAGTTCCAGCCGCCCGCGTTTGACGCGCTTCTCGCCTTTTCGGTCGGCAGCCCGCGCCGTGACCTTGGGTTTCTCGGGGGCCCGGCCCGCCGCAGCGATCAATCCGGCAGCGGAAGACTTGCGGGCGCGGTTTGGCGATACCGGCTCGCCGGCTTCCAGTGCGCGCTCGAACTCTTCAAGATTGTCTTTTGCCGGGCCGATCGGCTTGATCGTGCTGGCCACGCGCGACCATGCACGGGATTCTTCCGGGGTCAGGCGGCGTTTCGTCATGACCGCACTCTTACGGCGCGCCCGCATGGAACCCAAGCGTTGCCATGTCAGACATGTGGATTCGCGCTGCCACGCCTTTGGGCAGGAACACCCACAACCGGCCCGGCGCATTCATCGTGCCGGCGCGCTCGCCCGCCTCCGGGCCCGTGCCGAAATAGAGGTCGCCGCGCACTGCGCCCTTGATCGCGCCGCCCGTATCCTGCGCAACCAGCATGCCTGCCCAGTCTCCGCCAAGGCCCGGCGCGGTTGTCTGCACATACATCGGCACGCCCAGCGGATGGATATCGGTATCCACAGCCATCGACGACAAAGGCGTCAGCGGCACGGCTTGCGCCCCTTCCGGTCCGAGCGCCGCATCCCCTTCCGGCAGGGCGCGGAAGAACACGAAGCGCGGATTCTGGTTCATCGCCATACGTGTCTCAACCGGCCCGGCCCGGTCCATCCAGGCACGTATGCCCTGCATGCTGGCCTCGCCCGCCGTGATCCGGCCGGTTTCCATCAGCCAGTTGGCTGTCGACCGGAACGGGTGGCCATTATGCGCCGCATAGGCTGCGCGCACGGTACGCCCGTCAGGGAACTGCAACCGGCCCGAGCCCTGGATCTGCAGGAAGAACACATCGGCCGGGTGGGCATAGGCAATCGCGCTGACGCCCGACGTCGTGATTTCAGCGCGGGAAGGATACGGCCTCAGCGCGCCATTGCGCAGGCGCTGTTTTGGACTTGCGCCATTCGGCACGAGATCGGCGGGCAGCGCGGGCACAGGCTCGGTGAAGGGCGGCGTCGGCGTGTAGCGCGCCTCGTAAAGCGGCTCGAAATAGCCCGTGAAGCGGCTCTTGCCGGACGGATCGGAAATTTCGACAGGGGTAAACAGGGATTCCAGAATGCGCCTTGCACTCTCATCATCCTGCGCATCATTCACTGCATCACAGGCCGGCAGCCACTCGGCAACGTATCCGGCCCAGGGGGCGACATTGGCCATGAAGTCCCCGGCCGACCGGTCCTGCAGCTTCACGCACGACCGTTTGAACGCACTCAGCGGCAATTCGATGGGTGCCACATCCCAGTTCGGCAACTCCCGGAAGCTCGCCGGACGCTCAATCGCAGCTGGCGGCAACGGGCCAACATCCACAGGCCGGGTCGGCGACGGCTTGGGCGACGGAGCCGGCGGTGGGGGCGCAGACTGGCACGAGGCCAGAACAAGCGCGCTGGCAAATAGAAGGATACGGCGAAGCATGGCGCCATTTATGGAATGCTTTCGGGCGGGCTGTCACGCCCCGGATGCGCGCTTTGTGGTGGAAGACTGCCTATTTGGCTTCTTCGACATCATCGAGGATCCAATTGGGATCGTTTGCGGTCACATCATGCATGTAAGCCCACAGCTCACGCGCCGTGCGGGTCGTCTCACCATCGCCAAGTTCGGCTTCATAGCGCACCCAGATGCGCGCCATATCACCGTCCATCTCGGCGCTTTCGATTTCAGCTCGACGAATGCGCAGGAGGTCAAACGCCGAGGCGCCGGTCGTTTCGCGTTCCGCAATCGCGTGGTCCCAGGCCTCATAGACGTCATCATCCAGCAGAGGCCGCAGCGTATCTCGGTCACCTGCCGCAAAAGCGGTCACGATCATCGTGTAGGCCGCCTTCGCGCCACGCATGAACGTTGCCTCATTGAAGCTGTTGTCAGCATTGTAGATGTCTTCCAACCCGCCTGCTGCCGGGCCGGTAAAGATCGGACGGTCATTGTCGGCATTAGGCAATGGCAAGTCATTTGCGCCAGGATCAACCTGGCGTGGCTTGGCCGGCTGAGTGCGTTGCACAGGAGAATTGTCCTCACCGCGTCCGAGCACCGTATAGAGGCGGAACAGGACAAACAGCGCGATGGCCGCAAGGATCACAACTTGGATCACAGGATCAAACATGGACGCGTAACTTCCTCCGATGGATTGCGTAACACCATAAATAGGGCGAACAGCCCAATGATGCCAGTGATACGTTGCGCCTTAGGGGGCCACATGCTAGGCGCGCGGCTTCAGATTCAGGGAGGATCAGCATGACAGATGCCAGCGCACCGCAAAACCCCCAACCGCAGGGCACGCCGCCTCAGGCGCCCGCCATGCGCGTTCTTGGACAGTACATCAAGGACCTGTCATTCGAGAATCCCGGCGTCGGCCCGGTGCAAGCCCAGCCAAATATAGACCTCGGCATTGATGTCGGCGCGACCCCGCACGCAGATGGCAATGGCCTTTACGAAGTCTCGCTGAAGCTCTCTGCCAAGGCGACCGCCGAACAGGCTGTCCTGTTCATTTGCGAACTCGATTATGCCGGCCTCTTCCAGATCCAGAACGCCCAGCAGGGCCAGATGGAACCGATGCTGCTGATCGAGTGCCCACGCCTGCTCTTCCCATTCGCGCGGCGCATCATTGCTGAAATCACCCGCGAAGGTGGTTTCCCACCGCTCCTGATCGATCCGGTCGACTTTGTGCAACTCTACCAGTCGCAATACCAGCGCGCCGCAGCCGAAGGCGGTCAGACGCCGCCTGCTGCGCCGACCAGCCAGGCCTGATCAGCCAAACTTTTTCCAGATGGCGTCTTCGCCCAGACTGTCGACAAAGGCAGAATGGGCGGCGCGCTCTTCGCCGGAGATGAAAGATTCCAGCGGCACCGGCCGTTGCCGGGCGGCACGTTTGCGATCACCGCGCGTGAGCTCTTCTTCGCTCTCGAACGTAAAGGCATGCGCCCGCCCGCCAAGCAGCTCCAGATAGACACTGGCCAGCAATTGGCTATCCAGCAGCGCGCCGTGAAAGGTCCGGCTCTCCAGCGAGATTTCAAACCGGCGACATAGCGCATCCAGATTTGCCGGCGCGCCCGGATACTTCTTCCTGGCCATCTGCGCCGTATCGATCCAGCGAGGTTCAGGGATTGGTGGACGTCCGCATTTTTCCAGTTCCATGTTCAGGAAGTTCCGGTCAAATCCGGCATTGTGCGCCACTAGCGTGGCGTCGCCCAAGAATTCAAGGAACGCGTCTACAACCGACGGATGCTCAAAGAACGGGGCATCTCTCAGATCGTCATCCGTGATGCCTGTAATGCGCACCGTATCCTCTGATACAGAACGTTTTGGATTGATCAGGGTCCGGAACGTGCGACCTGTCGGGATGTGATTGATCATCTCGACTGCCCCGATCTCGATCACCCTGTCCCCTTCAAGGTGGTGCAAGCCGGTCGTCTCAGTATCGAATGCCAGTTCGCGAATGTCTTCACTCATGAATTTGCCTCTTCAACCAAACGATTCATCAGGGATACTATGGCGCGAACACAATCGGCAGCAAATTCGAAACCATGCGCTGTGGAGATGATGAAATCCGCCTTTGCACGCTTTTCTGCATCGGGCATCTGACGTGCCAGGATGGACTCGAATGTTTCCTCCGTCATGCCCGGTCGCGACAATACCCGTTCGCGCTGGACTTCCGCAGGCGCAGTCACCACCGCAACATAGTCGCAATACGCATAGCCGCCAGCCTCATACAGAAGAGGAATATCCAGCACGACGAAACGTGCGCCATCCTCGCGCGCCTTGTCCCGAAATTGCTTCTGGGCATCACCAGCAAGGGGGTGCACAATGGCCTCAAGCTTCCGCATCGCCTCGGCATCATCCAGCACATGCGTGCGCAAAGCCATCCGGTCGATCGCACCGTCGACCATCACCCCCGGAAAAGCCGCCTCGACCGGTGCAACGGCAGCCCCACCCTTGGCATAAAGTGCGTGAACAGCCGCGTCGGCATCGTAGACCGGAACACCCTCCTCACGAAACAAATCCGCTGTTGCAGACTTACCCATGCCGATAGACCCTGTCAGCCCAAGGACGATCATGTGGTTGCCTCCACCAGTTTACGACAGCGAGCCATCGCAGACTCCATATCCGGCAGAACTCCGAACCAGAGTTCGAAACTGAATGCCGCTTGCGCGACCAGCATGCTCAGCCCATCCATTGGCTTCCACCCGGCCGTATCTGCCTGCGCCAATATCGCCTTGGCAGGCTTGCCATAAGAAATATCGTAAAACGTCCGAAGCTTACCTTCCGGTAGGTCAAGAGACTGGCCCGTCTGGCCAAGACTCAGCGTGTTGATTACCACGTCTGCCTTGCCCATCTCTGCTTCGGCATGCTCCAGATCTCGGATATCAGCATCAATGTTCAAATGTTTCACAAGATCCTCTGCGCGGGACCGCGTTCGATTACAGATCGTCAAGGTTGCCCGCATGTCTGACAATGCCAGCGCAACCGCTCGAGCGGCGCCCCCTGCTCCCAGCAGGCAGACATTCTGATCAGCTATTTCAATGTTCGCCTGGGCGAGGGATTCAGTAAAACCAGGGGCATCGGTGTTCTCCGCTAGCCAGCCACCAGACTTCAGCCGAACCAGAGTGTTCGCTGCTCCAATGCGGCGCGCGACGTCGCTTGTGCCTTCTGCCCGCGCTATGGCATCTTCCTTGTGAGGAGAGGTCACGTTCAAACCCATCGCCATCCGTTCTTCCAGAGACGACAGGCCATCCGTAAACCCACCCTTCGGAATATGCATCGCCTCATAGGTCGCATCGATACCGTGCTCGCGTATCCACGCATTATGAATCACAGGTGACAGGGAATGACTGACTGGGTCGCCGACGACCCCATAGAGTTTGGTCATGACAACAACACTCCACGTGTCCGCAAATAGTCCAACAACGGAAGAAGAGGCAATCCCAGGATTGAGAAGTAATCACCTTCGATCCGGGTGAACAATTGCGCGCCAAGCCCTTCAAGCTGGTAGGCACCAACCGTCGACAAGAGCGGTTCTCCGACCGTTTCAACATAGGTGTCGATGAAGGCACCACTCAGTGGGCGAACAGTCAATTTCGGTCTCGCCAGATGACGCCAGACAGGTTTCCCTTCTTCGCTGATAACAATCGCCGTTTCCAATGTGTGCGCCTTGCCGGACAGCTTCACCAGATGGTTCCGGGCATCGGCAAGGTCAACCGGCTTGTCGAACGCCTCTCCATCGAGTGAGAGCATCTGGTCACAACCGATCACCAGGCCCGGTTCGCGCATTGAAATCTTCACCGATTTCAGTTCGGCAAGTTGCATCGCCTGATCGCGCACTTTCATGTCGCTCGCGCGGAAAGAGGCTTTGGCTGCGTCTTCGTCCACATTCGGCTTGATCGTGTCTGCCTCGATGCCGGCAGCGGTCAGCACGGCTCGCCGACTTTGACTGCCGGATGCTAGAATGATGCGCTGGCTCATGGTTGGGCGTTCCGCTCATTCAGAAGGTTCAGGATAGCGGCAGCAGTTTCCTCGACCGACCGGCGGGACACATCGATCGTCTTCCATTTGTTGCGCTGGAACAGACGATTGGCTTGGGTCACCTCGTCACGCACGGCCGCTTCATCCGCATAGATTGTGTGTTCGTCTTCCTGCAGGGAAATCAATCTCTGGCGCCGGATCTGGACGAGCCGCTCAGCGCTGATTTTCAGGCCGACGATCAGTGGGCCTTTCGGACCAAGTTCTTCCACGAATCCTGGAAGCGGAACACCGGGAACCAGCGGAATATTACCGGCCTTTACCTTGCGGTTCGCAAGATAGACACTGGTCGGCGTCTTAGACGTACGACTGACACCAAGCAGGATCACATCAGCATTCCGTAGCCCATCGACATTCTGGCCATCATCATGCGCGAGCGTGAAATTGATCGCTTCCATCCGCTCGAAATAGTCATCATCCAAAGCGTGCTGTCCCGCGACGATCCGATTCGCCGACACACCGAGATGTCGGCCCAGCATGGCAACGGAGGCATCCAATACGGGCAAAGTGGATACGCCCTTTTCGCGGCAGAAGGCTTCGAGTTTTGATCGCAGAGTCTCGTCGGAGATTGTGTACCAGACCACACCCGGTGCAGCTTCGATCTCCCTCATCACGCGCTCTAACTGGCGTTCTGAGCGGACCAAATAATAATTGTGCTCAAGGGGCTGAACATTCTTGAACTGCGCACAGGCAGCGCGCTGGATGGCATTCAGGGTTTCACCGGTACTGTCAGAGACCAGGTGAACATTGAAGTATATGCTTAGGCGGGCGAGTGGCTTGTTCATCGCCCCTGTGTTGCCGAGGTTGGCAAAACACACAAGACCTGTGAGTCCTCTGTGGATAGAGGATCTTCCCCAAATGGATTCACAATCGAGTCACAGCCAGCGAATTCGACTCCGGCAGAATCCCCTTTCGTTCGCACCTGTGACTCCAACTGGGGTGTTAACCCATCGTTAACCTCGGTAAAATCGACAGTTAACGAAACCTTACCGGGGTGCGACACCCTGTGACTCGCCTGTGGATTTAGCTGGACAATTCCTGTGTGTGGCCTTTCTCCACGAATTACACGGTCTAATAGTTATAAGCGCCCTGACGGGCTTTGTTTGATTTTGGGATGGAAGGGGGCCTGAGGCATGAACACCAAGCCTAAGCTGATTCAGGTACTTGAGGGACAGGTGGTCTCCCCGCCTCCGGTATGGATGATGCGACAGGCTGGTCGTCACCTTCCTGAGTATCTCGAGCTGAGGGCGCGCGCGAAGAACTTTCTCGATTTCTGCTACACGCCTTCAATGGCAGCGGAAGCGACGCTTCAGCCAGTACGTCGTTATGGCATGGATGCCGCCATCCTGTTTGCTGACATTTTGCTGATCCTCGACACGATGGGTCTGAGTGTGCGGTTCGAAAAAGGTGTTGGACCTATTGTTCAGCAAATCGATACAGCAGCTGATTTGGCAAAAGTCACACCCCAGAAAGCGGCTGATCGATTGTCTCCGGTTTATGAGACGGTTGCTCGTGTGAAATCTGCCTTGCCCGACGATACAGCCTTGATTGGTTTTGCCGGATCACCCTGGACGGTCGGGCTCTACGCTATCGAAGGTCGCGGCAAGACAGACAAGTCGCTCGCCTGGCGATGGGCACACGGTAAGCCAGACGAATTGGCGAACGTGTTGGATCTCATCAGCGAAGCAACAGCCCACTATATGGCCGCGCAGGTGGAAGCCGGCGCGGATGCATTGATGTTGTTCGACAGCTGGGCCGAGGGTCTGCCCAATAATATCTTCCGAGAAGTCATTATCGCGCCAACGAAGAAACTGGTCGCACGGCTGAGGGAAATGGGTGTCACGGTTCCCATCATCGGATTTCCGCGCGGCGCGTCTGCCATGCTGCCGGAATACGTTCAGGAGACGGGTATCACGGCCGTTGGGCTTGATACGGCAGCGGTACCAACCTTTGTGAACGCCGCCATGCCCGCCGGATTTCCGGTACAGGGACATCTTGACCCACTTCTGCTGATTGAAGGCGGTCAGCGACTCGACGATCGGGTGCGCGAGCTTATCTCTGCCTATGAAGGTCGACCGCATGTCTTCAACCTTGGACACGGAATCCGGCCGGAAACGCCGATCGCGCATGTTGAGCGCGTGCTGGAAATCATTCGGAAGGGTTAGGAAATCATGAGCCGAAAGATCGCCGTAGTTCTGTTCAATCTGGGAGGACCGGATTCGGACAAGACCGTGAAACCCTTTTTGAAAAACCTGTTCCGAGATCCAGCCATTATTGGTGCGCCGTTGCCCATTCGCTGGTTTCTCGCTCGGCTGATCTCCACGAGCCGCGCGCCATCAGTGATCAAGAATTACGCCATGATGGATGCTGGCGGTGGGTCACCGCTTTTGCCCGAGACCCAGAAACAGGCAGATGCGCTTACGGCATCGCTGCAGGAAAAAATGCCTGAGGATGAGGTCAGGTGTTTTATTGCGATGCGCTATTGGCACCCTTTCACTGAAGAAGCCGCGACTGATGTAAAAGCCTGGGGCGCAGATGAAGTCATCTTGTTGCCGCTCTATCCGCAGTTTTCCACAACGACGACAGGCTCGTCCCTCACGGCCTGGAACAAGGCTTACAAGGGTGTCGCCAAGACAATCTGCTGCTATCCCTTCGCCGAAGGCCTGATCTCCTCGCATGTCGACCAGATCATGAAGGCACACAAAGCTGCGGGTGAACCCGGCAATGTTCGTCTTCTCCTGTCAGCGCACGGCTTGCCGGAAAAAATCGTGAAGGATGGAGATCCCTACCAATGGCAGTGCGAGGCCATGGCAGAGATGATCGCCGGGCGGGTGCCGACCGACTGGGAGATTGTGCCATGCTACCAGTCGCGCGTGGGACCGCTGAAATGGATTGGCCCGCCGACCGAGGACGAAATCGAAAAAGCGGCCAAGGAAGGCAAGAACATCCTGATTGCACCCATTGCCTTTGTCTCCGAACATATCGAGACACTGGTGGAACTTGGCGAAGAGTACCGACTTGTGGCCGAAGAGCACGGCGCCGCGAGCTATACCCGCGTGGAAGCGCTGGGCGTACATGAGGAATTTATCTCCATGCTGCGCGATGAAGTGCTGAAGACAATGGGACAAGATTTGCCGATCCGATCATGCGCAGACTCCCGGCTTTGCCCTGGCGACTGGAAGAATTGCCCGAACCGCACACCCCATCCGAAAGTCGGCCAACGCGCCAATCCCATTCGCACGGACGTCGCCTGATGCTGTATCTCTGGGTGAAGGCAGCGCATGTTGTGTTCGTGATTGCGCTGATGGGCGGCTTGCTCGTTTATCCCCGCTACAAAATTCATCAACTTTCCAGCCAGCCGGGCGAGCCTCTTTTCGAGACGATGAAAGAAGCATCGAACAAGTTGCGCATGATCATCTTGAATCCCAGCCTTATCCTCGTCTGGGTGCTTGGCGTTGCCATGCTTGTCATGAATCAAGGCTTGCTGAGCATGCCTTGGATGCATGTAAAACTCCTGCTCGTGCTGATCCTGTCCGGTCTGCACGGTTATTTCATCGGTGTCGGAAAGAAGATTGACCGAGGAGGCGACGGGATTCCCGCCAAGCGTCTACGGATGTTGAATGAAGTGCCCTTCCTGCTGATGATCGGCGTCGTTATCATGGTGATCGTCAGGCCGTTTTAGGCGGGCCCCGTGCCCAACCCCTTGACGATTTGACCATTCTGGCCCCATAAGCGGCAAAACCGCTGCGCAGTCCTTGCGCGGGCGAAGAACTCCCAATTTACCAAAATCCGGTTGCCGACACACATGACGGTGGCCCCTCATCCGGAATTCATCCATGGCCTCTTCCATGCTCGACGACATCACCAGTGTAAAACTCAGCGATCTCAAGGCAAAATCGCCAGAGGAATTGCTCTCCTACGCTGAAGAGCTGGAGGTCGAGAATGCCTCGTCCATGCGGACACAGGACATGCTGTTCGCAATCCTCAAGGAATTGGCGGATAGCGAAGTAGAAATCACGGGTCAGGGCGTGCTGGAAGTTCTGACTGATGGCTTCGGCTTCCTGCGCTCACCGGAATCCAACTATTTGCCCGGACCAGACGATATCTATGTCAGTCCGGAAGTTCTGAAGAAGGGTAACATCCGGACTGGTGATACTGTCGAGGGGCCGATCGTCGCGCCGCAGGACAATGAACGCTACTTCGCGCTGACGGATGTTTCGCGCATCAATTTCGAGGAACCGGACAAGGCCAACAAGAAGGTTCACTTCGACAACCTCACACCGCTTTATCCCGAAGAGCGTCTGCGCATGGAAAGCCAGGATCCAACTCGTAAGGATCGTTCAGGACGTGTCATCGACATTGTCGCGCCCATCGGTAAGGGTCAGCGCGCGCTGATCGTTGCGCCTCCGCGGACCGGTAAGACGGTGTTGCTCCAGAACATCGCCTCGGCCATCGAGGAAAACCATCCTGAATGCTATTTGATCGTCCTGTTGATCGATGAGCGTCCCGAAGAAGTTACTGACATGCGACGTACGGTGAAGGGCGAAGTCGTGGCTTCGACATTTGATGAGCCGTCCACACGTCACGTCCAGGTCGCCGAAATGGTAATCGAAAAAGCCAAGCGCCTCGTTGAGCACAAGCGTGACGTCGTCATCCTGCTCGATTCGATCACGCGTCTTGGCCGTGCTTACAACACGACCGTTCCAAGCTCTGGTAAAGTGTTGACCGGTGGTGTGGATGCCAACGCGTTGCAGCGCCCCAAACGTTTCTTCGGTGCGGCGCGGAATGTCGAGAATGGTGGCTCGCTGACCATTGTTGCCACTGCCCTGATCGATACCGGTAGCCGCATGGATGAAGTCATCTTCGAGGAATTCAAAGGTACTGGTAACTCCGAAGTCGTGCTGGATCGCAAGATCGCCGACAAGCGGACCTTCCCGGCCATCGACATCATGAAATCTGGCACGCGAAAAGAAGAACTGATCACGCCAGCTGCCCAGCTGTCCAAGATCTACATTCTGCGTCGCATCCTTGGCCCAATGGGCACGAATGATGCAATCGACTTCCTTCTGGATAAATTGCGCCAGACGAAGAACAATGATGAGTTCTTCGAAGCCATGAAGAACTAGCGGAGCGAGCCTGGCCATGAGCGAGCGCGACACGATCTGCGCCCTCGCCTCGGGCCAGCCCCCAGCAGCTATCTGTATTATCCGGTTATCAGGAGACCGGATCTGGAAACTGGCAGGTGCCCTGCTCGATTGTGGCCTGCCGGAACCCCGTCATGCCACTCTGACGAAATTTCGCGACGAGGACGGAAATCTCATTGATGAGGGACTCGTCGTCTTCATGCCCGGGCCGCATTCCTATACCGGTGAAGACACGCTGGAGCTTTACCTGCATGGCGGTCCAGCCGTCATAACCCATGCAATCAGTACACTGACGAGTGAGCCTGGAGTGCGCTTGGCTGAGCCGGGTGAGTTTACGCGACGCGCCTTTGAAGCGGGCAAGATCGATTTGACCGAGGCCGAAGGCGTCGCTGACATTATCGAAGCAGAGACCAATGTGCAGAAAGCCCAGGCTCTTCGGCAACTGACGGGCGGTCTGACCGAGAAGTACGACCAATGGCGGGCTGACCTGACGGGCATACTTGCCTTGATTGAAGTGGTTGTGGACTTTCCGGACGAAGAAGATGCACCCGAGGAAACCACGGCACCGGTCATCCGGAAGCTGACCCGACTGATTCACGAAATCGAGGAAGCGCTTGGGGATCGCGGAATCGGCGAGAAGATCCGGGATGGATTTCGCATCGCCATTATAGGCGCGCCGAATGCGGGCAAGTCGACCCTGCTCAACCGCCTTGCCGGACGCGACGCGGCGATTGTGACATCAACCCCAGGCACAACCCGCGATGTGATTGAGGTACGGCGCGTGATGGGCGGACAGGTTGTCTGGCTATCCGACACAGCCGGTTTGCGAGAGACCCAAGATGAGATTGAAGCCGAGGGCGTTCGGCGAGCAGAACGCGTAGCTGCTGAGGCCGACTTGCGCCTGTTTATGGTTGACGGGGGCGCACCGGAGCTGGGTGTGTTGAACTCGTTGTTCCGCCAATCGACAGATATAGTCGTGGTAAACAAGGCTGATACCGAGTTGGCCGCCGGGCTCCCACAATACGACTACAAGATTTCCGCGAAAGATGGCGATGGCGTGCCCGAACTCGAAGCCGCACTGGCGGACTTCATTTTCAACAAGGCTGCATCTGTTGAAGCGCCGGTCATAACACGCGCGCGGCATCGCGCCCGATTGGTCGATGGACTCGCTTGCCTCGTTGCTGCGCGGGATGCGCTGGCGCATGGCACTGGTCCCGAGCTTGCAGCGGAAGACGTGCGCCTGGCTATCCGGCATCTTGGAGCGGTCGTGGGCTCGGTTGGTGTGGAAGATGTGCTCGGTGCGGTGTTCTCCCAGTTCTGCATCGGCAAATGACCCCTAGGGTTTGAGGCAACGAGCCGCTATATAGCGGCTTTCTGAAATCCGGATCCCAAGTAGCGCCATGAGCGAGATGAAACAGTTTGATGTGATAGTGGTAGGCGGCGGTCATGCCGGCTGCGAAGCGGCCGCGGCTGCGGCGCGGACGGGCGCACGCACCGCTCTGGTCACACACAAGCGCGCAACCATCGGAGAGATGAGCTGTAATCCGGCAATTGGCGGCCTCGGCAAGGGTCACCTCGTGAGAGAGATCGATGCGCTGGACGGCCTCATGGGACGGCTGGCAGACAAGGCCGGTATCCAGTTCCGTATGCTCAACCGGTCCAAGGGTCCGGCTGTCTGGGGCCCCCGCGCCCAGATCGACCGAAAGCTTTACCGCGATGCCATGCAGGCGGAACTTGCGGACTATCCAAACCTGACCATCATTGAGGATGGCGCCGAAGACCTGATCGTGGAGGACAATCACGTCGCGGGCGTGATTGGTCTGAAGGGCGAGATTTATCGTGCGGCTTCTGTCGTGATCACCACAGGCACCTTCCTGAAAGGCATCATCCATATAGGTGCGAAACGTGTCCCTGCCGGTCGTGTCGGCGAGGTCCCTGCGATTGGCCTGTCGGACCGGCTCTATGGGCTTGGTCTCCCGATGGGGCGTTTGAAGACTGGTACGCCGGCACGGCTGGATGGCCGGACGATCGCCTGGGATCGTCTTGAAATGCAGCCCGCCGATGAGCAGCCGATTCCGTTTTCGTATCTGACCGATGAGATTACGGTGCCGCAGGTCAAATGCGGCATCACCTGGACGACGCCGGAAACCCACGCGATCATTGCCGAGAATATTGAGCAATCGGCCGTCTATTCCGGCGCGATTGCTGGCCGCGGTCCGCGTTATTGCCCGTCTATCGAGGACAAGGTTCACCGGTTCGCCGACAAGGATAGTCATCAGATCTTCCTGGAACCGGAAGGTCTCGACGATCACACCGTTTATCCAAATGGCATTTCGACATCGCTTCCAGAGGATATTCAGGAGCGTTTCCTTCGAACCATTCCCGGGCTCGAGAATGCCAAGATCATCCAACATGCCTATGCAATCGAATACGATTACGTCGATCCACGTGCGCTTTCGTCCGCACTTGAGGTGCATGCGCTTCCAGGCCTGTATCTCGCCGGGCAGATCAATGGCACAACCGGATATGAAGAAGCCGGCGCGCAAGGTCTCGTTGCGGGCTTGAATGCGGCGCGCGCCACGGGCGGAAAAGATCCGATTATATTTGATCGCGCGGAGGCATATATTGGCGTCCTCATCGATGACCTCGTGACGCGCGGCGTGACGGAACCCTATCGGATGTTTACATCGCGCGCCGAATATCGGTTGGCACTACGCGCCGATAATGCCGACCAGCGTCTCACCGAAAAGGGTATTGCCGCCGGATGCGTCGGGTCAGACCGGGCAGACGTGTTTCACGTGAAACACCGAGCGCTTGAATCTGCCCGCCAACTTCTGAAGACACTGACCTTGTCGCCCGCAAAAGCGGCTCAAGCCGGATGGGCGGTCAATCAGGATGGCCGCGTCAGGACGGCATGGGAATATCTCTCCTACAAGGAGATCGATCTCAATGCACTGTCCGCCATTTGGCCGGAAGTATCAGACATCTCCGACGAGATCGGGACACAGGTCGAGATTGAAGCCCTTTACTCTTCCTATTTGGAACGCCAGGCAGAAGATGTCGCCGCTTTGCGTCGCGACGAAGATCTGATGATCCCGGCAGATCTCGATTATTCGGGAATTGGCGGTCTCTCGAATGAGGTTCGCCAGAAACTGGAATCGGTCCGTCCTTCCACTTTGGGTCAGGCCGGACGTATCGAAGGCGTGACACCGGGCGCTCTAACGGCCCTTTTGGGATATGTTAAGCGCCGGAAGAAAGCTGGTTAACACTCATGATGAATTCCGAAGATCGCGCGGCCTTTCTGGCCGAATTCGATGTTTCACGTGAAACATCGGAAAGATTGGACGCCGTGATCTTAACTCTCGACGCGTGGCGGCAACGCTCCAATCTGATTGGACCGCGTGAGTGGCCGCAGATATGGAGTCGCCATGTAGCCGATTCCTATCAGATTTTGCCATTTATTCCGGAAACAACGCGGATCGTCGATCTGGGTTCCGGCGCGGGATTTCCCGGACTGATCATTTCTGCGGCCCGGCCACAGAGTCATGTGACCATGATGGAAAGCGTCGGGAAGAAATGCGCCTTTCTCCGCGCAGCTATCGACGATGCTGGTCTCAATGCGTCGGTTTATCAGGGACGGATTGAGGCTGCGCCGAATTCCACCGCGGATATTATCACTGCGCGGGCGTTTGCGCCCCTTCCAAAACTGCTCGACTACGCCGCTCCCTGGATGGAAAACGGTGCAACAGGGGTTTTTCTAAAGGGCGAACGCTGGAAAGAAGAATTGACGGACGCCCAACAAAGATGGAACTTCGCCTATGAGGCGATTCCAAGTCGCACTGGTGGGTCAGGCGTGATTTTGATCGTGAGGGAGCTCAAGCGTGGTCAGCGGTAAACCTAGAATCTTTGCAGTCGTGAACCAAAAGGGCGGGGTCGGGAAGACAACGACGTCCATAAATCTCGGTACGGCGTTGGCGGCTGTGGGCCGGCGCGTCCTGATTGTCGATTTCGATGCGCAGGGCAACGCCTCCACAGGGCTGGGTATTGAGCGCCAGGACCGGCATCAGACATCCTATGATGTTGTCGTGGACCGGATCCCGCTGGAAGAAGCGGTTCTGTCAACGATTGTGCCGCGTCTTGACATTGTTCCGGGCGATGAAAACCTCTCTGGTGTAGAAACCGAACTGGCCAATGACTCTCACCGGTCCTACAAATTGCGCGACGCGCTGCATGATTATGTTCAGCGGTCTGTCCAGGGCGGACTGGTCCAGTATGACTATATTCTGATTGATTGCCCGCCATCGCTGTCCTCGCTCACTTTGAACGCGATGACAGCCGCCGACGCACTTCTGGTTCCGCTACAGTGTGAGTTCCTGGCGCTGGAGGGCCTTAGCCAATTGCTTCGCACGGTGGAAGTTGTGCGCTCTGGCCTCAATCCCAATCTCGAAATCCAGGGCGTCGTCCTGACCATGTATGACCGGCGAAACAATCTGTCCGACCAGGTCGCCGACGAAGTGCGAGCCTTCTTTGGCGCCAAGGTCTACAATACGGTCATACCGCGAAATGTGCGCCTCTCCGAAGCGCCATCTTTCGGCAAGCCGGCCTTGTTGTATGACTATCGCTGTCCAGGTAGCGAGGCCTATATCCGTCTCGCATCCGAAGTCCTTCAAAGAGAGAAAGCCCGCGCGGCCTGACCCATATGAGTGACGATACCAAGAGCAAACCTTCCCGTCTTGGACGCGGCCTGTCTTCCCTGATTGGGGAAGTGGAGGCTGTCTCTCCGCCTGAAGCACGCACTGCAGGTGGGAGTAAGGGCAGCTCCAACGAAATCGCGATCGACAAGATTCGCCGAAATCCGAAACAGCCTCGTCGGACCTTCGACGAGGCCGCCCTTCAGGAACTCGCGGAATCCCTGAAATCCAAAGGCGTTCTCCAGCCTATTCTGGTCCGTCCGGATCCCAAGGAAAAGAACGAGTATCAGATCATAGCGGGGGAGCGTCGGTGGCGCGCCGCCAAGCTGGCCGGTCTGACCAGTATTCCCGCTGTTGTACGGGATACCGACGAGTTGGAACTACTCGAGATCGGCATCATCGAGAATGTTCAGCGCGCAGACCTCAACCCAATTGAAGAAGCTGAAGCCTATGAGGCGCTGATGAAGCGCTTCGGTCGAACTCAGGACAGTCTTGCCACAAGCGTCGGCAAAAGTCGGGTTCACATCACAAACACCCTGCGCTTGCTGCAATTGCCAGAAGGCGCTCGAGAGTATGTTCGTGATGGCAAGGTCACGGCGGGACACGCGCGCGCGGCGCTGGGTGCGCCCGATCCGGAAGCGCTGGTGGAGCTTGCTGTTGAGAAAGGCCTAACGGTTCGCGAAGTCGAAGCGCATGCCAAGGCTGCTCGCGAAGACACGCCCGTTGAAACCAAATCCGCCCGACTCAAGTCAGAGGAAAAGGATGTCGACACCGAAGCCCTCGAGGCGGATCTCTCCCGGTCCATCGGACTGGATGTAGACATCCGCCACGGCAAGAATGGCGGCGAGCTTCGCATCAAGTATCGCGACCTGGAACAACTTGACGACGTCTGCAGACGTCTGACTGCCAAGCGCAACATTCTCTGAACGTCAGCTTGCAATTTCGGCGGCGCGGGCGATTTCATTCATCAGTACACGGATTACTGGGTCCGCACTGCCTGACCCGGACTTGGCTTGCTGTTCTGCTTCATAGATTCGTTCCATCACCCGCATCAGCCGCTTGGTCGGCCACTTCCTGAGGCGCGCGCTGAACAGGCCCCATTCGCTTTGCCAAACGGGCGGCCGGAGTTTCATGCCGGGATTCGATTGGCCGGATGCAAGCCGAGACTGAGCGTCCAGCATGCGCATGGTTTCGAACTGAAGTGAACGCAGGATGGAAATCCCACTCGTGCCCGCAACAGCCAGTCGGTCGAGTGTGGTGTGGACGAGCGCCGGTTTGCCATCGAGCGCTGCGCGAATGGCGGCTGAAAGATTGTGATCCACATCGGTAGCGGACAAGGACCGGATATCATCCACATCAAGCGGTCGGCCCAGACCGCGCGCATAGAGGGCGAGCTTCTCGATCTCCGAGTTGGCCAGATTGCGATGGCCCGGCAGGTCGCCCACAAACAGTGCGAGCGCCTCGGGTGTGATCTGGACACTTTCGGACTTCAGCGCATCCTGAACCCGTTTTTCAATATCGCCCGCTTCGTCGGCGAACAGTTGCAGGCAGGCGGTCAGTTGGGCGGTTTCTGCGGCGGCGCGCAATTTCGAGCGCTTCTGCAGGCTACCAGCTTCGATTATCAGGCGGGCGGAATAATAGCCCTCCTGCGATTCACCTTTCTGAATGGCTTCTATCAACAGGGCGGCAATCTTGTCGCCGCTTGTCCGAACGCGGATGACGCGAGGGTCTCCCAGGAGGGATACCGCCTCGAGTCCGTCGAACAGGAGTGATGGGTCCTTCTTTATGGAGTCATCATCCAGTGTGGTGACATCCATATTGGCGCCTTTCGGCGTCCAGGCTTTGATCAGGGAAATCGCGGCATCGGAGGCAAGGCCGGAATCTTCACCGAAGGCCAGCACAGCCCAAACGGATAGTTTGGGCTTGCGGGCAAAATCACTCGCCTGTTTGCCCTTGAACAACATTATTCAACCGACAATTTGCGCCGCAGGTCGTCCACGATATTCTTCGCCAAGATGCCGGCCGCTCTCTCCGAGGCGCTCTTTTGGGCTGCTATGTCTCCATAAGTGCTGCTCGGTACCGCAAAACTGACTTCGCCAACAGCGTAGCCGGTCAACCGTTGTTCTTGGCCTTGAGACAAAGCGTAACGGCCCGACAAGGTAACATTTGATCTCGCCGCTGCGCCGTCTTGCTGGAATGCCAACCGAGTCAGATTTTCTTTCACCGTAATCTGGAGCGAGGCAGCCTCTGTCACGTTTGGCAATCCGATCGCCAACTCTTCCTGCAAGGCCCGGCGCAAGATGTATCCCGATCGGCCATCGATGGGTTCGACCGTGATGGCGCCGCCATAAGTGGCGCCCGCGCCCGTCGCATAGACCGGTTTGAATCCGCACCCGGCTATGAGGGCGAAGGCGACAAGAGCGAAGAACTGTTTCATGCCACCACGATATTCACGATGCGGCCGGGCACGACAATGGTTTTCTTCACGGACTTGCCCTCAATGAAGCTGGCTACATCCGCATGGGCTTTCGCAACGGCTTCGACGGAATCCTTGTCCATGCTCTTCGGCACGGTGATTTCCGCGCGGCGCTTCCCATTCACTTGAACCGCCATTGTGACCTCATCATCCGCCAGCAGGGCGGGGTCCGCCACGGGCCAGGGCGCTGAGGATACGAAGGCAGGTTGGCCCAGTCGTTCCCAACAGGCCTCGGCCAGGTGCGGTATGAACGGTGTCACACAGCGGGCCAGCATGGAGGCGCCTTCAATACGCGCGCCCAACACGGTGTCGCCAGCCGATTCAGCCTTTTTCAAAGTGGTGACCCATTCATGGATGGTGGCTACGGCAGAGTTGAACCGGAATTCCTCGATTGCCTTGTCGATGGCTGCTACGGCCTTGTGGTTCGCTTTCCGCAGCGCTGTGGAGTCGGCATCCTCGCCAGCGGCAGTGCTGGTATCCTCTGGCAGGGCATCGAACACGCTCCACAGGCGCTGGGCAAACCGCGACGCGCCTTCAACGCCGGACTGGGTCCACTCGACATCTCGTTCCGGCGGGGAATCTGACAGGACGAACCAGCGCGCGACATCCGCGCCGAACTGGCTGATGATGGCATCCGGGTCGACCGTATTCTTCTTGGACTTCGACATTTTCTCAATCGGACCTGCCGTCGCAATCGCGCCGGTGGCGGTCTCGATCCAGGTATCGCCATCGCGAGTGACTTCATTCGGCTCCAGCCACTTTCCGGCCGCAGACTTGTAGGTCTCGTGCGTCACCATGCCTTGCGTGAAAAGACCGGCAAACGGCTCGCCATTCGGCAAGTCCAGCAGGCCGACATCGCGCATCGCCTTGGCGATGAAGCGCGCATAGAGCAGGTGAAGCACCGCATGCTCGACGCCGCCAACATATTGGTCGACCGGCATCCAATAGGCGCGCTCTTCCAGATCGTTTGTGCTTGCAAAGCGGGAATAGTACCAGGAGCTGTCGACGAAAGTGTCCAGCGTGTCTGTCTCGCGGCGGGCGGCCTTGCCGCATTTCGGGCAATCGACATGTTTCCAGCTTGGGTGGCGCTCCAGCGGATTGCCGGGCTGGTCGAAGGAAACCTCGTCCGGCAGTTTCACCGGCAGATCGGCTTCCGGCACTGGCACGATGCCACAGTTTTCACAATGGATGACCGGGATCGGGCAGCCCCAGTAGCGCTGGCGCGAGACGCCCCAGTCACGCAGGCGATAGTTCACCTTGCCTTCACCGAGCCCCATGGATTCGATTTTTTCAATGGCGGCGCGCTTGGCGTCATCAATCGCCATCCCGTCAAGGAAGCCGGAATTGAAGATGCTGCCGGGGCCGGTATAGGCCTCGTTTTCAACATCGAACGTGGCAGCGTCAGCGTCGGCCGGCAGCACAACGGGCGTGACGCTCAGGCCGTATTTCCGGGCAAAATCGATATCGCGCTGGTCATGCGCCGGGCAGCCAAAAATCGCGCCGGTGCCGTACCCCATCAGCACGAAGTTCGCGACCCATACGGGCAGGGCCTTCGTGTCGTCGAAAGGGTGTTTGACGGTCAGGCCGGTATCGAAGCCAAGCTTTTCGGCCTTTTCGATGGCTTCTTCGCTGGTGCCGATCTGTGCGCATCTTGCGCGGAACGCTTTCAGCTCATCCGATTGCTCCGCCATTTGGACGGTCAGCGGGTGATCTGGCGACAGGGCAATGAAACTCGCGCCGAACAACGTGTCCGGACGGGTTGTGAAGATCTCGATGCCTTCGCCAAATCCGGATGGCGCGGTGCCATCGAATTCGAACCGCATCTGGAGCCCTTCCGACCGGCCGATCCAGTTCGCCTGCATGGTGCGCACCTTTTCAGGCCAGCGCTCCAGCTTTTGCACTTCGGTCAGCAGGTCTTCGGCATAGTCGGTAATGCGGAAGAACCATTGCGTGAGCTCGCGCTGTTCCACCAGCGCGCCCGAGCGCCATCCGCGCCCGTCGATGACCTGTTCATTGGCCAGCACCGTATTGTCGACCGGGTCCCAATTCACTTTCGAGGCCTTGCGATAGACGAGGCCCTTTTCCAAGAATTTCAGGAACAGACCCTGCTGGGCGCCGTAATATTCCGGGTCGCAGGTCGCGAATTCCCGGCTCCAGTCGAGCGACAGGCCGAGCTTCGAGAACTGGGCCTTCATCGAGGCGATATTCTGATAGGTCCATTCGCCCGGATGAACATTGCGCTCCATGGCGGCGTTCTCGGCCGGCATCCCGAACGCGTCCCATCCCATTGGATGGAGCACATTGTAGCCCTTGGCGCGCTTGTGACGCGCAACGACATCGCCCATCGCATAATTGCGCACATGGCCCATATGCAGCCGTCCGGATGGGTATGGGAACATCTCCAGCACATAGGCCTTGGGCGCATCACCCGCCTCGGCTGGAGATTTTGCGTGAAAGAGTGCGGCCTTTTCCCAAGCTGCACGCCATTTCTGTTCCGCGATTTGCGGATCGTAACGGGTCGCCATGCCCCTGACCTTTCCGGATTATTGGTTCAGCCGGAGCTTAGCCCAGCTGGGAATTCTTCAGCAGTCGTGCCCGATCCAGAATCTTGTTCTCAAGCTGGAGTGCGGTTTCCGGATCAACGACAGCATCGGTCCACTCGCCGGCTTCGCTCTTTTCCTGACGGAACACGGAAACTTTCACGCCATCTGCACGCAAACGCGTATCAAGGATGTAGACCGTGACTTTGACGCGTTCGTTTGGCGCGGCGGCATATGCCTTCCAGTCATACGTGATCAGGCCACCGATAGGGTCGGCCGTTGCCACCGGAAGATCATCGAACGTGTCGAGCGAGGCGCGCCAGAGATATGGATTCACGCTGCCGATATTTTGCTGGATCACGCGGGCTTCGGCGTTGCCGCCCGATTTGGACTGGCAGCCTGAAACCATCAGCATGCCGGCAATCGCCGCAGAGAAAACATATTTGACCATGAAGAAAGTTCCTGAGTGCAAGACCTTGTTGACGGCGGTTTGTATAACAAGGGGTTTACGGGCTCGCCAGTGCTGATCTGCGTGTCGCCCCCATGGAGGACCGGTATGAAATTCGCCCAAATCTCCGTTCTCGCTTTGGCGCTTGCCGGCCCCGCCGCGCATGCGCAATGGGAGGACGACTGGAATCCGTGGGAAACCGAAACCGATCTGGGTGCCAGTCTGGTAATGATGCCGGAGGCTGACGAGCAAATTCTGGCGCGTACCTGGGCTGGCGTATCGACCAATCGAATCCTGGATAGCGGCCTCGAAATCGGCGCTGCCGGTCGGGCTGAACTTCAGAAGGACCACTCCCAACGGGCCGGATTCAGCGGTGTACCGGTCGGTATGGAGGGGAACGGTCTGGGGTTGCAGGGCGCGTTCACTGGGCTGGCAGTCGGCGTTCCGCCAAATGACACCGAAACCCGAGCCGAAATTGAAACGGCTTACATATATGTCGAAGGTGGCTATGGGCAGCTCCGGTTGGGGCGGGACCTGGGCGTTGCGGCGCGTTTTCAGGAAGGCGCACCCTCCGTTTTTGATACGCTTGCCAGCGGTCGTCAGGTGTTGGACCCAACAGGGTTGGACATGGTTACGACACGGCATGACCTGACGGGGCCGTCGGTGAAGCTTTCTTACGCGACACCTCGCCTGGTGGGAGTGCGCGCGGGTGTCAGCATCACGCCCAAGGCGGATGTCCGCGGCCTCGACCGGGATGCTGACCGTAATCTGCCTGGCGCTGCACCCCTAACAATCACCAATGCGGTTGAAGGGTCCATCAATGCCTCCCGCCTTTTGCGCAGCGCGGGCGTAAGGCTGAGCGGTGCCCTTGCAGCAAGTACCGCAGAGATTGAGACGCCGCCCTACGCATCGAATTTGTATGACCGTGTCACGACCTGGTCAGCGGGGACAAAGGCGGAATTTGACACGATATCCATCGGTGCAACGTGGCTCGTCTCCGACAATGGCATCAAGACGGGGGGTGACTATGAAGCGTGGACTGTGGGCCTGACCAAGTCGGTGGGCGATTACCTGATAGGGGCCGAATACGGATTCGCGGAAGATGATCTGACAGGCTTGGAGCGAGATGCATGGAAATTGGGCGTCTCGCGAAATGTCACAAAACATGCAAGATTCACCCTTGGATATGCGGACAACGGCCTGAACCTGTCGCCAACTAACGCTTTTGGCGTTTCGGCGGGTAAAAATTCCCCTGAGGGGATTGTGATAGAAATCACACTATCGGACTAGAATAGCGGGTCTTTCAGATTCTTAATCTTCTCTTTACCTGCCCCTCCGACTATTTCTTGGAGCAGAGGTAAATTCGATGAAGCTGGGCTTTGCAACTTTCGTGATCGCGCTAACCGCGCTGGCTTTGCCAGCCGCGGCGCAAGATGACGTGTCTGCACCCGCCATGGAAATGGCAACGCCTAGTATATCTGAAACCTCGGCCGCGCAGTCCGAATGGTATCGTCAATTCGCTCAGGCCAAACCCGCTAGCACCGAATCTGTCTGGCAGGCCCAACCTGACCGCGAATTCTCAATGCAGTTTGGCGGCAATGCCCGTTGGCAACTGAACCTCGACAAGGTCTCCCGTACAGACCTTTCTCCGCTACCGCGTGAGGAAATGCAGGCGGGTGCGACCTTCAAGATTACCCCGCGATTCTCGGTTGGCGGTGAAGTCAGTGTTGGCACGGACGAGTTGAATGACACGTCCACATGGGAGTCTCGCGAAGTCGAAGCGGGTATCCGGCTGAAGTCTGCCTTCAAATTCTAGGATCTGAACGGGTCCCTTATTCCTTCAATCGCTGCCAGGCCTGCTGCATCGCTTATGCTGGCGGCATTGCGCGAATTGATTCCGCCCAACCCGTAGATTGGTAACGCGCTTTGCCGCGACAGGCAGCGTAACGTGTGTGGCCCCATGGGCGCCGCGGCGGAGGGGCTATTGGATGGGAACACTGTAGACACCAGTGCCGCATCGAACACGCGTGCATCAATCTTTTGCAATTCGGCGCGGCCATGAGCGCTTATGCTCATCAGATCGAACCGGTCGCGCCATTTGCGGGCCTCGTGTCGCCGGGCATACGGCCAATGCACGCCCGCTGCGCCAACTTCAATTGCCAGGTCGGGATCGGCCGAAACCAGCAAGGCAAGTCCGCGCTTGTTTGCAATGTCAGCAAGTTGGCGCGCCTGCCATACACTGTGCCGTGCCCCGAAGTGACGGTAAAGAATGCCCCAGCCTGCGGGAAGGTTTTCTGCAACTGAGACCGGGTCCGGTGTCCGTTGCGGATCGGTCAGGAAAAGGGCGGGTGGCAACCAGGATGGCAAATGCCGCCGCGAGCGTCTCGCCGCAGAGATCAGCTTGCGTCTCGGCTCGTCTTGGGGTTTCTGCGCCATCAAGATGACTGATACGGACTTCCCCGGAATTGCCAAGCGCCGCGCCGAGATCCTCGGCGATCTTGCTGCTATTGCTGAAACACCGCCCATGCTTGTGGCTGTGACGAAAACCCAATCCGATGCGGCACTGGAAGAGATCCTCGCGGCAGGGCACCGCGTCTTCGGAGAAAACCGCGTACAGGAAGCATTCCAGCATTGGGAAACACGGCGGGCGGATTATCCGGATCTGGAATTGCGGCTGATTGGCCCTTTGCAATCGAACAAGTCCGAGGACGCAGTAAACCTGTTTCATGTCATCGAGACGCTCGACCGACCAAAGCTTTGCCGCGAACTTGCCAAGGCCGAACAGAAGTCTGGTTTGAAACGGACTTATCTGATCCAGGTGAATACCGGCGAAGAGCCGCAGAAGGCTGGGGTTGCCCCAAGAGACGTCGAAGCGCTGCTCCGCGTGGCGCGGGAGCAAGGACTGGATGTGACTGGTCTGATGTGCATCCCCCCGGTTGATGAGCCGGCTGGTCCCCACTTTGCCCTGCTGGCCAAGATCGCCAAGCGTCTCGAACTCCCCCAGCTCTCCATGGGCATGAGCGCAGATTATGACATCGCTACGCGCTTTGGAGCGACGCATGTGCGGGTTGGGTCTGCTCTGTTTGGCCCGCGTGACTCTTCTGCCTAGAACGAGATTTCGATCTCGGCACCCGGCACCATCAATTCCAGCAAGGTGAGCAAGTCATTCTGCTCGAGCGCAATACAGCCTTCGGTCGGCCCGAAATTCGGCCGGGCCAGATGCATGAAGATCGCGCTGCCAAGGCCCGGCGTCACCGGATCATCATTGTAGCCAAGTTCGACAATCACATCATAGACATGATCGTCGCGCCATAATTTTTCATGGCTTGCCGAAAATGGCAGGGATACAGGCCGGTTGTAGAGGCGGTGATCCGGCGCATCGCACCACCCATCATAAGGTTTCAACGGCACTAGGGGGAGGCTGGTGACGGGCGGGTCCAGACGGTCCGGCCTGAAGAAGACATTCCGCACCGGCCACGTGCCAGCCGGAGAGGCCCCGTCGCCCTCGCGCTTTTGCGATGCCTTCACCACGCCGCCTTTGCCCAGGACGCAACGGGCCGTAAAGCCCGGCCCGGAAAACTTGCCGGTTTGCGTTGCGGTGAATTTCATGCTCACGGACTGCTCCCACACTTGTGATTGCGCGTTAGGCAAAGTCATATGGCATTTGACAGCAGCCGCAATACACAGCGACGACCGAAATTAGGAGACGCCCGTGACAGGTAACAAGACGATCCTGCTGGTTGACGATGATCAGGACCTGCGCGAAGCGCTCGCCGAGCAATTCGACTTGCACGATGGCTTCACCACATTGCAGGCCGCCAATGCGAACGAGGGCATCACTCACGCGCTAGCCGAACGAATCGACCTGATCCTGCTCGATGTCGATATGCCGGACATGGATGGCCGCGAAGCCTGCAAGCAAATGCGCCAAAAGGGCGTGCGTGCACCGATCATCATGCTGACGGGACAGGATGGCGATGCAGATACGATACTCGGCCTCGAATCCGGCGCGAATGACTATGTCACCAAGCCCTTCAAATTCTCTGTTCTGCTGGCGCGGGTACGTGCGCACCTGCGCAGTTTCGAACAGTCTGAAGACGCGACCTTCCAGGTCGGGCCTTACGAGTTCCGCCCGTCGATGAAGTTGCTGGTGACCGAAGATGGTCGCAAGGTGCGACTGACGGAGAAAGAAACCAACATCCTGAAGTATCTCTACCGCGCACAGGGCAAGCCGGTCGCGCGGGATGAGTTATTGTCAGAAGTCTGGGGCTACAATGCGACGGTCACCACGCACACGCTGGAAACCCATATCTACCGCCTGCGCCAAAAGGTCGAGCCTGATCCGGCCAATGCGCGCCTGTTGCTGACAGATGCCGGCGGTTACCGCCTGCAGCCCTAGACTTTCATCTCAACGCTGATGGGCGCGTGATCTGAGGGTTTCCAGCCGCCGCGCCAGGCAAGGTGGACGCGGTATGTGTCCAGCCGGGTGTCCGGCAGGGCAGCCGGGTTCATCCAGATATGATCCAGCCTGCGGCCCCGATTGCTCTTGGCCCAGTCTTTCGCGCGATAGCTCCACCAGGAATACAGTTTCTGATGGTCTTCAACGGCCAGTCGGCCGATGTCAGCGAACCTCGCCTGACTGCGCGAATCTTCCAGGCGTTCTGTCTCGCCCGGCGTGTGCGAGATGATCTTCAACATCTGCTTGTGTGACCAGACGTCATTCTCGTGCGGCGCGACATTGAGATCGCCGACAAGAACGCGCGGTGTTGTGGTCTGCTTCTTATAGCCAGGTCCAAGCCGCTCAAGGAAATCCAGCTTGTGCGCGAACTTGTCGTTCGTGTCGGCGTTCGGTTCGTCGCCGCCAGCCGGCAGGTAGATATTGTGGATTTCGACGCCTGCCACTTTTGCTGCGATCACACGGGAATGCCCGTGGCGGCACAGATCTGGGGCCTCGATACGTTCGATCGGCAGGCGCGAAGCAATGGCCACGCCGTGATGACCGCCTTTCTGACCGTTCAGGACCAGATGTGGCAGACCCATTTCCCGAAAAGCCTTTTCAGGAAATTCCCCGTCCTGGCATTTGGTTTCCTGCAGACAGATTACGTCCGGCTGCTCAGCGGCGACGAAGGCTTCCACATTGGGGGCGCGCAGGCGGACCGAATTGATGTTCCAGCTGACGATCTTGAGTGAATTTGACATTCGGGCTGCGTAACAGTGTTTCCAGAAACGTCAACGCGCCCGAGCGCGGGGAAGCTCGGACGCGTCAGACGCTTGCTTTGCACGTCTCGTCGGGAGGGGAAGGCTCCGACGGTGACAACGCATCTGGTCGCAGCGGGGGGTCAATTGCTGCGCGGGGTAGCTGCGTCGTCCACAGTTGCAAAGATGTCACTCTCACAATTAAATTCAAGTGAAAATTGTGTTATATGCTTGGCTGTGTCGTCAGGGGTCCAGTTTTCCGGCGCCAGCGGTCAAGTTCGACCTCAATTCTCGTCAAAATCCTTCATTACGAAGAGGCGCGGGTTCAGGCGCTTGCCGGATTCGACATTCGTCAGTTGTACGGAGGTGAGGCTTCCGCCGCTATCCATCGTGCGCCATCCGGTCAGCGACATATCACTTTCCATCAACAGCAGGGTCAGCGTGCCGTCCATTTCACCGGACTTGTCCCGCAGTGTGATTTCGACCCGACCATTGCGGTTTTGCACGTCGAGCACGTCGGCTTCGGTGGCAAAATCGATGTCGTCATCCAGCAACAGTGCGAGCGGGGTCGTGCCGAGGGGGACGCGATCCGTGGTTTCCAGTTCGGAATCCTGAATCGCCACAGTTGTACCGTCGCTCACGACGAGAAGCGGGCTTGGGGCGTCATATTCAAACCGCACCTTGCCAGGTCGCGAAAGGGCGAACCGCCCAGTCGATTCAGTATAGTCAGGCGCAAGTTGCTCAAACGTACCGCTCGCGGTCTCCACGGCGGCCAGCGCGGCCGAAGCGCGTTCCAGCAGGTCGGCGCGTTGTTTGTCTGTCAGGCCAGCAGGCTGAGCGACTTGCGGAGCAGGGGCTGCGGTATCGGTGACCTGCAGGCCCATTGCGAAGGGGGACGTGGCGATCGCGGTGATTGCGCCAAGGCTTGCCAGGAAATTCAACATTGTGCGGTCTCCTCAATTCGTTGACCAATGGACCTACACTTAAGCGCGACAGGCTTGCAGAAACAGGGCGCGAAAAAGGTATTTTCGTCGCTTTTCGTTGCACCGCATTCAGCTTCACCCAATCGCATGTCCAGATTGACTGCCAGATGAACGCGCACAGCCCGTTTGGTGTCAGGACCGCGCCTTGCGAAATGCGGGTCTCCAGCCCATGTTCCCTGCAGATATCCAAGGAACACGCTCACATGACTGAAATGGCTTCGCTTCATACCAAAGACACAACCGACCAGGATTTCATGGCCGATGTTGTGGAGGCGTCCGAGCAACAGCCCGTAATCGTGGATTTCTGGGCGCCGTGGTGCGGACCGTGCCGGACGCTTGGGCCGATCATTGAAAAGGCGGTCGAGTCCCGCAATGGCCAAGTCAAGCTGGTCAAGATCAATATCGATGAAAACCCGGCCTATGCCGGGCAGCTTGGCGTACGTTCCATTCCGGCCGTCTATGCGTTCGACAAGGGCCGCCCCGTCGATGCCTTCATGGGCGCACTGCCGGAAAGCCAGATCAATGCATTCGTCGAGAAGCTGCTGAGCGGAACCGATGCCGGCAAGATGATTGCCGGGGCATTGGAACAGGCTGAAGCTGCTAGCCAGGCGGGAGACATTGGCACAGCGGCGCAGATCTATGCGGCTGTCGTTCAGCAGGAGCCAGAAAACGTCACAGCGATCGCCGGGCTCGCTCGCCAATGGCGACAAGGAACGCGCCACGGCGACGCTCGACATGATCCCCGAGGACAAACAAAATGACAGCGCCGTCAAAGGCGTCCGCACTGCCATTGAAATGATGGGTGATTCGGCGGCCGAACCAGACGAGTTCGAAGCCGCGCTTTCAGCCGTCCTTGCCAATCCCGATGATCACGACACGCGGTTCGAGTTGGCAGAGAAGTATGGCGCGGCTGGCCGGTTCGGGGATGCGATTGATCATTTGCTGATCATTCTCGGACACAAGCTCGACTGGAGCGAAGGCAAGGCCAAGGAAAAGCTGCTACAGATGTTCGAGGCGGCAGGGGCGACAGACCCGGCAACCGTCAGCGGTCGTCGCCGTCTTGCATCGCTGATGTTTGCCTGAGGGAGCATTCGCTCCACATCTCTTTTCAGGCCGATCCAGAAAGAGACGCAATCCGATGACCCAGCCGAGCTTCACGCGTATTTCCGAACTGCCGGAACAGCTGGCGATCTTCCCCCTGCCCGGCGCGCTCCTGTTTCCGCGCTGGCAGTTGCCGCTGAACATTTTCGAACCGCGTTACCTCAACATGATTGATGATGTCATTCAGGGCGACCGCATGATCGGCATGGTCCAGACTATCGGGGGCACACGAGCCAAGCCGGATATTGCGCAAACCGGGTGCGCGGGACGTATTACGGCCTGGTCTGAAACAGGGGATGGTCGCTATCTGATCACGCTGTCGGGAATTGCGCGGTTTGATGTCTCCAATGAGCTTTCGGTGATGACGCCCTATCGGCAGGTGACGCCCGATTGGACGCCCTATGCCGAAGACCTGAAAGATGTCCCGCCTGCGCGCTTGCCGGACCGCAAGCGTCTCGTCGGTGCGTTGCACGACTATACCGAGACACACGATATGGCGACGGACTGGTCTGCAGTGGAAGAAGCCCCGCTCGAAACCCTGGTGAATGCACTTTGCTCGGGATGTCCATTCTCCGTGATGGAGAAGCAGGCGCTCGTTGAGGCGCCCACCTTGAAAGATCGCGCGGAAACGCTCATCACCCTTCTGGAAATGGATGTGTCCGGCCAGGATGGCGGCACGCTGCAATAGGGGCGTTCATGTCTGAAGATACCGGGAAAGAAATTGGCGCGCCGCGCAAGGGCCCGTCCGGGGTTGATCCTCGCTTGCTGGAAATCCTGATTTGCCCGGTCAGCCGCCAGCCGTTGAGCTATGACCGCGCCGCCGACGAGCTGGTCTCGCCAAAGGCGCGGCTGGCCTATCCGATCCGCAATGGCATTCCGATCATGCTGGCGGATGAGGCGCGCGATCTGGACGAAACCGCTCCTCACGATGAGCCCGGCGCATGAGCGATCCATCCTGGCCTGCTCGTCTGGCTTTCCGGAAATCCGCACAGGAATTATTTATCGAATTCGACGACGGCGTATCTGGAGTCATCGGCTACAAACGCCTGCGCGAGGAAAGCCCGTCAGCGGAGGTCCGCGGTCATGGCAGCGGTCCACGTCCTCCCCAGCCGCCGGTGCCGGAGAATATCTCCGTGCTCGGCGCCGAACCGGTCGGGCGCTATGCCGTGCGCATCCGATTCTCTGACGGACATGATTCCGGGCTGTATACGTGGAAATTCCTGCGGGAACTGGTCGTGCCAGCCTAACGCATCAGGCTTGGCAGGTGATCCTGATCCGCGCTGGCCTGGCGGGCCATGGCTCGCCTGAGTGGGGTCACCCGTTGCGCCAGTGTCAGGGCCAAGCCCCGCAGAGGCTTCAGCAGATTACTGTCATTGGTAAAGGCCCGGTCAATCCCATCCATGAACATCGCCGCGGCCGTTGCATCAAACCGGCGCCATTTTTCATAGCGCTCTAGGCTGACATCCGATCCCGGATCAAGGCCGACGTCGCGAGCGTCGCACATAACATCAATCAGCGCGCCGACATCCTTGAAGCCGAGATTCAGTCCCTGCCCGGCGAGCGGATTGATCCGGTGCGCGGCATCGCCCACGAGCGCTGTACGCGGGCCAACCATGCGCGTTGCCAGCTGCATGACGAGTGGATAGGCCGAATACGGTCCGTCGATCTCCATGGGGCCCGCAAAATCTGCAAAGCGCGCATTCAGTTCGGCATTGATGTCCTCGACAGACATGGCCGCGATGGCTTCGGCCGCGCCGCGTTTCATGTACCAGGCGAGGTTCGCTCGATTGTCCGGCATCGGCAGGGTCGCAAAAGGCCCTTCCGGTGTGAACAGCTGGCGCGCAATGCCTCCATGAGGGCGGTCCAGCTTCACATTGGCGGCGAAGACGGACTGATTGTAATCATGCCCTTCGGTCTGGATCCCGACGGCGCTTCGCACGGATGATTTCATCCCGTCACACGCGGCAACCAGCCGGGCGTGGATTTTGCGCCCATCAGAGAGAGTCAGGCTGGCACTAGCGGGACCGATCTCCATCGACTCGAACAGCTTGCCCTGCACCCACTCTATTTCACCCGCCTTCTCGCAGGCATCGTCCAAGGCGGCCTGAAGGTCAGCGGCCGGAACCATCTGTCCAAGGGGCTGGCCATCGGGATCATCCGGCAGGTCGTCATTGCCAAACAGCACTCCGGGCACGCCGAACCAGTGGGTTCCGCCGTCGATCGCTTCCAGTCCGTTCAAAGGCTCGGTTGATCCGCGCAACGCGTTGGTCACACCTGCCGCGTCCAGCAGCCGCCAGCTGCCGCGTACGATGGCAAAGGTCCGGGTGTCCTTGCGTACCGGAGCATTCGGGTCCCGAGCGTCAACAAGTATTACAGAAAAGCCCCGTTGCGCGGCCAGAATGGCCAGTGTGGTGCCGACCGGTCCGGCCCCCACTATGGCAAGGTCATACACGCGGTCAGACTGAGCAGCTGTTTTGGTCATGGTCTTTAGCTAAGTGCCCTCCTGCCAATCGTCCAGCGATGATGGAGATTTAGGCGATTCGCCGCATCACTGCCCATGCTTTGACCATGCCTTACCTGAAAAACCGGTCTGCCCCCATGGTGGTGCGACATTCCCTCAAGCTCACAATCATATCGGTTCTGGGAGAGCACGGGGGGTCCCGAGCTCTGCAGTCTCGTGACGAAGGAGGGGCCAGATGGGCCAACTACTAAAAAATACCATACGCGGAGCAGCGCTGCTGCCAGCCGCACTATTGGCGGGGGCAGCCGCCTACGCTCAGGATGCAGACATCGAGGCGCGGCTTGCCGCGCTGGAAGAGGGCGTAGCGGGAAGCGCCAGCGCCTATGTCGACAACAGCTACCTGTTTCTGATCGGCGGTATCATCGTGATGCTGATGGCAGCAGGTTTCTGCATGCTCGAAGCAGGGCTTGTGCGTTCCAAGAACGCCGCCATGCAGTCCACCAAGAACGTCGCTCTCTATTCCATTGCCGGTCTCATGTTCTGGGTCGTCGGCTACAACATGGCCTATCCGGCTGAATCGATTGGCGGCCTGCTCGGCACCACACCCGGACCTTGGGATGGTGGCGATCTGAGCGTCGAAAGCGACGCAGGCTATGCCCCGGCCTCCGACTGGTTCTTCCAGATGGTGTTTGTCGCAACAGCTGCGTCCATCGTATCCGGTACAGTGGCAGAGCGCGTGAAGCTCTGGCCTTTCCTGATCTTCACCGCAATTCTTACCGCTTTCATCTATCCGGTCGTCGTGTCTTGGGAATGGGGTGCAGGCTACCTCGACTCCGCATGGGGCTTCTCTGACTTCGCTGGTTCTACGCTGGTCCACTCGACCGGTGGCTGGGCGGCGCTCGCAGGTGCCATCATCATCGGGCCTCGCATCGGCAAGTATTTCGGCAAGCAGGTCAATCCGATGCCGGGCAACAACATCCCGCTCGCCGCACTGGGTACATTCATCCTGTGGTTCGGTTGGTTCGGCTTCAACGGTGCGTCCCAACTGGCAGCCGGTACGGCCGCAGACATCAACTCCGTGTCGCAGATCTTTGCGAACACAAACCTCGCAGCTGCGGGCGGCGTGATGGCGGCGATGTTCACGACTGCCATCCTCTACAAGGGCAAGGTCGACGCGACCATGGTGTTCAACGGTGCTATCGGTGGGCTTGTGTCCATTACGGCAGAACCGCTTGCACCAAGCATGCTGGCTTCGGTCCTGATCGGTGGTGTGGGCGGCGTCCTGGTCGTGATCTTCGTGCCACTGCTCGACAAGCTGAAAATCGATGATGTGGTCGGCGCTATTCCGGCTCACCTCGTTTGCGGCATCTGGGGCACGATGATCGTCCCATTCTCCTACACGAACGCCATCGCGCCGAATGAAGCGGGTGACCCAAGCTATCTTGGCCAGCTGGTTGGTGTGGTTCTGACCGGTGTCTTCGTGATGATCGCCTCTTCGATTGTCTGGTACATCCTGAAACTCACCATCGGCGTGCGTCCGACGGCCGAGGAAGAAGAGATGGGCCTCGACAAGGCAGAAATCGGCCTCGAAGCCTATCCGGAATTTGCGAACTAGGTTCATAAGATTACCCAACGAAAAGCCCCGGCAGAGCAATCTGTCGGGGCTTTTTATTGGTCTTTGCGGGGTAGGATCAGTCCTTAGGACTCATCGTCCGGCATGATCACTGTATCGACGGCATGAATAACACCGTTCGAAGCCTGGATATCAGCCGCCACAACCGTGGCATTGTCGATCATCACGCTGTCGTCCGTCTTCGTGACGGCGACGTCAGAGCCAGCCAGCGTAGCGACATTCATTTCGCCATTGGTGATATCGCTGCTCAGAGTTTCGCCTTCGACCACGTGTGCTTTGAGGATTGCGGTCAGTTTGTCATTTGCTTCACCGGATTTCAGCTTTGAAACCAGATCGGGGTCGAGCTTTTCAAAAGCCGCATTGGTCGGCGCAAACACTGTGTATTTGGTGTCGCTATCCAGTTCACCGGTCAGGCCAGCCTGCTCTACAAGAGCGACCAGGGTTGTGAAGCGAGGATCTTCCGAGGCGATATCGGAAATCGTGCCCTTCATGGCGAGATCAGCCATGGCCTCGGTCTCTGACGCATAGTCCGGGCCGCCCATACCGATTTCGGGCTCTACTTCCATATCAGTTTCTGCGGTTACCGAAGCGTCCATATTTGCTTCAGCGGAGCCATCAGCCGTCACGTCAGCAGATTGCGTCTCGTCCCACTCATAGGATTTCGTGTCGCCTGCCGGGCCTGTCTGTTCCGGATTGGTAATAGCGGGATCATATGTTTCTGTGGCACCGGTCGTCTGCTCAGCCTCCATTTCCGCGTTCGTGGTCGTGTCAGCCTGTGCCATCACCATTGTGTCGTCGGATTCAGCAGAAGCCTGTTCAGGTACATCCATATCGGACTGGACAGTGAAGAGGACATCGCTGGTGGCGTCGGATGCCGCCGGATCTTTCAGAACCTTCAGTTGAAGTGCGTTCAATTCGTCAATCGACAGCTCGTCAATGTTTTGAACATCAGAACTTTCTTCCATTTCGGCGGAGGCGTTAACGTCCATGTCGGTTGTGTTAGGTTCCTGCGCGGTTGCGGCCATACCCGTTAACAGGGCGATGGTTGCGGGGATAATCAGTGTGCGTTTCATATCGAGCTCTCCTTTGGTGTTGGTCTCACGCAATCAATGAGGCCGTGGAGGCTCTGGTTCCTTATATTACGGAGAATACATACGCGTGCAGATACGGGATCAGCCTGGCTGATTCAGATCAAATCGCGACGGTTTGCTCGTTTTGAGCCCGTTTTCGCGAGGTCCAAAAGATTAACAGCCTTCCTGCAGAAGTTTTACCGGCATTTGCCGGGCGTTAAGCGTATTGGGTCAAAGTGATGGCTCCCGCGACACAAGTGGAGCAGCCCCACCTCATGACAGACTATGTTTATACCGAAGACGATATCCCGAGCGTCAGCGACCCGGTCTGGCGGATTCTCACAGGGGCAGCGGCATTCGGAATAGGCGTCTTCATATGTGGTAGCGTGGGGTCCTACATGCCAAGCGATCCGAGCTGGAACGCCGCCACCGATGCAGAAGTCCAGAATCTGTTCAGTGGCCCTGGTGCCATCTTCGCGGACTTGTCCCGTCAAATGCTTGGCTGGTCTGCCTGGGCAGCGGGTCTTGCCATGATGATCGGCGGCGCCATGCGCACCGTGCTGATCGGCGTTCCGCGTTTGCGCCGCTGGATGACGGGCCTCGCTTTCGTTCCACTGTCGGCCGCCTTCTTTGCCGCCTGGCCTGTGCCGGAAAGCTGGCCATTGTCGGCGGGTCTTGGCGGCGTCGTGGGTGATGCGCTCTTCTATTATGCCTCCATGCCGTTCCGCGCGCTGCTGCTGCCATCTCCGAACACATGGGCGGGCGCCGTCCTGGGCGCGGCCTCCGCTTGGGCCGCCCTGTCGGCACTGGGTTTCCGACGCCGCGATGCACACCTCCTTCATCAGGCGGCAACCAAGTCCGGACGTCATGCAGCACGTCAGGCCACCGGCATTGGTGGGTTCCTGGTTTCGGTTGTGTCCTTCCTCAAGCCGAAGCCGCGCGATCTGGATGACGAAGAGCTGGACGCAGATCACGATACGGGACGCGCACGCGTCATCAAGGGCGACGACGAATATGTCGACGCAGACCCCTATGATGTCGACTATGATGACGAAGACGAAGTCTATGATGAGGAAGACGAGACGTCACTTGATGATGAAGACATGTATGAAGACGAAGATGACGGGATCGCGCCGATTCAAACGCGTCGCCTGTCCGTACCCGTCTCCAAGCCGAAACTGCCAAGCCAACCCCGTGTGACGAAATCGGACCGCCGCCGCAAGTCCACGCGCCTGCCCTCGATCGACTTGCTCCAGATGCCGGAAGAGCGCGGCGATACGGTGGACGAAGATGCACTGCTCGAGAAGGCTGCGCGCCTGACCGACGTCCTGAAGGAATTCGGTGTACGCGGCCGCATCAAGGAAGTGCGTCCCGGCCCGGTCATTACACTGTTCGAAATGGAACCAGCTCCGGGCGTCAAATCTTCCCGTGTGATTTCCCTGGCGGATGACATTGCCCGCTCGATGAGCGCGATCTCTGCCCGTGTGGCGGTGGTTCCCGGCAAGAATGCGATTGGCATCGAGCTGCCAAACGAAGACCGCGACACGGTTTACCTGCGCACGCTGCTTCAGGCCGAAGCCTATGTCGGCACACGGGCCAGCCTGCCAATGGCGCTCGGCGAAGACATTGGCGGCGTGCCAACCGTGGTCGACCTTTCCAAGATGCCTCACTTGCTGATTGCGGGTACGACGGGTTCGGGCAAGTCGGTCGGCGTCAACGCAATGATCCTGTCCCTGCTCTATCGTCACTCGCCGGAACAGTGCCGTTTCATCATGATCGATCCGAAAATGCTCGAACTGTCGATCTATGAGGGCATTCCACACCTGCTTGCGCCGGTTGTGACCGATCCGAAGAAAGCCGTGAACGCCCTGCAGTGGACCGTCCGCGAGATGGAAGGCCGCTATGAGCTGATGTCAAAAGCGGGCGTCCGTAACCTCGCTGGCTTCAATGACAAGGCCGCCAAGTACCGTGCCAATGGCGACGAACTTGTCCGCAAGGTCCAGACCGGATTCGATGAGCGCGGCAAGCCAATCTACGAAACGGAATCTCTGCCAACGGATCATATTCCGAATATTGTTGTTGTGATCGACGAGATGGCCGACCTGATGATGGTCGCAGGCAAGGAAATTGAAGGCTGCGTCCAGCGCCTCGCCCAGATGGCCCGTGCGGCTGGTATTCACTTGATCACGGCAACACAGAGACCATCCGTAGACGTTATTACGGGTACGATCAAAGCGAACTTCCCGACACGGATTTCCTATATGGTCACGACCAAGATCGACTCACGGACGATCCTGGGCGAACAAGGCGCCGAACAGCTGCTCGGTATGGGCGACCTGCTCTATCAGGCCCCCGGCAAGAAATCCCAGCGCCTTCATGGCCCGTTCGTGTCAGATGAGGAAGTCGGCTCGGTTGTTGACTGGCTCAAGGAACAAGGCGAGCCCGACTATGTCATGGACGTGCTCGAAGCGCCCGAAGATGGCTCCACGGGGTCTGCCGTCATGGATGCCATGCTCGGGACGAGCACCGGCGACGAAGACGACGATCTCTATTCCCAGGCGCTTGCCATCGTCGTTCGCGACCAGCGCGCCTCGACCTCCTATCTGCAGCGCCGCCTCAAGATTGGCTACAACAAGGCTGCAGGCGTAATCGATCGCCTCGAAGAAGAAGGCGCGATCTCTGCGCCGAACCATGCCGGCAAGCGCGAAGTTCTCGCAAGCGCGCGGCCAAGCCCCGAATAGATCCCACGAGCTTTGGTGGGAAACAAAGGACGAGCCTCCATCCGACGCAGAAGCGGGTGGGGGCTCATTTCATTTGCGGGCCCTAGCCCATTGGATACATCTGGTCTTTGGTGACGGCATCGCACGCCTCCATCACGTCTGCGGAGAGTTCCAGGTCTGCGGCTGCGAGAATGTCGGCCAACTGATCGAATTTCGACACGCCGACAACGGTGGAGGCGACGAAATCATGTTGTTTCGACCATGCTGTGGCCAGCGTCACGGGTGCCATGCCCGCATCCTTCGCGATGTCCATGAAGCGCCGCGTGGATTCCAGCGACTTTTCGTTGACGAACCGCCCGGCCATTAAGGTCTGACGCCCGCCATGTTGCAAATAGGCTGAGAAACGCGCGCCTTCGGGCAGGGCACCATCCTGATACTTGCCGGACAAGACGCCCCCTGCCAACGGCGAATAAGGGATAAGGCTGACACCTTCGCGGCGACACACTTTGGCCAATGCATCTTCAAAGCGGCGATTGTTCAGGCTGAAATTGTTCTGAATCGTGTGATAACGCACCGTACCGAGCCGGTTGGAGCTCTCGATACTCTTCATCAGGCCCCAGGCATCTTCATTGCTACAGCCGACGATGCGCACTTTTCCTTCGCGAACGAGATCATCAAGGGTCTCCATCGTTTCGTCGAAGTCCGTGCCATGATCTGGCCAATGGGTCTGGTAGAGATCCACATAGTCGGTTTGCAACCGGGTCAGGCTGGCATCGATGGCGCGTCGGATATTATGCCGGTCCAGCGCCGTCATCTCGCCGCGCTGCGATCCCTTGATCCAGCCATGCGACGGCCCGCACACCTTCGTCGCCACGATGAGGCGGTCGCGGTCTTTGGTCTTCATCCAGCGGCCAAAGATTTCCTCGGTCCGCCCAGCCCATTCAAGCTTTGGCGGCACCGGGTAGTTCTCGGCGGTGTCATAGAAATTGATCCCAGCCTCGAAACAGGCATCAAGAATCTTGTGGGCTTCGGCTTCGTCCGTTTGGGCGCCGAAAGTCATCGTGCCCATGCAGATGTCGGATACGTAAATGGCGCTCTTGCCAAGGCGGCGGTGTTTCATGGCGGTGACTCCCTCTTATCGGGAAGACACTAATGCGTCGGGCTGGAATGGCCAGCATTGCCCTAGGGGATATCCCGCTCTGCGGCATCGATGCAGCCAGCCGCTTCCAATATATCGAGCGCCGGGGTGAGCTGCGCCTCGTACCGCTTCCATCGGGCCAGCGCCCGGGTATAGAGCGGCTCGCGCACCTGCGCGGAACTGGCGGTCGCAACCGGCGCGGCATTCTGGTGAAATTCCAGGCATTGGGCCTCAAATGGCAGGCCGCAGAACTCCAGCAGTCTCCGTGTCTGGGCCTCGATGTCGCCCACCACGTCTTCATAATGAACCTGTGTGAACCGGCCTGCCGGAAGCGTCTCGCTGAAATGCCGGATCATGCGGTCAAAGCCGACATAATAGTGCGCCGTGGTTTCAAGGTTCAGGGCGTAGTCGTAATAGGGAAACTGCGTCGCAAACAATTGCCTGTAATTGCTGAGCACTGTGTCCGCCGGATGCCGCCTGAGGCAGATGATCCGCGCTTCCGGCAGGGCCGCCAAAATGATGGGGGCGTAAATCGCATTCAGTGGCAGCTTGTCGATGAACCGCCCATTCAGGCCGAGCGTGGCGTCGACGCGTTGCATGTACATCCGGCCAAGCTCGGCAAGGTCCACTTGCCCGGCCGCCGCCAGCGTTTCGACATCCAGCACGTATTTTGATCGGGTGCCTGACAGGTGTTTCAGGCTGATCCCGAAATCGGCGAGTTCTCCGGCCGAAGTCACCTCGCTATGGCTCGACAGGATCCGGTCGATCAGGGTGGTTCCCGTCCGGGGCATGCCGACAATGAAAATGGGTTGCGCGCTGGTATGGCCACCCATCAGCGGCAGCTGTGTCGTCGCTTTCGCCGCGTCGAAAATGGCGTCATCAAACGCCGCATCGTGCTGCACAGCGGCCCATTTGGCTGATTTGGCTTTGGCCAGCCAGCCCATCGCTTCGGCTGGTTGGTTCAAATCTTCATAGGCCTTGGCGAGGGCATGGCCGACGCGGAGCGCGTCATCGGCTTTATGGGCGACCGAGGGAAACACAGCTTTCAATTCGGCAATCTGGTTGTCGGCCTCGGTCTGCTTCGTGATCTGGACGATTGCGGCCAGAGCGCGGGTCTCGCCCGGATCCAGCATTAAGCATCTGCGATAAGCTTCCCGCGCTTCGTCCATGTGTCCGACAAACTGAAGCGCCGCTCCGAGATTGTAATGGTAGGCAGAGACATCTGGGGCGGTCGCCGTGGCCCGCTTGTAGAATTCCAGAGAACGGTCATGCAGTCCGGCGCGGCTGTAGACGACCCCCAGCGTGTCGAGCGTCAAGGCGTCGTCTGGCGCAAGCGCGGCGGCGGCATCCGCAGACCGTACAGCCGATTCGCGCCTGAGAAGTGCCATTTCACTGCGCGCTTTTTGGGCGAGCACTTCAGGGTGCTGTGGGCTGAGTGTCAGCGCACGATCAAACAGGTCTATGGCCTTGGCATGATTGGCGTGATCCGCGGTCAGGATGCCCAGTAGATAATACGCGCGCGGCTCGCCGGGGTCGCGTTTCAGCGCCTCCATGCAGTCGGCATGCGCATGCCTGTAAGCCTTCTTTTCCAGATGGCTCGCCGCCCGGTCCAGTAGCCCAATATTTGCCGAAGATGCCCAATTTTTGGTCAGTGCATTGTTCCTTCATTCTACAACTGAGCCGTATAGGCGCAATTCTGTGCCAAAAATATTACGCCAAGGACATAAATGTGCTGCCGTGTGGGACGGTCGCTTGTGCCAAATTCTTCCCTGCTTCCTAATGTTGGAGGTGAGGTAGGAACTATAGGAGTTTCTACAAATGTCTAAATCCAGTCTACTACGGCAGACCAGTCTTGTCGTGCTTGCGACAGGCCTTGCCATGGGTGCCAGCGCCCAGGAAGAACCGTCCAGCGACAGCGAATTGCGCGCCCAGACCATTACGGTCACCGCCACCCGCCGCGCCGAAAGCGTCCAGGATATCCCGCTGAACATCGCGGCCCTTGGCGGCGAGCAGATCGAAGAGCAAGGCTTTGACGAACTGGCAGATGTGCTGGCTTATGTACCGGGTATCAACGTCGTTGATCGCGGTGGCCGTCAGGGCAACCCCGTTATTGTTCGTGGTCTGAATGCAGATGGCCTCGGCTCCGGTGACGGCAACAATGATGGCGGCGGCACGGTTGCCACCTATCTCGGCGAGATCCCGCTTTTTGTGGATCTCAAGCTGAATGACCTTCAGCGCGTGGAAGTCCTGCTTGGGCCACAAGGCACACTTTACGGCGCCGGTACGCTTGGCGGCGCAATCCGTTACATCCCGAACAAGCCGGATTTTGATGGCGACCTACTGGAAGTGCGGTCGGAATTCTCAAAATATTCCGAAGCAGCATCGCTCAGCTATGAAACCGGCTTGACCTTCAACAAGACGTTTGCGCCAAACTTTGCGATCCGTGGCTCGGTCGACTACGAAGACGATTCCGGTTTCATCGACTATCCATACATCGTGCAGGAAATCGGTGTATCTGATCCGGACCCGGACTTTTCTGACCCGGCTGATGTTGCGTCCAATTTGCGCGGCGTCACGGATGCGAATGGCGAGCGGACCGTTTCTGGCCGTCTCGCTGCGCGCTGGGAGCCAACTGAGTGGCTCGATGGGACGGCGACCTATTATTACCAGAAGTCCGAAATCGATGGCCGTCAGGGCTCCAGCTGGCGCAACACGCTCCAGACCGGGAAATACGAACTGGCCAAACGTGTCGAAGAACCGAACGAGATTACCAACCAGTTGCTGGCGCTTGAGCTGACAGCCGATCTCGGCTTTGCGGAGCTGACCTCCGCCACCGGCTATTCCCGGTTCGACGACAATGGCCAGCGCGACCAGACCGACCTCCTGATCTCGCTCGAATACAGCTATGAACTGTTCCCGACCTTCACCTCCTTCACGCATGAGAAGGGCCGCGAAAACACATTCAACCAGGAAGTCCGTCTCGTTTCGACGACTGACAGCCGGTTCAACTGGATCGTCGGTGCGTTCTACAACAATTCCGATGTGACCTCTTATTCCCAGGAATACACGCCGGGATATGCGGACTATGTCGGCTTCGACCGCCCGGATGACCTAGAATACTATTCCCAGTTCTATTCTTCACTGGAGGAAGCAGCGCTGTTTGGGGAAGTTGGATTTGACATCACCGACCGCTGGACCGTCACGGTCGGGGGGCGCTATTATGAGTATGATCTGGAATCGTTCAGCGATGTCGATTTCCCGCTCTTCGATAGCGGTCCGAACTATCTCCAGCCCGTTGGCATCAGCGATATGGAAGACAGCCTGAAGTCTGACTTCGCAGCCGGCAGCCCGAATGGCACAGAGCGGACCAGCCAGTCTGATGATGGCACCCTGTTTAAGTTCAACACCTCTTATCAGGTGACGGATGATGTCCTCGGCTACTTCACGGTCAGCGAAGGCTACCGGATTGGTAACTCGAACGGCATTGGCGTTTGCCCGGCCTATGATCCGACCAACAACCAGCAAGGCGCATGTGCACTGCTACCGGGACAGCAATTCGGTCCGGGGGCTGGCGACGTTTCCACGCGGGACGAATCGCAATTCGGTCCTGACACGACCACCAATTACGAGCTTGGCTTCAAGTCGACCCTGATGGATGGGCGGGTCACCCTGAACGGCGCAGTCTACTATATCGAATGGACCGATCCGCAGCTGAGTTCTGCCACAATCAACGCGTCCATTCCGATCACGGTCAATGCCGAAGGCGCGGAGTCCAAAGGCTTTGAGGTCAATGGCGCCTGGGCAGTCAATGAGAACCTCTCCGTACGCGGCAGCTATAGTCATTCCGAAGCAACGCTCACCGCGGATGCACCGGGCCTTGTCGGCACGATCTCGCCTCCGGGCTTCGGATCGGTCTTGCTGGACGGCAGCGACGGCGACCGCCTGCCCGGCTCTCCGGAAGATCAGTTCGCAGTCTTCGGCACCTATGTCATGCCGCTCGAAAATGGCGCGGAAGTTGCCTTCAATGCCGGCTACACATGGCAGGGCGATGTGCTCAGCCGCACGGGTGGCCTCGGCGATGGTTTGACGCTCGATTCCTTCGGGCTGGCCAATGTCTCTGCCGTATATGACACGGGCGACTGGCAGGCGACCTTCTTCGTCAACAACCTCTTTGACGAGTTCTACGAGACCGGCGTCGTCGGCACGAATCTCTACAATCAGGTTCTGTCTGATGATGCGGGCGGCCCGGTCTATCAACGGACCTACTACACCCATGTCGGCGCGCCGCGTTCGATCGGTGTGCGGTTCAAATATACGTTTGAATAGTCAACTTCCTGACTGTTCCAAAGGTCAATCCCCGGGGTCGCCTGTCATGGGCGGCCCCTCCCTGTTTCAGGCCTGCCCTTTTTCAGACTTCGTCCAGCAATTGGGTAAAGTCCACCACTTCAAACCCATGCCCCGTCGCGCGGGCAAACCGCTCCAGATCATCCCGCGCAATCGCCGTGGTCCCGGTATTGGTCAGCGGGTGAAAGTTTACCGGATCGTGATCCAGCAGCGCGGCATCGACCAGGAAACGCACGCGCCCGCTTGTATCATTCATCAGGGCAAATGCCGTCACCGATCCCGGTGTCACGCCCAGCACTTCCTCCATCAGATCGGGTGAACCAAACGACAGCCGCCGCGTGCCGATCAGGCGATGAAGCCGGTTCAGCTTGAGCTCTGAATGTGCCTCCGCCGCGATCAGGATGATGGCGCCATCCTTGTCGGTCAGGAACAGGTTCTTGGTGTGTCCGCCGGGCATGGAGGCTTTCAACTCCCGCCCCTCATCCACCGTAAACACGGCATCGTGCCAATGTGTTGTATGGGCGACGCCCAATTCATCCAGATAGGCAAAGAGATCATCAGGGGTTGCGGTCATGGCGTCCTTTGGGCCAAGACTTTAGCCTCCCGTCAAGCACTGCTCTGGATACCGCTTCATGCATCTCGATTGCTACAAGATCTACGACGTCGCGCCACAAATGGTGCCCGCGCGCTCCAATCGCGACTGGATGGACGCCTTCACAGATCGCCATCCCTATCGCTGCCTGCCGCTGACCATGGCCAATTCCACCGGCTGGGAATTGCTCTGCCCGATGGACATCAAGATCAAATGGAATGGCGGCACGCGCAATGAAGACATCCAGATCCTGACGCGCGGCGACCCGAACGCAATTTCCAGCTTTGCCGATGCGCATTTCATGCGCGGCATCGTCACCTTCCATACCGGCCATCTGTTCCGCACGCCGCCCGGTTGGGGCGTCTGGGTCACGGGTCCGCCAAACTGGCCAAAGGATGGCATCTATCCGCTGACGGGCCTGGTCGAGACCGACTGGCTGCCCTTCCCGTTCACAATGAACTGGCAGATGACGCGCCCCGGCGAAGTGATCTTCGAAAAGGACGAGCCCTTCGCCTTCATCACGCTGATGGAGCACAAGAAGCTGGAAGAGATCGAACCGGAGCGGAAGCTGCTGCGCTCGAACACGGAATTGGTGAAGGAATATAATGCCTGGACCGAAAGCCGGTCAGACTTCAACAAGCGCCTGAAGACAGGCGAAGAAAACGCCATGAAGGAACGCTGGCAGCGCCACTATATGCGCGGCGAAAAACCCACGGGCGACAAAGCCGATACCCACCAAACCAAACGCCGCCTGAAAGCCCCTAAAGAGGTTTAAGAGTGCGCAGCACGCGAGTCTCTCTTCTCAAGAGTTTCCTGCTAGGGGCTGCGTTGCCATTCATCCTCATCGGTGTTTGCGCACTTCTGGGCCTCGGCTATGCTGTCCTGAATGGGTTCAGTGGCGCCGACATTCTCGATGCTGTCGGGATCGGCGCCTTTGCTGGGGCTATGATAGCACTGCTTGGCGGAGCTGACATGATATTTGGTTCCGCTTTGGGAGGCCTGTTCGACAAGAACACCCCTTGGACCGAGTATCTTGCAACGGCAATTGGTTACGCCACGGTCTGGGTGCCGGCGATCATGTGGATCCGGCATGCGCTTTGAATTGCCCGTGGACAGTCCTGCGGAGCGTGCCTTTGCGCTTTTCTCGACCCGCTATGAGACGTTCGGCTGTGAGGTGAGAAGGAAGTGATCTATTTGGAGCGGGTGATCTAGCCCTGCTCCGGGCTGGCCTGTTTCACAAGCCGCCTCGCTCTGTGGCGGCGTTATCGATACTCTGCAGAATGAGGTCGATGTCCTCCTCGCAGAAGACATGCGGTGCAGCGACAACAGAGCTAATGAATGTCCGTTGTTCGTCAGGCGATTTCTGCCACCAGCCTATCGTATCGCCATGACTGGCGATCCGATCACCGATGGCGAACAGAAGCGCCGGGTCCTGCCGGATACCTTCCTGGGGCCGTGTTGGCTTGGACAGTTTTGGCAAGGCGACAGAAAGATCCTGCAAGAGACGCGCAAGGGAGTCGTTCAGCAGCAGGATGTCATCCAGATAGTCGCCGAACTTGCCGCGTGTCAGCCAGCCGCTGAGTACGGTTTCGGCATACGGATGCAGGAAGCGGAGCGTGCGTGTCTCGGGGTCGTATTCGAAGAGGTCACTCATCCGCCCGCCCTGCCTTCTCGTCAATCCCGCTGGTGCCCTGCCGCTTTTCCAGCGCAGCCGCCACAGCATCCAGACTGACGCCCCGCGATCTCAGCGCGACGAAGGCGTGATACAGCACATCAGCCGCTTCGCTCGCCACATGCGCATCGCTCTCGCGGCGCACCGCTTCGGCCAGTTCCATGCCTTCTTCATGCACCTTCTCCGCGCAAGCTTCCGGCCCTTTGGACAGTAGTTTCGCGGTCCACGAGTTGGAGGCATCGCCCTCTTTCGCGCGCGCGTCGATCGTGGTGCCAAGATGGGCGAGAGCCGCAGCCAGGCGGTCAGGGGAGCCGAGATCTGTCATGGCCTTGGCTTAGCGCACTTACGCGACGTGAGGAAGCGCGGGCGCTTGACGCGAGGCCTTACTGGCGCACTTTAACCTCAGGAAACGCCACCAGATCAGGAAGAATGTCATGAAAGACCGGGTCTCCATTACCATGCTGGACGACGGCATCGCCGACGTTCGCTTCATCCGCATTGACAAGATGAACGCCCTCGACCCCGCCATGTTTGACGGCATCAATGAGGCGATTGCCCAGCTGAAAGAGACAAAGGGCCTGCGCGCCGTGGTCGTCTCAGGTGAAGGCCGCGCCTTCTGCGCCGGGCTGGACCTGTCCAGCCTCGGCAGCGATTCCGGCAGCGACGAGTCCAAGAGCGTCACCGGCAGCAAGAACACCTTGTCCGACCGCACGCACGGCATCGCCAATCGCGCGCAATATGTCGCCTGGGGCTGGCGTGAGATTCCGGCGCCGGTCATCGCCGCTGCGCATGGTGTGGCCTTTGGGGGCGGCTTCCAGATTCTCTCCGGCGCCGATATTCGCTTTGTCCATCCAGACACACGTTGCGCCATCATGGAACTGAAATGGGGCCTCGTGCCCGACATGGCGGGTTTCCCGCTCTGGCGCGGCAATGTCCGTGACGATGTGCTGCGCGAACTGACCTATACGAACCGGATCTTCAACGGCACCGAAGCGCAGGAAATGGGTTTTGCCACCCATGTCTCCGACAATCCGCTGGATGATGCGATGGCGCTCGCCAAGCAAATCGCGCTGAAGAACCCGGACGCGATCAAGGCCTCCAAACGCATCTTCAATTCCATTCAGGATGCCACCGACGCCGAACTCCTGATGGCGGAATCGGTCGAGCAGGACAAGATCATCCGTACACCGAATCAGATGGAAGCGGTATTTGCGGAAATGCAGAAACGCAAGCCGGCCTTTACCGACTAGTCGCTCTCGCCATTTGCGGCCTCAAACGCGGCAAAGGCTTCTTCGCCCGTCAGCATCGGCGTGTCATTGGCCAGATCATAATAGGCGGCTTTCTCGTCGATGAAGATCTGCTGCGACAGCTTTGACAGGTCGGCCTCCTGAAACAGGCCGGCCGACAGGGCGAAATGGTCGTGGAATTTGAGGTGGTAGTAGAGATGGCTGCCACAGGTCTTGCAGAAGGCCCGCTCGGCCCAGTCCGAGGACTGGTAGTCGGCGATATGGTCCTCGCCTTCGATCTCCAGCTTGCCGTCATGGTCGACCGTGAACAGCGGCCCGCCGCCCCAGCGTCGGCACGTCGCGCAATGGCAAACTGCCACCTCGTTGATGTCCGGCACCGTGATCGTCACCGCGCCGCATAGACAATGGCCTTTCATGATCGCTCCCTCCTGTTTGTATAAGGAGGCCAGCCTACGCCAATGCGGCCATATCTCAATTGAAGGCTTTGTGACGATTTCGTCAGAGGGGGCGGACAGGCGCTCCGGCTGCGGCCAGTGCGGCGCGGGCCTCGGCAATCGTCGCTTCGCCGAAATGGAAGATCGAGGCAGCCAACACCGCCGTCGCCCCGCCCTCGATCACGGCGGGGGCGAGGTCTTCCACCTTGCCTGCCCCGCCACTGGCGATGACGGGAATGTTCACCGCGCCGGTGATTGCTTTCAACAGGGGCAGGTCGTATCCGGATTTGGTGCCGTCCCGATCCATGCTGGTCAGCAGGATTTCCCCGGCCCCGCGCGCCTCGGCTTCCCTGGCAAAGGCCACCGCGTCAATGCCGGTCTCTTTGCGCCCGCCATGCGTGAAGATTTCCCAATGGTCGCCCACGGCGCGCGCATCAATTGCCACGACGACCGCCTGGCTTCCCGCTTTCGCTGCGCAGCGCGCGATCACGCCAGGGTCGGCCACGGCGGCGGAATTGATCGCCACCTTGTCGGCGCCCGCACGCAACAGGGCCACCAGGTCTTCCGCGCTGCGCACCCCGCCGCCCACGGTCAGCGGCATGAAACATTGCTCCGCTGTTGCCGAAACAATGTCCATCAGCGTGCCCCGGCCCTCATGCGTGGCGGAAATGTCGAGAAAGCACAGCTCGTCCGCCCCCTGCGCATCATAGGCTTTCGCCAGCGCCACGGGGTCGCCCGCGTCTTTCAGGTCAACGAAATTGACGCCCTTGACGGTGCGCCCGTCCTTCACGTCGAGACAAGGAATGATACGGGTCTTCAGGCTCATGAGGTGGGCTTTAGCGTCCACGCGCCCGGAAGGGAAGCGCCTTGCAGGTATGTAACGGAACAGGGGGCCGGGGCCACGCATTGATTGGGGGAATGCGATGGCAATTCTGCCGCGCATGAATAACGCGAACCACAGGAGACCCACCTATGAAACGCCGCAACCAATTGATGATCGCTGCCGGAGTCCTGAGCGCTGCAGGGGCCGCCTTTGCCGGCCAGAAATACGGCCGCAAATTCCTCCGCGAGCGCCGCCAGGATGAAAGCAATACCCAAGCCACGAACGGCGCAGACACATCCAGCCAATTCCGCCAGCACAAGGGCGTCTCCAGCCCCCATGGCGATCCGGTCACCGCGCACTGATAGGCCAGACCAACAGATGAAACAGGGGCCGCAGCCTATGCGGCCCTTTTTCGTGCGCGCCATCCTGACAAGGGTTTCACTCAAGTCGCTGCGCCTCCTGTGCTATACGTCCTTCATGGCGGGCCTCCGCCCGCCCTCGCACCACAAAGCAAGGGAGACACGATATGAATCTTTCCAAAACCATGCGCCGAGCCGCCGACGCGGCCGCAATGCACCCGAAAGAAACCTTCCTGCGACAGGGCCTGCGCCATGCGCGTCTCGGCGATAGCGAGTTTGACCGCGCGCCCGATGCGCCCGCGCTCTCGGACGTCGCCCATGCCCTGCGCACACGCCGCATGATGCCGCCCGTGCTGGGCCGTCGCTAGGTGATATCACGGAACCGGCAGGCGGTCGCGCGCATTGATAGGGTAATCCCATAACGCACAAGGAGCTCGCCCATGAAACTCTGGAAACAAGCCGCCATCGCCGCCGCAACCGCCGCCCTCACGGCTGGCGCTGGGCAAGTCGCCAAACGCGCGGCCCTGAACTTCATGGGCCGCCGCTCCCATAATGGCCCGCGCCTTATTCCGGCAGTGTCCGAGCACGTCACCAGCGTGGCCAACAAGCCACGCCGCGCGGTGCGCTGAGCCCCCCTGTAATAACGACAACAGACCGGCCCCCCAACAGGGCCGGTCTTTTTTGTCCGCCCACATCCTGTTGCTTAGCAGGGTCTTAACGGGACCGGCGCGATTTACGCGCCCAGTGAGCGGCAATCTTAACAGCGTTCTGCGAAAGGTCTCGTGTGGGAGGGGCGCTGTTGCGGATGCCTGATAGAAATATTGCCTGGGCCATACGGCTCGGCGTGCTGGTCACGCTTCTGGTCTTGATGTGCGTTGTCACGCCCGTCTATCTCTGGATCCAGGCCTATGGCTCGATCAGCGGCCCGGCGGCGATGGCATTTGCCACGATCCTGCCCCTGATCATTTGCCCCACGCTCAGCTTCATCATGTTGCGTACCCGGCTCAGGGTCTATCGCCTGGCAGAACAGAATTACAAGATCGCGCACAAGGACGAGCTGACCGGCCTGCCCAATCGGCGCGCCTTTTTCGAGGCTGCGCGCCAGCTCCAGACCCGCGCACATTTCGTCGGGCGGCCCTTCTTCTGTGCCATTGCCGACATCGACAATTTCAAGCGGGTGAATGATTCCCACGGCCATGATGTGGGCGACCATGTCCTGCGAGAGATCGCGGTCAGGCTGAACGCAAAAGTGCCAGAGGATTGCCTCGTCGCCCGTCTGGGCGGGGAAGAGTTTTCCATTGCGGGCATGTTCTCCAGCGAGGTCGTGGCCTATCGCGCGCTCGGTCGGCTGGTGCGGGATGTGGCCGCCGAACCGATCCAGACTCCGATAGGTGAGCTGACCGTCACGATCAGCCTCGGCTATTGCAAGGACCATGACAGCCGCGAAATCTCGACCCTGCTATCGCGCGCCGACAAGGGGCTCTACGCCGCCAAACGCTTCGGCAAGAATCGCGCAATGAGCTTTGACCACCCCGACAGCGACCCGGAAATGTTCGCGGCCTAGGCTGCCTTTCCAAGCGCTGAAGCGTTCCCACATTTCGGCCTCCTCTCCCCGCCTCTCCGGCGCATGCCGGAGTCTCGTCCGGCTGGCTTCGGCAGGAGACGCCGGCATGCGCCGAGGATACGGTTCGTCGCAGAGAGACCACTCCTCCCCCCCCCCGATGACCCCTGCGTAGGCAGGGGTCCATCTCGGAACGCCTCCCCATGTGCATGAGGCAGCTTCAGGAGATGGATACCTGCCTGCGCAGGTATCTTCGG